>CALVRU010000065.1 GCA_944358775.1 uncultured Bacilli bacterium | reverse complement strand
CTTTTAGGAATAAATGAAGATGTATCAAATATTGCTTCAGTCTGTTCACTAGTTAATCTGCTACCTTCAATTTTATTGGAATTATAAGCAAAATTAACTTGTGAATAATGATAAATATTGCCTTTAAATTTAGATTCTTTTTGGCTAATTAATTCATTTTTAATTTTATTTATATCCATAAAATCATCTCACTTTCAAATTTTAATTTGTATATTTACTATATTCTTTTAGAAATTCTTCTAATTCTTTTTCGTTTAAAAAGATTTCCTCAAAAATATTATATAATGTATCTGTTGCTTCATACTCACCTATTGCATAACATTTTTTCCCTAATCCATATGCAATTCCCGACTCAATATGTGCAGCTTTTCCTGCCGGTAAAACAAGTAACAAATTTTTTGAGTTCTTTTCTCCCTCTAAATCATTATTAAATAGTCTTAAAACAATATCGCTTTTTAATCCTAGTGATTCAAATTCTTTTTGTTTTTCTTCAGGGGTTTGATTTTTATTTCCATATCCCCAATCATCTTCATTTTTCAAAAAGCAATAATAAGATATTTTATATTTATCAAATAAATTACATATCTTTAAAATGTTTTCTTTATTTCTAGCTCTACCAGCTATAAAAAATTCATATTTATTATTCATTATAAATTACTCCTTCAAATTATTATTTAATATTTCATTCTAAAACCATTATACCATACAAAAAGACATTTCTTATCAAAATGCCTTTAAATTTGTACTTATTCTCCCTTAATATACTTGGTCTATCATAAATTATCACACTTGTGGTACTTCGTGAACGAAAGTGCGGTTTACGACACGTTCTTGAACAGGCCCTACCATTGGGCGTGGACATCCTCCCATCATTTTATTACCTTGAAAATTGTTGTCGACATCCATATTCATTTCGACATTCATATTGTCACCAACGAATTGTGCATTCATTTCATTTGTTTGATCGAATTGATCTTGAAACATATTTATTCCTCCTATCTACAATAAGATATGAGAAAACAAGGATGTGATCTATCATGTTTGCCTATCTTGCCAAAAAAAGAACTCAATTTTATGAGTTCTCATTACTTTCGGCAGCCGATGCAAGACTGTTTTGCATTAAAATATCGTATTGATTTTTAAGCGTTGTATCTTGGATATTCATGCCAGCGGTTTCTCTTAAGTCCATAAGTGCTTTGATATTGATCGTAGCATCGTCCGTTAGTTTTTCTTCGGCAAGATCTTCGATAATATCATCTTTTACACTTTCTAATGTAGGTTTTTCTTTTTGATCTGTTTTTAGGATAATGTGATAACCGTATTCTGTTTTTACTGGTTCCGTAGTGTATTTACCAACTTCTAGATTTTTAGCGGCATCTTCGAATTCCTCGGTCATCGAACCATGGGTGAAGTATCCAACGTCACCACCATTGTCTTTACTTCCATCATCGGAATTTTCTTTTGCCAAAGTAGCGAAGTCAGCACCATTATTTAATTGTTCGATTAATTTTTTGGCTTTTTCTAATGCTTCTTGTTCGGCATTGTTTTTTTCTTCTTCCGTCATCGAACTGTTCGTTACCGGTTTGATTAAAATATGACTTGCTTTGATATCTCCAAAAATTTCTTCGTCATAATATTTTTGAATTTCATCCTCTTTTACCAATGATTTTGCGTAGTCTTCGACGGCTTTACTTCTTTTGTATTGTAATGATAAATAACTTCTTAAGCCTTCCATCGTCGATACTCCAAAAGCACTTTGGGTTTGTTGAAGTAAGACGGCTTCAGAACCATAGGTTTTTAACCATGATGAGATTTGCGCTTCGATTTGATCTTTTTCTTCTTCATCTTGTGGATATTTTTCATTTAAGATTTTTTCATCGATCATGTCGATCAATACGGAAATGGCGTATTTTTCTTTTATTTCATCGTATAAATTGTTGGCAGAGATACTATCATAACCTTCTAATGTCACGACAGCGTCTTGACCATTTTCAAGCTTGGCTACTTTTCCACAGCCAGTTACTGAAAATATCATTACAACGATGCAGATACTTAGTAGTACTTTTTTCATTTTATATAATTCCTCCTCTAATAAAATACATTAATATCATAACAAATATTAATTTAAAAAACAATAATTTCAACAACTTTCCCGGCCGAATGTAACCTTTTATCTCAATTTGCCATAAAATAATGTGAGTCATGAAAAAAGGAGGATTTTATTATGAGTAACTGTGTATCATCATCAGCTATCGTTTTAGTATTATTTATTTTACTAGTCATCATACTAGGGGCTTGGATTTAATTAAGTAAAGGAGGTGTTTTCAATGTCTTGTACCAACAATACAGAAAGCGTACCAGTAAGAAGTGGAACTGGATATATTATTATCATTGTTTTGTATATTTTGTTAGCAATCATCTTAGGTTCGGCACTTGCTTATTAAAAAAAGAAGGCTCCAGAACTGACTTGATAAATTTATACACGAAATAAAAAGTTCTTAACTATGACAACATCGATAATTAATCGGTGTTGT
>CALVRU010000064.1 GCA_944358775.1 uncultured Bacilli bacterium | reverse complement strand
AACATTTCCATTTTAACACCTCTGAATTTGTATTTGCCTTTTTCGGGCAACAGGCGGAGGTGCATAGGACGGTGAATATCGGTATTCTTTATAGCAAGCCTGCGGAAGTCAACGGGACAAAGCCAAAATCGTTACGTATAAGTCGGGAGATACCTCATAAACAGCAAAAGAGCCGAGCAAGGAAATATAGAAATAATCCTTACTCGGCTCTAAAAGTCTTTTATAGGTGTTTTTAGCAACGATTTTGCGGCCGTTGACGTCCGCGAGGAACTATGCTACCATAGCCGACCGAAAAAGCAAATTCGGAGGGGCGATGCAATTGATCGTGACGTTGTATATTTTTTCTTTGGAGTTTTTAGCGTTTTTAAGAAACTACAAATTTTTGAATACAAATCTGATTAGATGCAACGAAAATGTGGTATATATAAATACTCAAAGGGTGCAAAACACGCCGATGAGGTTATCTGCATGAATTTGTCAAGTAATTTCAATGAGATTATCATGATGAATTCGTGCCAGAGGCATAAGTCGTCAGGGTGTACGACACTTGTTAATAAATTTAGCATTTCGTTCAAACACTCCCTCGCCTGATGTACGCGCTTCGACCATGAACACAAGAATATTCTTGAGTTCCTGTCCTCGCTGCCTCGCATGCTATTATAGCATATCTGCAATGAGGGTACCAGCTTAATATTGCATCCTGAAAATGGTTGCAAGTTAGTTCCCGTTTTTGAAACGGGTGAAATGTATCCGTCGCGTAAGGCTGCTGGTTGCTGCGGCGGATATCTGCATGTTTAAGGGGTATCGGATGAAGAAGACATATTATAAATATAAAGGATATGCCCATTTTGACAAGAAGATTTCCATTCAACACGGTCGCAAATTAGCGGAAAATCCTGACTATGTTGCCAAGCATAGTTTTTATCCATTTTTACATTTTACATTGAAAATTAATCGATATAAACGTAAAAAGAAAACCCCCATGGAACGTCGAGTTCCCAAGACGCGGGAGATTTTTTATGCGGCACACATAGATAGATACATCTTTCAGCATTATGCCCATATGTTGAATGAAAAATATAATCTGTATTGTCTAAATCATGGGTTAGATGAACTAGTTGTTGCTTATCGCACCAATAAGATGGGTAAATGCAATATTGACTTCGCCAAAGAGGCATTTTCATTTCTCAAGGAGCATCCGGGGTCAATCGTTATTACAGGTGACTTTGAAAGCTTTTTCGATAATTTGGATCATGCTTACTTAAAACGGTGTTTACAGGCAGTATTGGGAACGGAGCGCCTTAGTGATGATTGGTTTGCAGTTTATAAGAATATTTGCTATTATTCGTATGTAGATATAAAAAAAATATTAGATTTTAATAAATGCACAAAAGATTTGGCTTTGCCGAGAACTCTAAGACAATTAAATCATTGCGCTTTGGCTTTTTCAATCAAAGATCTTCGAGAAAGACATTTTGACTGGATTTTACCATTAAAAGAGGATAGAAAAAACTATGGTATTCCGCAAGGTTCTCCAATTAGTGGTGTCTTTGCCAATGTGTATATGATAGAATTTGATGAAAAGATTTATGAGTTGTGTCAGAAAGTAGGAGGATTTTATCGAAGATATTCAGATGATTTTATTGTAATATTTCCAAATACATTGCAACAGGATGTCGGGAGCCAAGTAAAAAGTATTTTTGACATCAAGGATTTTGTCTCTACGAGCGGAAGATTAGAATTACAGCCAGAGAAAACAAAGTGCTATTATTATGGGGAAGATAGTCTTAACGAAATTCCACTGGATGGGTCTTCTGTGCTTTGTCAAAACCAGCATATCGATTTTTTAGGGTTTAGTTTCGATGGAAAGAATATTGATATAAGGAAGAAAACGGCGGATAGAAATATTAATAAAATAATGCACAAAGCTCGTCGCATAAAGAAAATGAGAGGCTTCGTTCGTCGAGATGGAACGGTTGTACGTGTAAGTTTTAAACCATTATTAAGATATTCCAGTAAAAACTATATATCCGATACTGACAAGAATGGTCGCGAGAGAAGAAAGTCTACATTTAATGCATACTTGAAGCGAAGTCTGAAAATTTTCAAAGGGGAACCGCTACTAAAATCGCACTATCTCAATCGAAGGCGGCATGCTGTTAGATTGATAAATAGAGTTATTCAGAAAAAGAAAGCTATTGAGAAAAATTAGAGGCTTTATTTGTGAGTATTAATATTGTGTTCAATTGTATTCAAAAATGAGCGAGCTGAAATCAAACATTTGATTTCAGCTCGCTCATTATAAGATTATTGAGTTTATAACGCTCCCATAGCCGATCAAAAAAGCAAATCCAGAGGGCTATTTTAGCCGGACGGTCATGCCAAAGAAATCACGGGCAAAAAATAATACGAACTCCATGTTGGGGTTCGTATTATTTCGGTTTGGAGCAGGAAACGGGAGTCGAACCCGCCAGAATCAGCTTGGGAAGCTGACGCCATACCGCTAGGCGATTCCTGCATAATTTGTTCACGAATTTTTTAAATTTACAGCTATTGCAAACGAACAGCGTGTTTATTATAGCCGAATGCGGCGGCGCTGTCAAGCGCAAATCGCCGCAAATGCAAAATTTTTTCTCGTGGTAGCGCAGCGGGCTTGACCGAACGCCCCGCGCGTGCTATCATGGTGC
>CALVRU010000063.1 GCA_944358775.1 uncultured Bacilli bacterium | reverse complement strand
ATTGCAACTCTTATGGCATTAAAGTGGTGGGATCTTCCGCCCGCTCAGATCTTGGAACGTATTAAATACATACAGTCTGGCAATCTTATTGCCTTAAAAAATATGCGATAAGAAGGCAACTTAAAACTTTACATAACAAACGACGCTCGGAAAGATTATCTTTTCGGGCGTTATAATATTGACATAAAAAATGACTTGTGGTATTATATATACAGACCGTTGGTCTGTATATTTGAGGTGATTGACATGTCGAGAAACAAATATCCTGAAGAAACGATAAAATTGATATTAGATGCGGCTACGAGGCTGTTTACTGAAAAAGGGTTTGAAAAGACATCTTTGCAGGATATTATGAATCAAACTAAACTATCGAAAGGAGCAATTTATCATCATTTTACTTCCAAAGAAGATATTTTTATAAAGATTTGCGAGAACACGAGTAAACGGACGGAGCTATTGCTTGCAAAAGTTCGGGATGTTAAGAATAAGACAGGAAAGGAAAAACTTAAAGCACTTTTTGCTGAGGCTCTCGGAAATACTGTCAATTATGAAATTGTACCTATGCAGCCGTACATGATTGCAAATCCAAAATTTTTGGCTGCCCAAACGGAAAGTCTTTTGAAAGAGGTTGCTCCAATCTATGTACAACCCATTCTTGAAGAGGGGATAGCTGACGGAACATTGTATAATATTAAATATCCCAAGCAGATGGCTGAACTTATATCAATACTCACAAGCCTTTGGATCAATCCATTACTTTTGCCTTCGACAGACGAGGAGGTACGAGCGCGCTGTGAAGTTGTGGTCAGTGTACTCAATCAAATTGGAGCGGATATAGAACTTGAAGAACTGACAAAACATTTTATTGCATATAATAAAATGTTAAAGAAGTAAAAGTAAACTGCCCGATTGAGGGCAGCTCTTTTTAGTCAATATACAAACCGACGGTCGGTTTTAATATTAAGGAGATAATGTATGAACAAAAAGGAATTTGAGGATAGGATTGAGCAGACCATTGAAAATGCGGCGACACACTTTGAAGAGCGTATTGAAAGTGCTGTGGACAAAGCGGAAAAAAGGATTGAAGCTGCGGCGGAAAACTTTAATAAATCGGTAGACTGCGTCGCTGAAAAGAAAATGGTCAAGATATTCATTTACTTTCTTAACATCTCAATCGCCATCGGACTGATAGTAGGGGGATTTGTACTTTTGCACTATGAACATATGGTTTGGGCAAATATCTGCTTTATTATCGCGGCTTTAGATATAACATGGCGGATTGTAGAGGCAATTATTTTCAGGGAGAAAGGTAATAATGGAAAATCAAAAAAAGATTAAAAGAATAAGGCTCTTTCACTATAACTTTGTATTGCTGATATTTGGCCAATTATTTTCATTACTCGGAAACACAATACTGAAATTTTCGCTGTCTATGTACGTATTGGAAGTGACAGGCTCGGCGACGATATTCTCTGTATTACTCGCCGTAGCTATGATTCCGACTGTTCTTTTGTCGCCTGTCGGCGGAGTTTTTGCTGATCGTCTGCATAGAAAAAAGATGATGGTTAGTTTGGATGCGCTTTCAGGATGTTTTGTCATGGTTGTTTCTATTGTTTTTTTGTGGAATGTCAACCTTTTTTTAATAGGGATATTGCTTATTTTGATGTCAATCTTGGGGGCTTTTGAAACGCCTACGGTGCAGGCTTGCATTCCTCAAATGCAGAGTACAGACGAAAATATTGCCCGTGCAAATGCTGTTGTTAATCAAATCAATTCTATAGCGGCTTTGGCAGCTCCTTTTTTAGGCAATGCGTTATATTTGACATTAGGGCTTGTGCCTGTACTGTTCATTTCTGTGGGCACATTCTTTTTAGCTGCAATAATTGAGTGTTTTATTCGCTTAGATTATTATCCGCGTAAGTTTACAGATAAATTCTTTTTTGTATTGAAAAATGATTTTAAGGATAGTGTTCGCTTTATTTTTAGAGAAAATAAACCTATTGCAAAATTATTGATCCTTTCTGCTGTTTCTGCATTTTTTCTTATAGGAATAGCGACGGTTGGCTTGCCGTATCTTGTCCGTACTGTTCTAAGCATGAGTTCCACTCATTATGCAATTAGTGAAAGTGTTATAGGGTTTTCGGCAATTTTAGGCAGTATTATAGGTGGAGTTATAGCAACAAAGCTGCAAAGCAAGCACTTATATCTTTTCATTTTTCTTGTTGGACTTAGCCTTTTCCCTGTAGGAATTGCTTTTGTATTTTTAGAAAATACTTTGACTCTCTACATAATTTTAACTGTCAGTCTTTGCATTGCGCAGATGGTGGCGTGTATCTTTTCTATTCATGTTCTATCTGCCATTCAAAGACAAACTCCTGACGATTTAATTGGTAAAATTATGGCTTATTGTATTTCACTTTCTACCTTCGCTCAACCGCTCGGGCAGGTAGTTTATGGTGCTTTATTTGATGCGTTTAGCAATGAGGTGTATTATGTGTTTATTCCGTCTGGTATTTGTATTTGCATAATAGGGTTGCTATCTATTCGTACATTTCGTAAACTATACAATAAAGAGCATCAATCGTAAAATAGTTATAAAATATATTGACAATGCGACACTTGTGTCGTATAATAAAAACGACACAAGTGTCGCAAAATAATCGGAGAGCTAAGAGATATGAGCCAAAAAGGGGAGCTGACAAGACGAAACATAAAAGCGCAAGCGATGAAACTCTTTGCGAAAAGAGGGTTCAAAGACGTTACGATGAAGGATATATGCGAGGCAACACAATTGAGCCGCGGAGGATTATATCTTC
>CALVRU010000062.1 GCA_944358775.1 uncultured Bacilli bacterium | reverse complement strand
GCTATTTTCGATTATATAGAGGGGTTTTATAATCCGATTCGAATTCATTCTTCTATCGGGTATTTATCTCCGGATGAATTTGAAAAAAACATTAAAAATCTATAATACCCTCTATAAAAACTGTCTAAATTATTGACAAAGTCCCAACAAAAAAATGGAAAGAGGTCCTATTCTCTTTCCATTTATCATAGATAAATTACTCCCTTCACTGGAAGTTATTTCCATTTCTCGACATTCTATTTTGAAAGCTCAGTACAGATCAAATTACTAATTTCTGTTGGATTATCGATTGGAAGTCCTTCGATCAAACGTGCTTGGGCATACAAGATTTTCGTATACTCCTTCAACTCGTCTTTATCTTTTTTATAAAGATCTTTTAATTTTTGGGCAATCGGATGGCTTTCATTGATTTCCAAAATTGTCGATGCTTTAATCTTTTCGTCCGTCGGCATAGCATTGATCACTTTTTCCATTTCGACACTGATGGCGCCATCGCTTACTAAACAAACTGGATGGTTTTTTAAACGGCTGGTAAAACGAATTTCTTTCATTTCAGGAATCGCTTCTTTCATGGTTGCAAACATATCTTTATTTTCTTCATTTAGCTTCTTGAGTTTTTCTTTTTCTTCGGCTGTCGCCAAATCGAGATTCGTCGTACTGGCGTTCATAAACTTTTTACCTTCAAATTCCATTAAAGTTTGAAGAGCAAATTCATCGACATATTCAGTCAAATACAAAATGTCATAATCTTTTTCTTTCAACTGATCGACTTGTGGAAGTAAATCAATTTTATCGACTGTCTCACCACAGGCATAGTAAATATACTCTTGTTCTTTCGGCATCTTTTCAACGTATTCTTTTAACGAGATCATTTTCTTCTCTTTCGAAGAATAGAACATCAAAAGATCTTGTAATTTATCTTTATCCATACCGTAGTTATTGTATACGCCAAACTTTAGTTGCATACCGAAGGCTTGGAAGAATTTTTCGTAATCGGTTCGATTTTGATCCATTAATTTCTTTAATTCATCATGAATTTTCTTCTCGATATTTTTGGCAATCACTTTCAAAACACGATCTTGTTGAAGGGTTTCACGCGAGATATTCAACGATAAATCAGGACTGTCAACGACTCCTTTTACAAAACTATAATAGTCTGGTAAAAGCTCTTTACACTTTTCCATAATCAAAACACCATTGGAATACAATTGCAATCCTTTTTCGTATTCTTTCGTATAGTAATCGTACGGTGCGTGAGACGGGATATACAAAAGTGATTGATAAGAAACAGTACCTTCCGCACTGGTATGAATGTGCATCAACGGTTTTTCATAATCAAAGAATTTATCGCTATAAAATGTATCGTAATCTTCTTGCTGTACATCACTCTTATTTTTCTTCCAAAGTGGTACCAAACTATTCAAGGTTTCGACTTCTTTGACCGTTTCATACTCATCTTTCGTACCTTCTTTTTTCTTACTATGTTCCATTTCCATACAGATTGGATAAGTAATATAGTCCGAATATTTTTTTACTAGATTGCGAATTCGATAAGGATCTAAATATTCACTATAATTTTCTTCTTCACTATCTTCTTTGATCGTCAAAATAATATCGGTACCATAATTTTCTTTCGTTGTTTCTTTGATCGAATAGCCATCGGTACCAGTTGACACCCAACTGTATGCTTTATCACTGTCATAAGACCGGCTGATCACTTCCACTTTACTACTTACCATGAAAGCAGAATAAAATCCGACGCCGAATTGTCCAATAATATCGATGTCCTCTTTTTTCTCCATTCCTTCTTTAAAAAGAGAAGAACCACTCCGAGCAATCGTTCCTAAATTATTTTCTAGTTCCTCTTCGGTCATTCCGCAACCATTATCGCGAATTGTAAGAGTTCTTTTTTCTTTATCGATGACGATTTCAATTTTAAAATCGTCATGATCGATTTTCATGTTCGTATCAGTAAGTGAGCGATAATACAATTTATCCATCGCATCGCTTGCATTCGAAATAATCTCTCGTAAGAAAATCTCTTTATTCGTATAAATCGAATTAATCATCAAATTCATCAATTTTTTTGATTCGGCTTTAAATTGTTTTTTGGCCATCATCTCATCTCCTCATTATGAGTATTACACTCACAACTGTAATCATAGTACGACATTTAGCAATTGTCAATACCGAGTGCTAAAACTTAAAAAAGAAAAAGAAGAAGATCTTCTTATTCTAATAGCAGTCGTACCGTGCTACCAGCTGCAATTCGTTCGCCGGCCGATGGCGTTTGTTCAACGACAGTCTTCCCATCGCCAGAATATTCTACTTTAAAATTGGTCAATTCTTTGGCTGCTTCTTTGGCTGTTTTGCCGATGACATTCGGAACTTCATAATATACTGCATCATCCCATTGATAAACTTTTTCGATTTGACCTTCTTGTTTTGGAATATCTAAGGCATCGATAATATCCAAAAGAATTCGTCTTGCGACAGGAGCCGTCGTATAACTCGATAACATCGCTGTATTTTTCGGGTTATCAATCGCTACATATAAAATCGCCTGTGGGTCATTACTTGGTACTACTGCCATAAATGACATAATATAATTGTTTACTAAATAGCGACCGTTTTCTACTTTCTGGGCAGTTCCGGTTTTCCCGCCGATGCGATATCCATCAATATAAGCGTAACGACCGCCACCTCGAGCAACGACACTTTCTAAGGCATAACGCATTTTATTTGAAGTTTCTTCACTAATCGTATTTCGGACAAATTGTTTGTCAAAATGTTGTATGATCGTATTCGTCTGTGGTTCTAAAATATTTTTCACAACGTAAGGAACATAAAGATTACCACCATTTACGACGGAAGAGACGGCTGCAACTTGTTGTAACGTTGTCTATTAAATGAAACTTTCTACCTAAATTATCAGAGAATGTATTAACACTTTCTCCTGTTT
>CALVRU010000061.1 GCA_944358775.1 uncultured Bacilli bacterium | reverse complement strand
TGAAGTCGAGAATAAAGCAATGTATAAAGATCCTAACGAGCCAAATGAATTAGATGTATTCTTACCTGTTGCTGAAAGTGTAAAATTGACAAAAGATAACGCTTATGTGATGTCTGGAGTAAAACAGATAGTAAAAAAATATAATTAGTTGATAGAAAACTGTTAATAAAATTTTATTATTCATAAATGGCATTTTGTACAGTATAGAGAATAAAAATTTTCTTTTTTTTTGCTAATTTGTAGTATAATTAGCGAGTAATGCAAATTTAGAAATATTATAATGAAATAGAAGGGAATTTTATGTATCGTAATGTTGGTTTAAAAAGATTAGAAATTGCAAATATTGATAATTTTACTAGTAATGTAGGTATTAAACTTAGAAGGAGAATTTTTCCGGCTTTTAAACAGGTTTTGCGTTTGGCAGTAAAACGCGATATTCATTTTGAAGGGGAGTATCCTGTTTTAGAAAAGAACAAGCCTTATATTTTTGTAAGCACTCATTCTTTTGATGAGGACATTATTGCTGCGATTGCTTCGCTTGATAGAAATGCTTATATATTGATGGGAACTACGGATCAAATAGAACATAATCCACAAATGTATGCTGCTTGGTTAAATGGTATGATCTATGTAGATCGTACTGATAAGCAAAATAGACATGATGCTGTTTCCAAAATGGAAAAGGTAATTAATCAGGGGAGTAGCGTACTTATTTTTGTTGAGGGTGGTTATAACAACAGTGAAAACTTACTTTGTTTAGAACCTTTTTCTAGCCCATGGATATTATCTCAAAAGACAGGTGCTCAAGTTGTACCACTTGCTTCCTTTAATAGTTTAAACTCTAATGATATTTATATTCGTTTTGGAAAGCCAATAGATTTATCAACTTACGATAAAAAAGAAGCAAAAATAATGTTACGTGATCAATTAGCTTCGTTAGTTTATCCTATTATGGAAGAACACGCACCAAGAGTAAAACGTTCTGAATTAGGTTCTGATCCACGATTAGATTATATGGAAGAACGTAGACAGGTTTATAAAAAACTTCGGTGGACTCGTGATATTTGGGATGAAGAATTAACACAATATATACCTGAAGAAAAAAGGAAACCGTTAATATTAACTGATCCTGAAGAAAAAAAATACGATTTTAAAGTGTATATGAAGAAAAATTGGAATAAATAAGCTAATTTGTTTTTGTAATTATAATTGAAAAATCTTTAATGTTGATGTACCACTAAGCTAGTACAATAATAAGCTTTTATTTTTGACACTAAGGTAAGGAAATGTTAAAATGTGTGTATTAAGTGAGGAGTGAAATAATGGAAAATCAAATAGTAAATAACTTAATTATTCACAGTAAAAATTTAATTAATAAAGTTGGAATTTTAGTAAGACGTCCATTACATCCAATTATTCTTAAACAAATGCCTGGAAGAAGAAATTTTGATCTTGTAGTATTAAATGATAAACCTAAAGTTGATGGCCCAGCTTTATATATTGTTAGTCATTCTACACCATATGATGCACCGGTTACATGTGAAGTACTTCAAGAACATTTTTATATACTTGTTGGGAAGCAAAAACTACAACTTCTTGATCGTGCTTTTTTTCAGTTAAATGGTAGGCATTATGTTGATCGTAGTGATTCAACAAAGCAGCAAAAAGTGGCAGACAATATTGTGCGTACCATAAATAATGGAATGAATTATGTTATTTATTCCGAGCAGACATGGTGTATTAAGCCTAGTACTCCTATTAATCATTTGCGTAGGGGATGGGTTGATATTGCGAAGAGAGCTCATTGCCCTGTTATTCCTCTAGCTTTGGAATTTTACGAATTAACGGATAACGTTTGTTATGCCAAGTTTGGAGAACCATTTATTGTTGAAGCGGGTGAAGATAAGATTGCCGTTAATAATCGATTAGAAGATACTTTGGCAACATTAAAATTTGATATTTGGAATCAATTTCCTATTCAGCAAAAAAAAACAATCGATCCAACTTTTTGGCAAGAAATGGTAAAAATGAGACAAAGCGGTTATCCAGGATTAGATGTGACTTCAGATGAAGAAAGTCGATTTGTCATTGGGAGAAATGATGATCCAGAAGTAGTACTTAATTCTGAACCATTCTTAATCGGCTTAAAAAAAGTTGATGGAGCTTTAGAACAAAAAAATAAACAATTGGTTAAATAAATATTTTTTCTGAAAAGTACATGTGATATACTATTGGTAGAATAGGGTGAGTTGTATGACTAATTTGTATATTCCTGCATGTGCTTTTTTTATAGCTTTGCTTTTATTAGTACTTTTTTTTGGAAGAAGACGGGTAGAAAATACGGAAACTAAAATTTTTTCTGGCCTAGTGATTACTAGTTTGATTGATTGTGTTATGGTACTTATTATCATTACAATTGGTTATATTGATGATACGAATTTTATTTTATACATATTAAATCGAATCGATTTTATTCAGTATTTTGGGTGGTCTTGCTTGTTCTTTTTATATATTTACTATGTTTCTGTTTCTCATAAGAAGGATGGGTTAGAAAAATATAATAAGATGTTCAAAAGAACGAAAATAGTTAATTTTGTCCTATTGCTATTTATTATGATTTTGCCATTATACCTTTATAGTAAAGATAATGTGATGTATAGTTATGGTCCAGCCGTTACTGTTTTGTATGTTTGCTGTGGGATTTATATTTTTGCTTCTTTTATCAGTACTTTATGTAATATAAAACATATTAAAAGTAAAAAATATTTTCCTATCTTAGTTTTATTATTTTTAGGTATTTTAACACTTGGTATTCGTGCGGTAGAGCCAGGACTTATTGTGATTTCTTTTGTAATGGTTTATATTAATTTGATTATGTATTTTACGATTGAGAATCCGGATCTTAAGATGATTGAAGAATTAAATGTGGCGAGAATGCATGCAGAAAGAGCGAATCTTGCTAAATCAGAGTTTTTGTCTAGTATGTCTCATGAAATAAGGACACCATTAAATG
>CALVRU010000060.1 GCA_944358775.1 uncultured Bacilli bacterium | reverse complement strand
AGACCAGATAACGTCATGTTTTGGAATCAATGTGGTGGCAAAGGCTATTTGTTTGATCCTAACGATCAGTTTCCGGAATCGTTACCTAAAATAAAGAGTTTGAAATATTTATGGAAGTAGTGCTAATATCGTTAAAATTTGACAAAATATCGATAACGTGATATAATCTAGGAAATTATAGGAAAGGGTATGTTTTATGAAACAAAAACAAATTAAGAAGTATACGAGTGAAGAAAAAAAACTATTTGAGCAATTTGTAAAAGGGATTGAAAGTTTGCCGAAAGTACCGTGTGGTGAGCCTTATGATGTAAGTGATTATGATAAAAAGAATCAGAAGGTATTACAAGAAATTGATCAAAATCGCAATCATCCTTGGATTAAAGAAGTGTGGAATGTCAATCGCAACACCCATTTAGATAAACCGGCAATTAAATATCGTGGACATATATTTACATATCGAGATTTTTTTATTCAATCTTATCGATATGCGAAGGCCTTAAAAGCAAATGGAGTAAAAAAAGGTCAGGAATTTGTATGTTGTATTGAAAACGTTCCGGAATTTCCGTTTTTAATGGGTGCAGCTAGTATCATTGGGGCTAAAGTTAATTTAGTTTCAGCAGATATGGATAAAGAATATTTAAAAGAAATTATCGCAAATGCAGATGCTCCTTATATTTTTGTGAGTGATAAGAATTTTGTCGAATTTGCACCGACTTTAAAAGAAGTCGATTCTAACAAAAAGGTTATTATATTACCTTTAGAATATTCTCTTCATGGCGATAATTTGTATCGTGAATTGACAGAAAAATATTATAAATTGGATCAGGTTGCATTTGAACAAGCGAAACAAGAAATTTCTAATTTAGTAGATATCGATGAATTTTTAAATTCTGGCAAATCTTTTGATGACGCTAAAGTTTTTGAAAGTACTGGATTGAACGATGAATTTACTATCACATACACATCTGGTTCTACTAGTTCGAATCGTCCGAAAGGATTAGTCCATTGCAATCGTAGTTACATTACGATGGGACGTTATCATGATCCTAAATTATCTGGTATTCCTTCTATGAAAGATAGAACGATGCTTGCTTTTGTAAGAACGATGTCTGATACGGATTTTATGTCTGCTGTTTCTGATTTATTTTTACAAAGTGGAACTACTGCAATGGAACCAATTAATGATTCTAAATTTGTTTTAGATAGTATTGCTATGAATAAACCTTCTGTTGCAATTACTTCTCGTTCTGTCTGGTTGGATGTTATGAAAAGACAGCGTTCTGAACCGAGATATAAGAATCTAACGTTTGATGATTTGATTGCACCGATGTGTATTGGGGAACCTTTAGATGCTGGTGAAGAAAAGCAATTGAATCGTTGGCTTAGAAGTATGAAATCTGGTGTTGCCTTGACAAAAGTTCCAATTGCTTGTATGAGTTTGGCAGGTGGAGATTCTGAACATGGTGGAATTTTCCTTGTTATGTACCGAGCATATCAAGCACCTAAAATGAAATTGTTTGGAATTCATGAACCGGCAGGAATGGGAACTTATGGTATGGTTCAAGTGAAGGCATTACGCCCGGATGGAACTCATTGCGATTTGATGGAACCGGGTCAATTAGTTGCTAATTCTCCTTGTACCATGGAAGGGTATCGAAACAATCCAAAAGCAGAAAAAGAATTTTGGATTACGGATGCTAACGGTAAAAAATGGGCAAACTTAAATACTTTTGGTTATATTGATCGGTTTAATAATATTTATGTAAAGGGTAGAATGAATCTATCAAAAGGAGACATTCCAAATTATCAAATTGCAGAATCGATTTTAAAAGATACAAAAAAGATAATGTCTTGTGAAGTTGTAAATAGTGAAGTAGATGGGGAACCTGTATATGTTGCTCATATCGAACCTCAGATTGATACTTCTTTTGATGAAGACAAAGTTTTAACTGGTGCTGCTCTTCGTTGTCGTTCAAACTTTAATGAAGATCTTTTGGATCGGTTATATTTTAGAATACATTCTAATGAAGAATCATTCGAACTGACACCAACTTTAAAGAGAAGTTTCAAAGCATTGACAGATGAAGGGGTATCCGAAAAATGTAAGTTAGCCTCTGACTATCTTCCAAAAGAAAAAACGAGTCAATCGACACGTGGAAAAACTCTTATTTTGAAGCCATAATCAATGGCTTTTTTTATGTAGAAAATTAATTGCTGTGTCTGCTTATAAAAGAAAAATTTGCTATTTTTTTCTTTCATGTTATAATGAATAATAGAGGTGTTTCATATGACAAATAGCATGCATTTTTTAATTTTAAGTATTTGTTATATTGCTTTCTTAAATTTTCTTTTTTGGCATAAACAACATATTAATACTCCAGAATTAAATATTTTTGGATATTTATTAAAAG
Source organism: uncultured Bacilli bacterium (assembly GCA_944358775.1). Classification (GTDB taxonomy): domain Bacteria; phylum Bacillota_I; class Bacilli_A; order RF39; family UBA660; genus Faecenecus. The sequence continues at coordinate 643 of CALVRU010000060.1, read as the reverse complement.
TTAATTTGGTTGGATTGGTTTTGGAATTATTGTGCATATATGGTGGCTTGTATTTTGATTTGGATGGAATTCTTAATATTTTATTCAATCGATTATATTTACTATATTTGATTTTATTTTGTGTGTTATTTATGGTTTATGTCATTGCAGTTTCTTTAGGGATGGATCGATTTCGGAAAGAAGAGAAAAAAATTATTCGTAATGCGGTTATTTTGGGGCTTGCAGCGGGTGTTGTTACAACGTTATTGCCTTTATCTATTCATGCTGATGAATATTTTTATTCATCTGGACCGGCTATTACATCTATTGTAGTATTTTCTGCTATTGCACTGGCAGTTTCTTTGGTTTATATGTTTAAAAACTTCAAATCAGTCAAAATGAAAAATTATTTACCATTATTTCTTTTATTGATTGGGTTAACTCTTGCGTCTATTGTGCAGCAGATTAATCCTAATTATACGTTAATTACGGTTATTGAGTCTTTCGTTCTATTTATTATGTATCATACAATTGAAAATCCAGATATGCGTATGATTGCGCAACTAAATCTTGCCAAAGAACAAGCAGATAAAGCCAATCAAGCGAAGAGTGATTTCTTATCGAATATGTCACATGAGATTAGAACACCTTTAAATGCAATTGT
>CALVRU010000059.1 GCA_944358775.1 uncultured Bacilli bacterium | reverse complement strand
CACCTCGGTGACGTATTATATAACAGTGAGACATTTTCGCAAGTTAACACTTAAGACATTATCACAAATTAATCATAGAAAAAATAGAAAATTTTATAACCTACTTGACTTACGTACATTCGTTTGATAAACTCCTGTTAACCATTCACAACAGGGAGGAATTGACATGAGTATGATGTATAAAAGTTACCAATTTCGTCTTTATCCAAATGATAAGCAAATCATTATGATTCAAAAGAACATTTGGCTGTACAAGACTTGTTTATAATTACTATCTTAAAAAAAGAAACAAAGAGAATTAGCTAGGAGAGAAAAAGGAAGTAGTAATTATTATAAGACGAAGAAAAAAATAGCCATTCTATTCCAGAAACTAAAGAACGCGAGAAAATATTTTATTCATCAAATAACGAAAAAACTAGTATTAGAAAATGATATTGTGATAAGTGAAACATTAAAGGTAAAAGAGATGATCGAAGAAAAGAAGTTCTCTAAATATCTAACTGATGTTCGTTTATCTGAGATATGTCGTATATTAGAATATAAAGCTAAGTATTATGGAAAACGATACATTCAGATAGATAGTTATTACTCGAGTAGTCAGGAATGTAGTAGATGCGGGTATAAAAATGAGAAAGTAAAGGATTTATCTGTTAGAAAATGGGTATGTCCAGAATGTGGAAGTTATCATGATAGAGATATTAATGCTAGTATCAATATATTATTTGAAGGAGTAAAAAAATATGTAAAAGAATTGGTATAAAAAAATAGATACAAAATGAAAGAACAAAAAACTACGGTAGCGACTTATCACGTGTTAAGTCTGTGGAGAATAAAGGTTACTTTATCGATGAAGCAGAAAACCCAGGAGGTAACGACTGGGACATGAAAAATTTATTTTTCATTTTGTTCAATAAATATTTAATTAAGTTATATGATTTTTAAAATTTTTAGCGTATAATAGTCAATACAGTGAGGTGGAAGTATGGCTGATAATGAAAAAAACAAACTTAAAAATGTTATTGAATTTTATCTGTTAGCAAATAATTTAAAATATGTAACTAAGGATAATAAACAAAGTTTGGCCGATCAAATATACGGTGCTATGATTTTAGCAGTAGCTATGAATTCTGAATATCATAAAACAGAAAATATTGGAGAAGCATTAAAAACAATTTTATTTGAGACATTGAATTTTTACTATCCAAATGAAACAAAGGAATGTATGGATAAATTGTCTAAGGCTACAACATTGATTACTGATATAAATAAATGTTCTATAGAATTATCTGACTTTGCTTTTGAATGCACAATGTCAGAATTGGCGCTAGAATACTTTTTTGAAAATTTTTTGCTAGAAGAAGAACTGGATACTAAAAATTGTGATGAATTATATATGGTGGCTAAAAATTATGGAATAGTAGATCGATTAGGAACTGATGATGTAAAAAATTATGAAATTTTTAAGTTTTATTATCAAAATCGAGTTTTAAAAAAGAAAGAACGTAGTGGTTGGGATTCAAAGCATTGGAATGTGTCGATAAATAGAATTGAAAGAATTTCAGAGCATATTGTAGGAACTATAGCTTTAGCAATTGCCCTTGATTCGGAATTTGATTTTAAAGTGGATATCGATAAAGTAATTACAGCTTTATGTATTCATGAAATAGGGGAAATTAGAATTGGTGATATAACTCCTTTTGATGGTATTACTCCTGATGAAAAAAAGAAGATAGAACATAAAGCTATGGTAGAAGTGCTAGGTAATTTAAAAGATAGAGATTTATTCTTAAATATGCTTTTTAGTTTTGATGAACAAGATACATTTGATTCCAAATTTGCGCATTATTGTGATAAGTTAGAAGCAGATATTCAAGCTAAAGTATATCAAGATATGGGATATCAACATTCGTTAGCTGAACAAGAAGGAAATATTGTATTTAACAGTAGTAGAGTTCAACAAATGATAAGAGATGGAGCTAAGACGGCATTTGATATATGGTATGAATGGGATAAAGGAATATATATTGACGAACCTGTACTTACTAAAACTTTACAATTTGTTAGAGATAATAAGTTAAAATAGGATGTAGTAAGATTATCACGGAATATTAGATTCTATAAAATTGTAGTTAATCATTCTAATTATGTAAGTTTAATGAAAACAATATAGCTTATATAATTGATTTGTTAAGTGAAAGCAAGAAAGAATCATGTTAATACAAGAGGTGCTAGATAAAACTTAGGCATCTTTTTATTTTGTTCATTAGCTTTTAAACTTTTTTACTCAAATTATTTGAACTTGTTATATAATAAAAATATGTAGGCTTAAACTTTGGAGGTGGGAACATGAGAAGATTATTCATTAAGAAATAAGAAAGAAAGGAGAGAAATAGATGTTAGAAGCAAGTCATATTACGATTATGGTAGGTACAAAAATATTGATTGATGACTTGAGCTTTGTATTAAATAAAAAGGAAAAAATCGCAATTATTGGAGAAGAAGGAGATGGAAAATCTACTTTATTAAAGTGTTTGTTAGGAATCTGTGACTATGCTACGATGACGGGAACAGTAGAAACAAAAGGAAAACGGATCGGTTATTTGCCCCAATTTTTAGAGGATAAGGAAAAAGAGAAGACGGTTTTTACATTTTTGTTTGAAAACCAAGAAGCTTATTATGAAAAGGTCAATGACTTTTACCGATATTTGCGAGAATTAAACCTAAAAGATGAGATTTTAGACAAGCCTATGGTTGTTTTATCTGGTGGAGAACAGATAAAAATTCAATTATTAAAGTTAGTGCTTGATGGATATGATATTTTATTTTTAGATGAGCCTAGTAATAATTTAGATCTTATGACGATTCTTTGGTTAGAAAAATTTATTCAACAAATAGATTTACCAATTCTTTATATTTCCCATGATGAGGTGTTGTTAGAAAATACCGCAACAGGAATTTTTCATTTAGAACAGGTACGTAAGAAGTCTTGTAGTCGTCATACTTTTTTGCGGATAGGTTATCGACAGTATGTTGATTTAAGATTACGTAGTCTTGTTAAGCAAGAACAACAAGCTAGTTTTGAAGAAAAGGA
>CALVRU010000058.1 GCA_944358775.1 uncultured Bacilli bacterium | reverse complement strand
TTTTTGATGAAAATTAATGTTTTTTATAAGTACTAAAGTTGAAATATAAGGTTTTATTTAAGTTTTAGAACGCACACGCATTCAATATGCATTGTTTTTATATTATGACTAGTTGATTTTGATATGTATTGGTATAACTGACTACTTCATAATATAATAAACTATTTACTCCAAATATCATTTTAATCATTTCATCAAACCATAACAATATTTTTTATAAAAACAATATCAACATATTACTATTAATTATGTATATTTTTTTAGTTTAAAAATTATAATTTTTTACCTGGATAGGATGTAGTCCCAATAGTTTTATTCCAAAATTCATGTTGTAATAATTGTTTACTGCTTAAAATCTCACTTATTTGTTTTGTATTTTCATAAGGTATAATATTTAATTTACATCCAATAAATTCCATAAAATTCATATAAATTTTAAATTGGTTTTTCATATATTCTTCATAAGAAATATGATTATCCAAAATATAATTTTCAAATCTTTCATCTAAAAAATTCAAGTCTTTAGCCTTTGTAATATCCACTTCTGTTATTCCATAAGCACTTATAATATAAAATTTATGATCTATTGCATCAATTGATAATAAATCTGAAAACGATGGAAAAAGATTTGCCGTAGTACCATCATCTGGATGAGAATGTGCAAAAAATTGAATAACTCCAGTTGATATAAAATTATCTAATTCAATTGGAATATAACATGTCTTTTTATTCGAAACAGTAAGAAACCATATATTATTGATTAATAATAACCCAAATTCTCCCATAAATTCAGGAAATTTTTTCATTATATCAATTGGTGGCTGTTCGTCTAAAATATATATTGCCTCGCCTCGCATTAATATATCTTTTATTTTCAACAATTGATTATTATTTAAATGTAAATAATTTTTTGTATTCTCCATAAACATATCTAACATATTTTTTCTCATAAAACACCACTTTCATATCTTGTTTATAAATTACTATATAGATTATTCAACCAATACCACTAGACCTTGTATGTGGAAACATATACTACTAAAACAACCTAGCATATTTTTTCGTGTTTTTTCTTAAAAATCTGCTGTTTTTGACTATTTTTTTGACTTTTTTTAACACCCTATGTATAGTTGATTTTTCCTTATTTTATAAAGGTTTAACGCAAGTTTAGTAAGCACACACATTCAACGTGATAAGTATTAGGAAACATATCAACTAAATGAACATGAGAAAGTTGATAAGTAGAAAGTAGTCTCTTTAAATCACGGGCTAAAGTAACAGGATCACAAGAAACATATACGATACTATCCGGCAAAATACGAAGAATTGTCGTAATCGTCTTACTGTCCAATCCGCTCCGTGGTGGATCGACAACCAAAGAATCAATCTGTTTAAACTCTTCAATATAATCTTCTACTTTTCCCTGAATAAAAGATATATTCTCAACCTGGTTAATCTCTTGATTCATTTTAGCAGCTTGAACGGCATCTTCGACCACTTCAATCCCGATTACTTCTTCGACATACGGCGTAAGTAATAACCCAATCGTTCCTGTTCCTGAATATAAATCTAAAACTTTATGGTAATGTTTATCTCGGTAATAATCGATTACTTTTTGATACAATTTAAGCATCATTTCATAGTTTACCTGAAAAAACGCATCTGGTAAAATTCGAAACTGTAAATCAAATATCTTTTCGGTAATATAAGGTTTTCCTGATACAAGTTTACCGTTTAAAAATATAGAAGTTAAAGATAGTGTTGAAAGAAAAGAACAAAATAGTTCTTGGTTTATTCTTCCCTTTACAACCAACATCGTTTCATTTAAGCTTGTTCTTCGAATCATCAACTTTTCCATTTTTTCATTAGGGTAAGTAGCTAAATAATTTTGTAATTGTTGATAAACTTGGTTAATTTCATCATCGACTAATAAACACTTCCTAATGGGAACTAAATCATGACTCTTACCTCGATAAAAACCAAGTTGATTATTCATTCCGTGAAAGACTACTTTATTACGATAATCTGTAGACCTACCATGAGAGATACTTTCTATTTCAAAATCAGAAATACCCGCAAACCTAGAAAAAAGTTCACGAACCTTATTTTCTTTAAAAGCAAGTTGTTTTTTTTCAAGCTGATGCATTAAACTACAACCACCACATTCTTCATAATACGGGCAAATAGATTCTACCCTATCTAAAGAAGCTTGAAATATCTTTTTTATTTTTGCTACCGCAAAAGTCTTCTTTATATCAGTAATCACGATACGACAACGATCTCCTGTTAAACCGTGTTTAACAAAAACAAGCTTGTCTCCTACTTTGGTAATTCCATCACCAAAGTGATCTTGCTTCGTAATCGTAACATCATATTCTGTATGTTTCTTAATTTCTTCTAACATCTACTAATCACACTCATTTACTATTATACAGGAAAACCAATTTTTATGCTACGAAAAAAGGAAGCATCTCTACTTCCCTAAAACCTTTCTGTAATAATCATTTTGCATAATATATCTACTGATTAAAATCTTATTACTAACAACATTATTCATAGTTCTAAAATAATCACTATCTACATTACTTCCATCACGACTTACAAATTTACCACTACTAGCATAGTAAGTTCCCTTATCACTGACCCAAGAAGAATTACCAAATATCGCAACTCCCGGTTCAGTACTTAATATATCTTTTCCAACAATGAGTCTAGAATCATACTCTACACCAAATAGATTATAAATTGTCGGTAATACATCTATCTGACTTCCTACTTTATCTACACTTACTGTTTCCATTTCACTATTCCATAAAATAAAGTTACTTCGGTTAACTTCTACTACACTATCTTTTTCATAACTAGCTAGTTCATTTACTTCATCAAGAGATAAATAATAGGGATAATGATCTCCAACTAACGCAATCACCGTATCCTCTAATTCACCAGCTTCATCCAATTTCTCGATTAATAACGCTAATGCCCGATCAAGCTCTATTTGAGCGGCTAAATAAGAAAGAGGTTTTTCTGAATAATTTAGTCCTGCTACATCATCTCTATGTTTATAAGACATCGCATTAGAATCTACCCCATAATCACCATGTCCACTAACCGTCGCATAATAAACCATAAATGGCTTATCCTTACCCAGATAATCAGAAACAGTTGCTTCGATCATTTCCACATCCGATTCTGGCCACTTGTTACAATTCATTCGCT
>CALVRU010000057.1 GCA_944358775.1 uncultured Bacilli bacterium | reverse complement strand
GCGCAAAATCAGGATTTCTTTTCCTTGCTTCTGAATGACGACGAGCTGAAAAAGCAGGTGCTGGGAATTTTTACAAGCGAAATCTATAAGAGCTTGCGGGATAGTTGAGAAAAAAATATAAAATCTTTTGTAGTTTGATTGAGATCAGATATTTTTTTAATTCAAAAGGAGGAGTGGAAAAATGTATACAAGCGATCATGAGCATATGGTAGAAGACGAGTGCTTTCAGGTGAAGCATATACAAAAAGTACTCGAAAAAATTAAAGAAAATTTTCAAGGTTACTTTGATAAATTTTTAGAAAGTCAGCAAAGCCATATTCCGCAAGATAGGATTGACACTTTGCATGATCGATTTATTGTCGATAGTGAAGGAAAACATTTGGTGCTTGACAGAAGCCGCGCTTGCAGAGAGTTATTTGAAGAGGCAATCAGTGATTTTGAAAAGGATAAAAAAGCATATGTCGATCTCTTTGATCAAGAGCTGTTGGAAGAATATGAGGATGATCCGCAACAGTTTAAGTCTTGTGCATTAAAGATTGATACGCCCGTTATTCGTAAGACATTGCGTAATTTGTACGCTGAACAGCTTGATAAATATCGGGCTGCGTTTGCTCGTGCAAATGCAGTTGATTTGCTTACGGTAGTTTCTAGGTTGTCGAAATTTTCAGAAGATTATCTACAAAACAAATATAATGCTGAAACGTTTGAGGATATAGTTTATTACAAGGATTTTAATTTGACAGTTTTGGACACGGAGGAATATACCGTTCATGGGGTTATTGGCGGTGGAATTAAAAGCACAATGCTCTTTAAGAATTATCCGGATGTATTTTCAAGCAGAAGTCGTCTTGCCGTTTGGGCATTATGGTATTTGGTTGGGAAGCAGAAGTTTGGATGTAAGATGGATTCCGAATTTTTAATGATTGATCTCAAACAGAACTCTGTACAACAAAATTATTTCTATCCTTATGAACTGTTTGAGTTTTATGCCTTGCAAATATATTTGTTGATCAAAAATGCCGCCAAACGATTGGGAGTAGAGGTGAACAGCGCATACCGTTTTGTATATGTCGATGCATTTTTGAGTTTTATAGCGTTAGATCATATACAGGAAATCAACGACTTATCTAAATCGAGCACGGAGAACTCTTATGTATAATATATCGGAACAGTTTGAATATTATTTCCCTTCCTGGGCAGCCGCAATGACTGTAAGACCGTTTCAGGAGAAGGCAATACAGAATGTATTGATGCATGGCAATACTTTATGCATTATGCCAACGGGCAGCGGAAAATCTTTGATATATTATCTGTCCGGACTTATAAGCGGGGGCATTACAATCGTCATCTCGCCTCTGGTGGCGCTTATTGATGAACAGGAACAGAAGTTGCGTGATCAAGGAATTGAGACTCTCGTTTTACATAGCGGGCTCACAGCCGAAAAACAGTTTTTATTGCTGAAACAGTTTGCACAAAAGAAAATTAATCCTAAATTTATTTTTGCCAGCCCCGAGAAATTAGCGACAGACGGATTTTTTGAATATTGCATCAAGTGCCGTAAAGACGAAATTAAAATAATTACGATAGACGAAGTGCATTGTGTTAGTCAATGGGGAATGCAATTTCGACCTTTTTATGCCGAAATTCCGGCTTTTATTTCGTCTGTTTTTGGAGACTTATGGCCCAAAATATTGGCATTGACTGCTACGTTAAATCCTAGAGAGCTTGCGGATGTCGTAGCCGCATTTCAAATCAAGACAGAAAATATATTAAAATATCCGCAATTTATTCGTTCGGAAATTTCCTTGAAAGTCGTGAAATGTGTGAACGAAGATGAGAAAGAGGAGAAACTTTGGAGTTTACTTGAAATTCATAAACATGAGAAGCCTTTGGTATACGTCTATCGCGTAAAAGGGGGGCGCAGTGTAGAAGATTTTTCTTACCGTGCGAATCAGGATCATCAAATTAAGTCCGCTTTTTTTCATGGGGAAATGTCAGCAAAAGAAAGACAGGAAATCATTGCAAAGTTTAAAAGGAATGAAATCGACGTTATTTTTGCGACAAATGCTTTTGGTATGGGAATCGATATTTCGGATATACGTACCGTAATTCATTATTGGATTCCGGAATCAGTTGAACAATATTATCAGGAGGTAGGAAGAGCAGCTCGAGACGGGATCGCTTCAAACGCGTATTTACTTTATTCAGAAAAGAATATTGCTGTTAGACGAAAAAATTTCATTGATAAATCTTTTCCGGATAAGGAAACTTTTGCAAAATTTTATGCCAGAACCTTTAAGTCACAGCCCGGTTTGCAAACATTGCCGTACTTTGATGATGAGGATACAGCAAAGTGTTTGCATTATTTAATTGCAATCGGACTTATTAAAATCGTTGCGAAAGGCTTTGGAGACTTACGGGGATTGAGTAATATCAAAGATGCAGAATTATATAGGGTGTACAATGCAACGCGTACAAAAAATTTAATCTCTTCGTCAAAAAAAACAGGAATGCCAACAGATAAACTTGTTGATCACGTTTATGATGCGTTGGTGCATGATCGAGCGCAGACGAAAAAGCTGGATAAGCGTTTAGTCATCGAGTTGACGAAGGCAGGAATATGTGACGAAGATTGGATACAAATTGAGAGCCAAATAAGCGAAAAAAGACAATATCGTCATGATCTTTTGGATTATTTTCTTTATGTGTTGTCAAATACAACCAATTCCATTGAACTTCATCAGGAAATTTGTCGATATTTAGGCTCGGATAAAGATAATTTGAATAAGATTTATTCGACGCTAAAAGGCGACATGGTCCGTAGCAAATCAGAAGTAATCATTGCGAATATGTTGTATCACAGCGGGCTTGAATATGTTTATGAGAAAGAATTAGTGTTTGAAGGTGGACAAATGCGTCCGGATTTTACTGTCACAACGCCCAAAGGCAGGATTATTTATTGGGAACATCTCGGCTTGCTCGGAACGGAAAATTATGATGAAACATGGTTGATAAAAAAGCGTGCTTATGATAGTCATTATCCTGGGCAATTGGAAGTCACATACGAGGGCGCAACGATCAGTACCAGTGCTGCGCAAAAGATAGATGCTTTGCTGCAAATGTAGTAAAAAAATTTGCGGTACAGGATGCACTTTGATCTGAATAGAAGAGAACGACAGCCGTATTCTCGGACTGCGATGCGGCAATATATCCAAAATAAAAACGGTGGCTTTACCCATTTCAGGGCCTATCCCGCCGTTTATGCACTTTTCTTCAAAAATTTCCTGTATTCTGCAAAGATTCCAGCGTTGCCGGAGCGGGGAACTATCGGGGCGGAAAGGCGGCGGAAAAGTTCGCCGAAACCCTTTACTTTTTGGGAAGGGTATGGTATAATGCAGACAAGAG
>CALVRU010000056.1 GCA_944358775.1 uncultured Bacilli bacterium | reverse complement strand
GTCAGGCTTTCTAAAATTTCTCTGTTTTTTTCAACCATGGCAGGAATATCAACAAACCGCAGTTCATCTCCATTCGGTTCAGGATCATCAAGAAATATAATTTCCGGCGCATGACAAATAGAACCACCTTTTGTTTTTGCAACAAGACGCCCACGATAGTAGTAATTATTAGATTCTGCCCACAGCAACGGGTAAACATCTGATTTTGGATACTTCCACTTTTTATCAAAGCCCAATATATCCAACTCTTTATAATAAACGGGGCGCGGTTCTTTACTGAATTCGAGCGGTGTAGTATTTAAAATATATCCGCCTGTCTGCTCATCCCACTCGTAAGAATACATTCGTTTGCTACTCCTTTCTTTTCGCTTTTGCAATAACCAACAACTCGTCTATTCCTTTATACCGTTTACGGGCAATATAACCGTCTTTTACCAAGCCGTCAAGCGCATCCGCTGCCGTTTGGATCGCCTCATTGTTTATCAAATACTCCACGACAACATCATCAAACGAATTGATCTGCGAACTCTTCTTGACGATCGCACCGACACACTTTCCTTCCGTATATCCAATATGGAACAACTTAAATTTTTCACTAAATTTAGCAACATAGCTTTCAAGCAGATATTCTGTCCAAGGATAACAAGTACTTGGATAAACCGCAAAATTGCTAGCCTGCTTAATAGAACAAATCGCATTGGGCACAAATTGCTCCATAACGCTATCTATAGCGTTTTTATCAAACGACAATGCCCCGTTGGGAACATAGTCGGTTTGATTTATTCGAGCGGCAACCTCATTTACCGCATCAAAATAAACATTCCCGACGCCAATCTGCTCCTGTAGTTTTATGAGACTGGACAAAGTAAAATATTTTTCTGATTCAGCAAATGACTTAAAGACCTCAGCATTGTCGATATCCGCACCAATTGGGCATATAATATTCCTATTAAAAGTAAATGCACCTTTTAATTTTAACGCAACAGCGTTACGGATACCCCGATCTCCGAAATCTTTAATTCTATCATAAAGACTCGTGTATTTTATGCGAAGACCCTCCAACAGCTCATTTCCAAACATATAGGGATGCTGTTCCAATGCCTCGGTTATAATTTTTTTGATCTCTTGCAAATCATCGTCTGTCAATCCCATTGAATCAATGTGGAACCTTTCATTATTATTTGTGGTTAAAATATTACTGTCAAACGTTATAGCTTTTTGAACAGCTTCATCCGTTAAATGCGGCAATCGGGCTTTGATCACCTCGACCGATACAGGATACACAGCTTCCAATAGAACCGCTTCCACCTCTCTTGTGGGATCAACCTTAACACTCTTATCCTTTGCAATATAATCGTCAAAAAAAGTATATTGAGCAAATTCTTTCTCAAGATATTTTTTCAACAGCTTTTCATCGGGAATTTTTGCCGTCAACTCATATCCGAACTGTTCAATTATATTTCTATAATAAACATATCCGTTAGAAGCAACCCCCTCTTCAATAAAAACCAAAACTCTTTCTTTTAATTTATCCTCCATTAGCGAGGCTGCCGCATAATACTTTCCTTCTACATTTAAACATGTTTTGTCTAAGGAAACCTTAATCTCTTCATTCGTCAAAGGTAATTCTTCGGAATATTTTTCTTCATAATACCTTTTTATTTTTTTGTAATTGATCGCACCCGCTAAAAATCCTGATTTATAATTTTCCTTTATTATCTCATATAGTCGTTGATCTGTTTCAGACAAAACAATTACCACAGGTTCTGCCTTTTTACCTACATTTGTCTCTTCCAGATTCTCTTCCTCTTCAAGCGGAACATATCGAATAATTACATTTTCATAATCTACATAGCACAAGTCCAAAAGTTGCCCAATATGACGGACTATTTCCGTAGCGTTTTGATTCCCTTCCGCATATACTCCGTCTTCTATAAAAAGAGGACGACGTAAAGTTTCAACTCTCCTCGTCAGATATGTATATATCGATAAATCTGCTAAAGGTCTTATTACCTTCGGATAATCATCCAATAAGGATTTTAATACCGATTTAAACACATCCCTCCAACTTGAAATATTTGTATCTATTTCCCCAAAATATGATACTAATACAGGTTTCGTATATGCAAAATAACCTATATTCTCAAAATCCACTACTCCGTCTTCTGATTTCGACGCTTTTACATCTTCATGCTTTGGCGAAACCGTCTCTGTCGTTAAAAGTTTAGAATCTGAGCCTACCTTTTGTTCACCCTCTTTCGATTCATCCCCGCATAATCTATGAGCCTCTTGAAGAAGTAAATCGAAATCTTTTCTATTGTTTTTATAAAGCTCGGCTATTTCAACAAACAACTGAGATGGAACCTTCACGACGCTACTATTGTCACCCATTGCACGTTGAATGGATAATATTTGCCACGATATTCCATTGATATTGCGGTATGTTTCGTCGATTTGTTGCCCTCTCAAGACAGCCAAACGACGGAGCTTTTGTGACAAATCAGAGATTATTTCACTACGCGAAGCCCCATTTTTTACTTTTAAATACGCCTCTATGAGTAAAGCGGTTTCATACTTATCCCACTTTGGTTGACTTTTCATTCCGCTATTCTCCACATTAGAGGTCAAATCCTTTTCTATATTAAAAACTTCCCTATTATCAGTATTCTCTTCTTTCTGCCTGTTTTGAACGGCACCATTAAAGCTCTGTTTTTGTTCTTCCTCTTTCTGTAATTGCGCCTGCTCCTTTTGCTCTTCAGCCTTTCTTCTTTCCTCTATTTGTCTTTGCCCTGCTTCTCGCTGCTCCTGTTCTTCCTTCGCTTTTCGCTCTAATTCAATTTGCTTTTCCTTTTCAATCTGTGCTTTTATCTCCGCAATCGCAAGAAATCTGTCGCAGGAGAGCATTTTGGCATAAATTCTGCGATTACCAGTAAGAGACAAATCATAAATAAGCCCTTTTAATTGCTGAAATGCAGCATGAGCCTTTATTCGATTAGAAAATTTAAGCGAAGCTGTTGTTTTACTATCCAAAGATATTTCTAAAATACCACGATACACAACAAAAGACATCGGGTTATATGAAAACCTTCTATCCGGCCCACCCCTCTTTTTCTCATGTAACCAATAATGTCCAGCAATTTCGTCACCACTAGAAAGAGTTTCTGAAAACCCTAACCGTTCCATCATATATGACTCATTCACAACAAGATTGGCATAACTTTCAATACGAATATTTCTGCCGTCTTGTACCACCACAATATTTCCGACAAAATAAATCCATCTACCACTATGTGTCCTAACGCCCCGCGGATTATGCAATAAATAGCAAAGAGTACCATTATTTTGTCTTGCAAACATTAATAAATCCTTATCTTTTACTAATGTACTATTTTGTGGCGCTATTGCATTAAACTGAGCTAAAATACCATCTTTTTTCTCTTCAAGTTTTGTCTCTTTTTGCCGAAGTTGAGCTGCGTTATGGCGACAATTTTCAAATTCTACTTTTTGATGCAATACTTGATACGCCTTTGCCCTCCCCTCATACCAACCTATTAGCTTATCTTGGTATGCTAATTGATCATTTAATGTTTGACATTCGTTAATTTTTTCCAACATGAATTTCATCAATTCAGTTTTTTGAACGGACGCCCATTTTTCACTATAATTTAATTTTGGCTCTGGGATAGCTAAAACCCTTTGCGCATTTTTTCTTTCTTTTACTATCCAACTTACTATTGCAATTATTGCAATTGCAATAATAACGATTACGCATATTAAAAAAGGCAGCATCTTTGATATTTCCTCATTTGTGTTTCTTATATATTATACCACCAATCAGTAAATAACGCAATCTTTCCCCCTATATCAACCGTTTTTCCTTACTTTAATATTTCCAACACCTCTGCCGCATTGGTATCCGGCTTGACTTTGGGCATAACTTTCATAATTTTGCCTTGCTCATCAATGATAAAAGTCGTACGGACGACTCCCATGCTTGTCTTTCCGTACAGTTTTTTCTCCTGCCATACGCCGTATGCCTGAATCGCCTGCAATTCGGGATCGGACAGCAGAATGAAAGGCAAATTATACTTTTCCGCAAATTTTTCGTGCGAAG
>CALVRU010000055.1 GCA_944358775.1 uncultured Bacilli bacterium | reverse complement strand
TTATTTAATTCACCAATTGGAAATAAGACATTTTTTAACTGTTCTTTTGATAATTGACTTAAGAAATATGTTTGATCTTTGTTATTGTCAATTCCACGATATAATTCACCATTTACAATTCTTGCATAATGTCCTGTTGCGATATAATCTGCATTGAGTTTTTCTGCTTCTTTGACAAACATGTCAAATTTAATATATTTATTGCACATAATATCTGGATTTGGTGTTCTACCTTGTTTTAATTCATCCAAAAAATAAGTAAATACATAATCCCAATATTCTTTTACAAAATCGACACGATGCAATGGAATATCTAGTTTTTCACATACTTTTAAAGCATCATTATAATCCTGTTCTTGAGGGCAAATTGGTTCATCTAAATTAGGATTTCCTAAAAAGTCATTGTTGATAGAACTATCCCAATTTCTCATAAAAAGTCCAATGACTTCATAACCCTGTTTTTTTAACAAAATTGCGGCAACACTACTATCTACTCCACCGCTCATCCCGATTACGACACGTTTCATACTTCTCCCTCATTTCTTCGTTTATTATACTATAAAAGACATTATAATACAATGTCTTAAGAAAGTACCATACGAAATAAAAATGGCATGAGATAAATTTCTAATAAAGCAGTAATAATAAGAATTACAACTGTAAATACAAGTACAAATAAATAACGATTCACAATTTTAGAAAAATCTACTGTTTTCTTCTTGATGAGAGCTTGAAATAAAGTAATGGATAGACTCATTGAAAACATGATAAAAAAAGTAAAGACAAGTAAATTAATCACTTGATGAGGAAATACATAAATGAAACTGTATAATAGACCTTTCATATGATAGATTTTAATCAAAGAAGCGATCGTAAAACCTAATGTAAATGCTTTCATAAAAAACAATACAATCATTAATGGTGCTCCAATGACAGAAATACCTAGTATCCATATCGCTATAGCAAAAGAAATATTTGCACCAAATGTTTGAAAAAATGCTTGAATTGGTTGTAACTGATTCTGTTTGGTCATAGTAAAAAATGATTCTAATGAAGTTTTGATTTCATTCAAATCATTCTGTCCTAACTTTGTGGCAAAAAAAGAGCCAAATAATACTGCCATAAATAATAGTGTGAATAGAAAAACTAACATGCGTTTATTTGTATGAATTTTTGTAAAAGTCTTGTCCCATATCTTTTTCATAAGCCACCTCTATTTAAAAATATGAAACAAGAATTTTTTTATTCCATTTTTTTATAGTTAATAGTATAATGGAACAAGAGGTGGAACATGAAAGCGAATACGAAAAAGAAAAAACATAGAATTAATGGGAATCAAATTATTGCCATCATTTTATTAATTGGTATGATTGTAATGTTTATTGCATCATGTTTGATTTATTTTTAAAAAACAGGTTTCTTTCTAAGAATACCTGTTTTATTTTTTCTTTACTTTTACTGGTTGTTTACAATTGTATAATATATTTTGGTAGGCTTGTTTTTCATCTTCTATTTCATTGTCAAGAGAATAAATGGTTACTCTACCATCACGAAAACAAGTAATGGCTTTATCGACAAAACTTCCATCTAAGTTAATGATTCCTGAGATATAATTTGCTTCCGTATTACGATGATCTGTTTTTAAATATGTTTTAAACTGAGCTGTACAATATTCTGGATGATGTGAATTATAAATTTCGAAAGAATGGATCATACTAAAAATAGGAGTTAAAATTTTTCCAGATGGAAGATGGTATAAAAATTCTCCTTCTTTGACAATACCAACTACAACATCTTCGATATTAGGAATTTTACGGTATCCTTTTTCCTCAAGTGAAGATAATGAACCGATAATCTCTGCATTTTGAACATCGTATACATAGGCTTGTTGCTGAGATGAAATCGCATATAAATGCCCTACTAAATGAGAAATATGACAATCTTTTAATCTATCTAATTGCTGATTATCATGACCAATCACTTCATTTCGTTTTGTATCGTAATAATAACGGCTACCATCTAACAGATAAAGTCTAGCAATATCATCGTGAATTGGCTTTATTTTACGAAATAATTTTGTTTGGTATGGAATTTTCTTATCTGAAAAAACAATTGCTTCAGGGCTTTGATAATAGTCTTTTATTTCTTCTTTTTGAAAACGTTTTCCTATTTTTCCTAAAACAGTATGATAACATGCATCATATAAATAGCGATTTCCATCTAGACATAAAATTTCATAATAAGGGTCTATTAACTTCTCTATTTGAAAACATTGTTGATATGTATATATCTTATGCTTTTTTTCAATAAAAATTGGGTTTGTAAATTCAATATATGGTATCTTTAATGTGCTGTTGTCTGTTGTTTTTACCACCTGTACTTTTTGTTTCACAAATTCCTCTGGAGACAATTCTATTATTTTCTCTTCCATCTTGTATCACCTTTCATATATGTGTCAATATTATACATGTTTTGATAGTACTTTTCAAGAAAAGAATTGACTGAAATTCGACATTTTTATATAATGATTAAAGCGGAGTTGATAGTTTGAAAAATAAAAATAGAAATTATTGCATGACAAAAAGAATTTTAGTTCACCAAATTTTAAAAATTTGGAGAAAATAAAAAATAAGTTCTTTGAAAATAGTTTAATTATTTGCTGGATTAAGATTAAGAATAGAAGTATCTATTCCAAGTTTAGATAACGTTTTAATCGCATTATCAATAATTTGTTCACGTTTAGATTCTAAAACAGCTTCGGGAATATCTGAATAATTAATATCAATGGGATTAAAAGTTTCACCAGTTTGAAACATCTTATAAATACAAGTAAGCATCATCCTAGCAATAGCAATAATAGCTTTCTTGTGTCCACGTCTTTTCTTAATTTTAAGATATTTGTTTCTAAAGTATGGTTCTTTAGTAGATTTAATAGCCGCATTGGCACACTGAACTAAAATAGGTTTAAGATAAACTCCGGCTCGAGAAACTTTGGTAGATTTCTTCTTACCGGCACTCTCATTATTTTGAGGGGTAAGACCAGCCCAGTTGCAAAGCTTTTTAGAAGTGGAAAAAGCAGACATATCAATACCTATTTCGGAAACAATGACCTTGGAAGAGTTATCAGAAATACCAGGAACAGTTTTAGCTAAATCTACATATACTTGATATTCAGAAGAAATTAATCTGTCTACTTCTTCGTCGATAGAAGAAACAGTATTTTGAATTGATTCCAAATGAATTCTAGAAGATTTAATTTTAACAATAGTAGAATCAGGTATACAAAAACCTTTGATTGATGTTATAATATCATCAGATTTTGTTTTAGCGGATTTACAAAGAAGAGTTTTAATAACTTCTTCATTAAAATCTTCGGGTTTATCTAAAGATAAAATGTAATCAAGTATATTGGAAGCAGATTTACCAAAGATATCTGATAAGACAGAATCTAAAGTAATATTAGAGATGGTAAGAGAATTTTGAATACGGTTTTTTTCAGAAGAAGCCATATTAACAAGCTTAACGCGATATCTTAAAAGTTCTCTTAAACATCTAGTAGATTTAGGTGGAATAAAAGACTGTGGACAAAGATCATGTTTGAATAAATCGGTAATCCAAATAGAATCTTTCTTATCAGTCTTTTTTCCTTTGACAGCTTTAATATATTTTGGATTAGCGACAACAACATTGAAATCATCTTCTAAAATATTAAATATAGGAATCCAATACTTACCAGTAGATTCCATACAAACATCATAACAATTATTAGATATTAACCATCTTTTAAAAGAATTAATATCTTTGTTATGAGTATAGAAGTTTTTGGTCTGATAAGTGGTTACTCCATGATTATCAGTAGAACCAATAGAAGCAACAATGAATCTTTTGTGAACATCAACACCACAGCAAATAGGACGAACTATTTTAAGCATAAAAACAACTCCTTTAAAATGTAAATAATAAAGAAGCATTGACTGAAAATCCAGGCACTGAACATCAAGGATAATTCCAATGATTAGTTTACGGACTCGAAGTACCACTTATTTGTGCTTGAGAAGGATAATCTACACATGTTAATATACAGACTTATTGTCAAAGAGGTGACAATTTCTACTCACCCCGCCGTGCTTTGTAGTTGCTTCTTTAAATTTACAAGGAATATTATATATTAAAATTAAGATAAACAAAATATTTTTCGTAGCGATTTGTGTCGGAGCGACACGGTCGCGAACGAAATGGAGGTTA
>CALVRU010000054.1 GCA_944358775.1 uncultured Bacilli bacterium | reverse complement strand
TCCAAAAGAGAAAAGAATACATTTCCATGTCTTTTCTCTTTTTTCTTGTCTTTTTCTTTCTTAAGTTGACAACATTGGGGGGGGGTATAATGGTTTATGATAGATAATAGAGGTGTCGTATGGAGAAGAAAAGAGTAATTTTGGTTATGAGTATCTTACTGATTCTGTTAGTTATCACCATCGGAGTAACTTATGCTTTTTATACCTATCGTGGTCAAGGGCAACGAGAAAATACGGTCAAAACAGGAGAACTTTCGTTTGTCTATGACGAACAAAGACAAGAAGGAAATCAAGTAACGTTAACGAATGCTTTTCCAATGACCGATGAACAAGGAAAAGGTCAAATGGGAAATAACAGTGTGTTTGAATTTGGAATTACTGCGACCACCAAAGGAGCGCCGATTTCTTATGAGATCTATTTGACAAAAGAAGAAAGTTCGACGTTATCGGAACAAGTGGTAAAAACCTATTTAACGAAAGTAACGGATAATAGTGAAACCGCAGTGGTAGATACGAGAAATCAAAGAGAGATCAACTTGTATAGTGAACTAGGAGATACGACTTTAGTATCCCAAGGAAAGACCTTATATCAAGAGACGATACCGGAAAGCGAGACAAGTTATCATCAGACGTTTCGGTATCGGATGTGGATCGATGAAGATGCCAGTCAAATGCAAAATGGGGAATGGATCTATAATGGGCAAAGTTTCAGTGTGAAAGTAAATGTATATGCGAGTAATGAAGAGATGAGAGCGCCATTAGAAGAAGTATTGGTTTATGAAGATACGACGAATGCAAATGAACCAGAACTAGTCGAAGGAATGATCCCCGTCGTATATAGTGTCAGTAAACATGCGTGGGTGAAACAAGAGTTAGAGAAAAGTTATGCGTATCAAGAACAAGTATGGGCGAATGCGGTAACGGTAGTAGAAAATGGAACAAATACAAGAGAATACTATCAGAATGCTCCAGCAGAAACCGTAATTCCAATGGAAGATATCAATACAATGTGGGTATGGATTCCAAGATATGAATACCAATATACGAATTTAGGGGATCAATATGCAGGAGGAACGAAAGAGCAACCAGGCGAGATCCGTATCAACTTTATTACGAAAGATGTAACGAGTCCAAGTAGTAGTGAATATAAAGTACACCCAGCCTTTACGTTTGGCGAAGAAGAGTTAAGTGGGATCTGGGTTGGAAAGTTTGAAACGACGGGAACACTCCCAAGTACCAATTACTGTAAAGATGAAAGTTGCAACGTATCAACTGTGACAATCAAACCGAATGAATCGTCTTTGCATTATCAACAAGTAGCAAGCTTCTTTTATATAGCTAGAAGCATGCAGACGAATAATGCAAGTACCTATGGATTTCCAAGTGATAACAGTTACAATATCCATATGAGTAAGAATAGTGAATGGGGAGCAGTAGCTTATTTATCACAAAGCCGTTATGGGAAATATGGAAACTCCGATTATGAAGGGGTAAACAAAGAGATTTACCAAAATAAATCAAAACAATACATTACCGGAAGTAGCAATGGGACACCATCTACAGAAAGTACAAATCCTCAAGTGAGTTATGATACGCCCTATTCCGGATATGGAGCAAGTACCACAGGAACGATCTATGGAATCTACGATATGAGTGGAGGAAGCTGGGAGTATGTGATGGGAAATTACAATCGTTATTCGGGATATACAGCTCGAAGTTATACAGCCGAAGAAGCGAATACGATATTAGGAAGAACCGGTAATCAAGCGATCGGCATTTGGAACAGTGGTTTTAATGGACCAGTATATGGAAAAGATAGTGATGGAAGTTCGATGAGTTGGACAAGTGGAGTCGATTTTCCAGAAGAGAAGTACTTTGATTTATATACAACCAATAATGCAACCACCGCTTGTAATGGTGGAGTCTGTTATGGCCATGCTTTAAATGAAACACTGGGTTGGTATGGAGAAACAGCGCGATTTATAAATATTGCTGGACCTTGGTTTTTGCGAGGGGGTTATTATATTTCCAACGGGAGTGCTGGTATCTTTAATTTTGACAATATCTATGGATACGCGAATAATGCTTATACATTACGGACAGTATTAATTTCTTACATGTAGCAATTTATAGAATGGTAAATTGTTTTGTTTCGTAAAAAAATGTAACTCTTCTATGTTGCCATCATAAAATGAGATAGAGGAGGTATTTATGTTTGGAGAATCTTTTTTTAAAAAGGTGCAAGATAAGACAAATATAGATAAAGATACGATTATGTCGCTTGCTTCTAAATTGCAATCATCGGATATGAAAGATGAAAAAGTATTACGTGAATTAGTTCAAGAAATTGGAGGATTAACTGGGAAGAGTGTTCCGAAAGAGAAAGAAGACAAAATTGTCGGTGCTATCTTGAAAGACAATGTTCCAGATATTGATAAAATGATTTAAAAGACTTGTTTCTTTTTTCCGCTTTTGTTATGATTAGGCTAGGTGATGATATGATAGCAGGTGTGTATCGAGTTCATATTTTTGGTCTTGGATTACTTCCCAAATCTGGGAAGGTGATTTTACGAACGATTGATAATCGTTTATCGGGAGCAATCGAAGTGTTTGGCAAGACGCATTCTTTTTCCTCTGGAACTTATCAGAATGATCGGATTGATATCGAGGGATATTTGTATTTGCCAACCGGAAAAAAATATTATTCCGGAGGTGGAAGTGTCACTGGTAATAAAATCGACCTAACACTAGATACAGAATCTGGAAGAATTACAATTCGTGGTAAGAAAGTAACAAAACAAGAGAATTCCTAAGAATTCTTTTTTTTGTTCATATCTTTTTTTGCTTTTACATACAGTTAAATGAAAGTATAAGGAGAGATTAGGTATGGAAAAGATCGATATTATTAAAAATATAGCACAACGGACAGGAGGAGATATTTATCTTGGTGTAGTTGGAGCAGTGCGAACTGGAAAAAGTAGTTTTATTAAAAAGGTGATCGAGACATTAGTAGTTCCTTACATTGCGGATGAATATGAGAAAAAAAGAGCTTTGGATGAAATTCCACAAAGTGCAGCGGGAAAGACAATTATGACGACGGAGCCAAAATTTGTACCGAATCAAGCAGCTGAGGTGCATATCGATGATTTTAGTTGTAATATTCGTCTGATTGATTGTGTTGGTTATTTGATCGATAATGCGAAAGGAGCAGAAGATGAAAATGGGCCACGGCTTGTTAAAACCCCGTGGTATGACGATCCGATTCCATTTGTCGAAGCGGCTGAATTGGGAACGGAAAAGGTAATAAAGGATCATTCGACGATCGGTATTGTGATTACGACGGACGGAAGTATCGGAGAGTTTTCACGAAAAGATTATTTGGAAGCCGAAAATCGTGTCATTAGTGAACTAAAAGAGATTGGGAAACCGTTTATTGTTATTTTAAACTCAACTCATCCGATGTTGCCGGAGACAGAACGACTTGCAGAGTCTTTACATGAAGAACATGGTGTTCCGGTTATGCCGATGAATATTGAATCGATGAACGAGAAGGATATTTATGATATTTTACGTGAAGCATTGTACGAATTTCCTATTTTAGAAGTAAAAGTAAATATGCCGGAGTGGATTGCCATTTTAAATCCAGATCACGAAGTAAAACGTGCTTACATCGATGCGATTCGTGAAAGTGTGGTAGAGGTCGATAAACTACGAGATATCGAATCAATTACCGATCATTTTTTAGATCATAGTGAAATTAGTCGAGCTTATCTATCTGAAGTAGATCCGGCGACTGGAGTCGTTACGATTTCTTTAGAAGCACCGGGTGATCTTTATAATCGGGTACTTACGGATATTATTCAAATCGATGTTAAGAACAAAGCAGAGTTATTATCGTTATTTCAAGAATACAATGAAGCAAAACGAGAATACGATCAAATTAAATATGCTCTTAAGATGGTCAAACAAACAGGTTATGGGGTAGCTAGTCCGACTCTTCAAGATATGAAGTTGGATACGCCAGAAATTATTAAACAAGGAACTCGTTATGGCGTGAAATTAAAAGCGGTTGCGCCTAGTATTCATATGATTCGGGTTGATGTTCAAAGTACATTTGAACCGATTATCGGCAGTGAGTTACAAAGTAAAGAACTCATTAATTATTTGATGAAAGATTATGAAACCGATCCACAAAATATTTGGAAGAGTGAAATTTTCGGTCGAAGTTTAGATGTCATCGTTCAAGAGGGAATTCAATCGAAGATCAGTTTGATGCCAGATAATATTCGTTATAAATTACAATCGACATTATCAAAGATCGTAAATAAGGGATCGAATAATATGATTGCGATTGTCTTATAAAAAAAGAACTACGTATTTGATGTGAACCCCAATTAGGAGACATCATAAAAAAAGAGTTTTACAAAAAAATAAAAATCAAGGGCGAACGAAGTG
>CALVRU010000053.1 GCA_944358775.1 uncultured Bacilli bacterium | reverse complement strand
TCATCATCCATTGTATAAGAAACTAGTGTCAGAATCTACCAAAATCCTTTGGAAAAGACGCAAAGTTTTTTAACAAAGGGAATGAATATTTAGTTTTATTATGAAATAGTAACACGATTAGAGTCAGATGTCATAAGTTTAACTCTTCCTCCATCTACTTCGTATACTTCATCTGCCAAATTTTCAATATCTTCTTTGATATGAGAGGCAATTAATATAATTTTTCCTTTTGCTTTTTCTTCTTTTAAAATATTTCTAATAATTTCAGCAGTTTTATTCTCGATACCATTTAACGGTTCATCTAAAATCATAATATCCGGATCTTCCATCAATACTTGAGCAATTCCTAACTTTTGCTTTGTTCCTAAAGAATATTTACTATACTTTTTATTTTTTTCACCTTCCATATTGAGACGTTTCATCACATCTTCAATTTCTTTTTTTCCTATTTTGTTTTGAATAGATGCTAATAACTCTAAATTTTCGTATCCAGTCAAGTCTGGTAAAAACTTTGGTTTTTCAATTAAAGCACGAGTATTTTTAGGAAACTCATTCGCTTTTGTATAATCTCTACCGTCTTGTAAAATCATTCCCTCAGAAGGTGAATAAAAACCACAAATCATTTTTAACAAAACACTTTTTCCTGATCCATTCCTACCGACAAATCCATAAATATGTCCAGATGAAAACGTCAGATTTACATCCTCTAAAACGACAGTATCTCCAAATTGTTTTTTTAAATTTTTTATTTCTAATTTCATAATTATTCCTCCTACACATTTTCAATTATTTTTTTAGACTTTTTAGTAAATATCATAACCATAATTCCTTGAATCATCATAATGATCCAGATAAAAATCCCCAACATATTGCGTAAATTCCAAATGTTTTTTGGAATTATAAATAAAATAATTAGCAATAATATAGCCAGCAAAATATGATTTTTATTTTGTAACAAAAACAGAAAATACAATAACAAAATAGATGATGTGAACAAGATATGATAGACAATATCAACACCTAATAAAAGAAAGACATTGCTATCAAATGTACTACTACCAAATAAGAATAAAGTTCCAATCATCAAACTATATTGAATTACTTTTAATATGATAATGACTCCAATAAAAGTGATTCCCTTTTTAATGATGTAAGAAAAAGAACTCATCCTCAAAAAGATGTTTTCTAAATTATCATCCAAATCTCGTGTGTAAAGCACAATTCCAAAATATATCAATGTGGCAACATTGAATAGATACATAATAAACATTATGATATTAAACGATTCAAAATTCAAAAAGCCACCAATTGGTTCTAGTAAAATCATAGACATATTATCCTCTACCCGAAGCCTTAGTAGTAAAAGAACAATCGGAGCAATCAAAAAACAAAGCAAAATGGCATATTGCTTTCGAATCAAATAAGAAATATCGTTATTTAAAAAATATTTCATGAAATTTCCACCTTCTGATTATGAATCGTAAACCTGTAAAGAACGAATATAACGACTTCTAAAATTAAGAGTAATAATAATGCTGACGCAATATCTAATGAAAAACTAGAATAAAAGCCACCTATAAAGATAGACCATAAATTAACAGAAATATGCGAATAAAACATTGGTGTAATCTGTGCTACAAAGATAATCAAAAACACAGCTTCTAAAATCAATAAAATTACTTTTCTGAAATTGATAAAGCAAAGTGTCATCAACACAATGATCATTGCTCCAAACAATAAAAATTTACAAAGATAAAATAGTAAATAGACAAAATTACTAATTTCATAAGATCCAATGCCAAAACTAAAAGGATAACTTTCAAAATTTCCAAATTTTGTCAAACACAATGCCATCAAAACAAACAATAGAATAATAAAAAACTGAATCAAATACATCCAAACAGAAATTCGAATCAAAAAACGAACATATTCTGTTTTATTTTCCAGACGCATGATATAAAATGAAAAATCTCTTTGCAAAGTAGAACAAATCATCCAATGATTAATAAAAATGATTGCGAAAAAGAAAATTAAAAATGCAAAGTAAGAATAAATAATAGGAATCGCATCCCAAAAATTTGGAATTGCTATTGGTATTACAAAGCCACCATACAACGCAAGAACGACGGAAAAAGAAAAGATAACTTTATACTTTTCAGAAGACATCAAATAATTAATAATCGCCTTATCATTTGCTTGTAAAAGAAAATGATTTTTTTGTTTTACTTTTTTCTTTTTCATAAAATCTCCACCCTTTTACTATGAACAGCAATTTTATAAAGTAAAAATGAAATAATTGTGATAATAATCAAAAAAACAACTGATGAAAAGACTTCTAAGAAAAAGCTCTCAAAAACAGTGGATGTAAAAAACATCCAAGGATTCAAAATCAACGATGTCTGAAACGTCGCCTTAGCAAAAAAGAGAATACAAACTAAAAATAAAATATTCCAAAGTACAGTCACAATATCCTTCCATAAAATATAGATAAATGTTGTAATTAAAATAAGGCATCCACCAAACAAAAAGAAACGTAACAAATAAAACAAACAATAGATGAAATTACTAACAGAATATTGCCCGTAAAAATGATAAAATGGATGAATATCAAAATTGCGATGTTGAAAAATGAATAACCCAATTAAAATCAAGCCAAAAATAAGAAGAAATTGAAATGCGTAAGACAAAAAAACCAAACGTGCTTGTAAGTGGATATATTCTTTTTTACTTTTTAAACGCATAATATAAAACGGAAAATCATTTTTAATGATAGAACTAACCAACCATTGATTCATAAAAAATAAAGCAAATAAAAATAAAACAACAGTATTCCAAGAATAAATTTGATGTAATGCTTCATAATAATTTTCTTGAGCAATCGGAATAACAAGTGCAGCATAAAAAGCTAGAATAACAGAAAGAAAAATAACAAGACGATATCGCTCATTCCGAAGAATATATCTCATAAGTTGAAACTCATTATGAAACTTGACTTTCATAAGCAAGTACCACCTTTTCTTTATTCTGATAAGAAGTCCTTAATACCACAAATGATAGAACTAGCAAAATGAATGCAACAACAAAAGAAAATGCCCACTCTTTCACAGAAAGGAAAAACCAATATCCAGCAATATTGAAAGTATCTGTGAGTCCTTTAATCCCTAATACATTTGCAAATAAAATACCATAAATTACAATATAAACAAGGATATCTAAGACTAAAAACAAAATAAATGACATGACAATGGCAACAAATTTGTTTTTGTGTTTTTTACAACAATACAGTGCAATATTACCATAAATCACATTCATAATGTATTGTAATAACAAAATAGACGCACCATAAATGATATAGTAATTATATTTCCATTGCATAAATTCAGTTAATTCATAATTAGCTGTATAATCAAATCCAGATAATACAGATGCAACAAAAAAGATAAGTAATAATGTAAGAGGTGTAATCAGAGCCGCTTTTAATACTACTTTATAAGTCTTTTTTAAATATTTTTTATAATCCATTTGCAATAGGTAGTTTTCAAACATTCCAGAAGAAAATTCAGAATGAACGGTACCCAAAACAACAAGAGCAATTAAAAGTGGGGATAAATATTGCAATGTTGCAATCAAACCTCTTGATACAATATTATACGTCAACGTAATAGCATCATAGGTCTCATACTTTTTAACAGGATCAGAGCCTTCAATATAAATTTCCAATGCTTCTCGATTAGGAAACACTTTACAGGCATCATATTCCAAATCTTTTTCTTCATAACAGTTTTCTTTAATTAAATTATAATCATCAACATAAGAGAATTGATCTTCGTAAAATTGAAAAAAAGAAATACCAATTAAAATAATCATAATAATCGAAACGATAATAAAATATCTATTTTTTTGAATTAATCTTTTCATAAATACTCTCCACAAAATAATATAGTGAAGTAGAGGTAGTTATTGTAATACTTAATCTCTACTACCATATATAGGATATGGAGAACTCAAAATGGTTCCTAAATCCCAATCAAATGAAGCTGTTGCAGTTGACATTAAACTCTTAATAGAGCGAACTCTCAAACGCCAACCACCTTGAACTTCTGTTCCAGCGCCAAATTCAACATTATAGCCTTGATTCAATTCTCTCCAACTAGTTGTAATCATTCCGGTAAAAACACCTTGAAGAGAAGCTTCTAATCTTCTTCCATCACCAGACCAATCATCACTAACAGATAATTGTTTTACTTTTTGAGTGTATTGCCAATCATCATCTTTATCGACCTGTTGACTAATAAACATATTACTAAATGCTGGAATTTTGACATTGACTAGCTGTGTATATTCGGCAGCATCAACACCTGTCATTCCTAATAATAGACTTACTGCAAACAACATGACGGTTATTTTAACGTATTTCATACTTTCCTCCTCTAACCTCAATTTTTCACTACCACTACTTCACTATTATCAGTATAGCATTAAAAATGAAAATGAAAAGATAGAAAAAGTTAACATCATGTAAAAAAATGTCAAAAAAAGACGTTTTCTAAAAAACGTCTATTCTTCTACACTAGCAGTAAATCCTAATGCATCGATTTTAGATAAAATTTCAGGAATGACTTTCTCTTTTTTCACTGTTGCAACTAGTTCTTTATTTTCTAAAGAAACATCGTAAGAAGAAACATCTTTTAAACTGCCTATTACGTTTTTAACACGATTGACACAACCTTCGCATTTCATTCCTTC
>CALVRU010000052.1 GCA_944358775.1 uncultured Bacilli bacterium | reverse complement strand
AATTTTTTATATTTTTTGCATTTTGTATTTTCAAATGAGTATTATTTGTGATATGATCCATATTGAGAACTCCTTATCTTATATGGTGATAATAATATTATATCGAGTTCTCATTTTATTTGAAATCAAAAAGAGAAAAGAATCCATTTTCATGTCTTTTCTCTTTTTTCTTGTCTTTTTCTTAAGTTGACAACATTGGGGGGGGGGTATAATGATTTATAGAATGAGAGAAAGGAAGGGAAAAGAATGAAAAATTTTTTTCATTTTCAAAAGCCAAAAATCCGTTTTTCTGTAATTGGTATAGCGATTCTTTGCAGCCTTCTTATCGGTGCAATTAGCTATAGCTATGCATTCTTTACCATCTCTGTAGAAAAGAAAAATGCGTTGATGCTAATAGCTGGAAATTTGAGTTATAAACTGTCGAGTGAACAATTAGATTCATCATTAAAAGTGACCGTTCCAGCAAATACACCTCTTTCCTTTGAAGTGCTTATCGATAGTTTAAATTCAATTGAATCGAATTTTCAGCTTTACTATCAGGAACCTCTTCCTTCAGGAGTGAAAATCAGCTATGTCGATGGAAGTGGGGAGCCAAAAGGATCAATTGGATCGGTAGGAAGTCAACAAAAAATAACAATTGTAATTGAAAATAATAGTGGGAATGACTACATTGCAACTTTCGGAGTACAAGGTGGTTTAGTAAAGAAAGACATTGTATTAAACGATAGTCAAGCGGCCGTTACAGAGAAATTCGCATTAAACAAAGAATATAGTTATACTGGAAACTATGAGACTTTTATTGCCCCTGTTTCGGGTTATTATTATTTTGAAGCAACAGGTGGAGCTGGTGGCGGAAACCAAGTCACTTTGATTGGTGGAAGTCCTGCTACAACGACGGGGTACATCTATTTAAATGCACAAGATCAAATCTATGTTTACGTTGGCGGCAAGGGATCCACAAATGGAACCGGTGGATATAATGGCGGTGGTAACGCGGGAACTTTGGCTACTGGGAATTATGGGGGCGGAGGAGCGACCGATTTCCGTCTAGTTCCCGGCGCATGGGATTCCATAGAAGGATTACGCAGTCGTATTATGGTTGCTGCCGGTGGTGGCGGCGCCGCGAGTAACTTTCAAACCCAAATTCAATATATTGGTGGCGCGGGTGGTACCTTATGGGGAAAAGCGGGAACGTTTAATAACGAAGATCATGATGCTTATGTGGCATCTGGAAAGCCTGCTACAACTATGTCGGGAGGTGCTGCGGGAGATGGTGCCGCGGTTAATCCTGCTTATATTCCATCTAGTCCTGGAAGCTTTGGAAAAGGTGGTGCTGGTAGTAAATCAGTAAATTATGCCACGACAGCTTCTGGTGCCGGCGGTGGAAGTGGCTATTATGGTGGCGGTGGTGGAGTCGGCTGGTTTGGTAACGGTGGCCAAAACGGGGCAGGGGGTTCTTCCTATATTTCCGGTTATGCTGGTGTCGATTCCATCGATCAAAATGGGACTCACACACATACTACGCGTCATTATAGTGGCAAATATTTTGTTAATGGAGTAATGGAAGAAACTACTGCATATACAGAAGACGGGCGCGCTAAAATTGTATTTATTGGGGATCGTCCGGCCAAAAAGAACGATAAATTAACCCAAGTTCGCTATATTAAAGCATGTCAACAAGCAGAAAGTAATTTACCAGAAACCGGTTCTGGATTTGAAGAAATTCAAGTGATAAAAGATGGCGAAAATATTGCCAAAGGAAAAATTCCGACGATGAATTTTACGATCGAACCCCCATATCAAGATACCATGGCCACGGATGGGATTTTAAATGCAAGTTCGGCCATTTGGCCTAATAATCGTAGTGGTAAAAACTGTATAACGATTGACTTAGGAGATGTTTACGATGTAGATGAAATTGTACTATGGCAACGGTTTGATAGCCAAGATGATGTCTATCCTTATTATGATCGAATGCAGTTGACATCTCTTCTTACTGTTTCAACGGACAATGTGAACTATGAGATGATTGCTATGACAAATGGCCCGGAATTACCATCGGGGTATCGTTTTTCGGCGTATCAAGAAGATAACACTTATACGATTTCTGGGTTAGTTACCTGGTATGATATGAAGGATAGAAGTCACTATTCCACTGAATTGCATCAAAGTCAGCTGTTTGATTTTAGTAATTCAAATAATCCGGCAACACTTTATAATTTTGATTATAATACAACAAGTGGTTGGGTGGATAATGGGCTACGTTCGAACGGGAAGAAAGAATATGTAAGATTTAAAAATCCAATTCAAAATAAAAATAAATTTACCGTAGAAATTGTCGCTAATATCGACAAAAATGCGACGATATATTCAGACTTAATTACATTTGATAATGGATATGATCCTAGCACAGGGGACGGAACCGATGGATATGCATTACGATTAGAAGTGCTAGATGATACGAACTTATTTTGGACTTATCTAGGCTATTTTGGTGCAGGTGTGAATGCTAGCGTTTCTTATACGCCAAATACGTTTGTTGTTTTGTCAATAGTAATCGATGGAGATCAATTTTGGTGTTATGGAAATGGTAAATTGCTAAAATCTGGAACCGGAACAAGTACAAATTTACCGGCGGAATACGTAAACTTATTTATTCGAATACTAGATCACCCTTATAAAGGGCCTTCTATAATTGGTAGTATTTATGCAACTCGAATATATGACCGCCCATTAACAGCGGAGGAAATCGCTCAAAATTATAAAGCCGACATAAATCGTTTTGGAATCGAATAGATAAAATAGCTTAAATTTAATTTTGAATTTAAGCTGTTTTTTTACGAAATAAACGAAGCGTTGTGTTATAGGACAATACATATAAAAATTGAATTTTGTTTTTTTGGGGAAATTGAATCGATACCATCATAAGAGTTCAAAAAAGACATATAATATAACGGATAAAGGAATGTAAAATTTTGTAAAGAGTGCAGAAAACACCATCCGACCTACGCCAAAATGTAGTATAATTTTGTAATATGGAACCGGAAAAAATAGGGAGTCGATGATATGCTAATATTAAATAAATCAATTGCGGTTATCATGATGGGATTTTTGTCATCGGTTATTTTAGGACTAATCTTAATTCCCATTTTAAAAAAGTTAAAATTTGGACAAAGAATCAGTGCTTTTGTCGGTGAAAATCATAAACGAAAAGAAGGAACCCCAACAATGGGTGGTTTAATTTTCATTCTGCCGACGATTATTATTACTTTTGTTTTAATTCTGTGTGGTAATATTCAATTGACAGAGGATTTGAAGATTGTATTAATCGTCTTTATCGGTTATGCTATTTTAGGTTTCCTCGATGATTTTTTAAGTATTCGAAGGCATGAAAACGATGGTTTGACGGTATCTCAAAAGTTGTTTGGACAATTAGTGATTGCGATCATTTTCTTCTATTTATATATGAAAAACGGCGGAGAGACATCTTTAGTCGTATCCACTCTTGGTATTCATATTGAAATGGGCTGGTTTTATGGTGTGTTTCTATTGTTTTTGTTGATTGGTGCCAGTAACGCTGTCAATTTAACGGATGGGCTAGATGGTTTGGCAGGTGGCTTATCTGCAATTGCGTTTATTGCGTTTGCCCTTGTTGCGATGATGGTCGGTTTTACGGATCTTGGCTTATTCACATTCCTTTTAGTCGGATGCTTGTTTGGATTCTTGGTATATAATACACATCCTGCCAAAGTGTTCATGGGAGATACCGGATCATTGTGTCTTGGGGGTGTCATGGCTGCGATTGCCATTCTTGTTCACCGCGAAATTACGTTGTTAGTAGTAGCCTTTGTTTTTGTAATCGAAACACTCAGCGTTATTGTACAGGTCTTTTGGATTCGTGTCTTTCATAAAAAACTATTCCTAATGACACCATTACATCATCATTTTGAAAAGCTCGGTTGGGCCGAGACGGATATTGTGAAATTATTTTGGGTAGTTGGCCTTGTCCTAGCAATGGGTGGTATTTACTTCGGTATTTGGATGTAAGAGAAAAAAGTCAAAAAGGTGATATTATGAAGAAGAAACAATTGGATATTGTCCTCTTTATCGCCGTAACAATACTAGTACTATTCGGACTTGTCATGATCTATTCTGCCTCTTCGATTTGGGCAGAATATAAGTTTAACGATGCATTTAAATACGTTAAACAACAAGGATTATTTA
The DNA here is from genome assembly GCA_944358775.1 of uncultured Bacilli bacterium. Taxonomy (GTDB): domain Bacteria; phylum Bacillota_I; class Bacilli_A; order RF39; family UBA660; genus Faecenecus. Next base: position 919 of record CALVRU010000052.1, on the reverse strand, counting down.
TTGTAATTGGAATTATACTAATGATCGCTGTATCGAAAATAGATTATATGAATTATTATAAGAAGACAAACATGATATTAGGGGTTTGTCTTTTATTATTAGTGCTTGTCCTAATTCCCGGTATCGGGAGTGTTCGAAATGGTAGCCGAAGTTGGTTCGGGATCGGTTCGTTTGGAATTCAACCTAGTGAATTCGCAAAATTAGGGTTAATTATTTTTACAAGCAAATACTTGGCGAACAGTAATAAATTTTTACGAGATATTAAAAAAGGTGTTATTCCCATTTTACTCGTTTTATTTCTTATTTTTGGTTTGATTATGTTACAACCAGATTTCGGAACTGGAATGATTATTGTCGTTTCTATTTTAGCGATGATGTTTATTGCCGGTGTGAATATTAAATTCTTTCTCGGATTAGGTGCTTTGGGCGTCGTTGGGATTATCGGTTTAATTGCCATTGCCCCATATCGAATGGATCGTATTATTTCTTTTTTAGATCCTTGGAAAGATCCACTTGGAACCGGGTTTCAAATTATTCAATCACTTTATGCAATTGGTCCAGGTGGATTATTAGGTATGGGATTTTTAAATTCTCGACAAAAACATTTTTACTTACCAGAGCCTCAGACAGATTTTATTTTTTCGATTATATCGGAAGAATTTGGAGTATTAGGAGTTATTATTGTCAGTGCTTTGTTTGTTTTGATTTTATATCGGGGAATTAAAATAGCGTTGAATGCCAAAGATCATTTTTCAAAATATTTAGCATTCGGAATGATCTTTCAAATACTAATTCAAACAGTAATGAATTTGATGGTAGTAATCGGATTAATTCCAGTTACCGGAGTTACTTTGCCGTTTTTATCTTATGGCGGAAGTTCACTTTTGATTAGTATGATATCAGTTGGTATTCTTTTGAA
>CALVRU010000051.1 GCA_944358775.1 uncultured Bacilli bacterium | reverse complement strand
CTCCTTATTTTAATTTTAACATAGAAAAAAATCTACACGCTTTTTATTTCGTGTAGATTTTTTTCAAATCAGTTCTATGTTTCTTTTTTTATTTCTTTGACGAACATGAGACAATCGAGTATAATAGTAAGGAAATAAAGGTTAGGTGTAAAGAAATGCGTAGTGCCATTCGAATCGACAATTTAAACTTTGCTTATGGAACGCAGAAAATATTCTCTCATTTTTCGCTTGAGATAGAAGAAGGAAAGATTGTTTCCATTGTCGGTCCAAACAATTGTGGAAAAACCACCCTCATGAAATTGATCGGTGGATTTTTACCGAATAAAGATGCGATTGTCATCGGCTACTCCTATTTAGATAATGAACACATCAAAGACTCTGCCAAACAGATCGGAGTTGTTCTTTCTGATTTGGATCATAAGTTTCTCTTTGAAGATGTTTATCAAGAGCTCGCCTTTCCATTAGAAAACTTGCAATATTCAAAAGAGGCAATTCAAGATAGTATTGCAAAATTATCGCAAGAATTAGAAATGGAAGATTTATTAGATAAAAAGATAAATGATTTAACGAAAGAAGAACAACAAATTCTTTTTTTTGCCATTGCTCTTTTACATAAGCCACGTATTTTGATATTAGACCAACCTTTTTCGATGATGAATAAAGATCGTCATCAAAAACTATTAAATTATCTAAAACAATTAAATAAACGAGATCATACCACGATTGTTTTAGCAACTTCGAATTTAGAAGATTGTCTAATTGCAGATGAGATGATCGTTTTAAATCATGGCGAAATCTATTTAAGAGGAGCCCCATTAGAAGTTATGAAAGAAGATCAGAAGTTAATTCATTTAGGATTAGAACTTCCTTTTATGGTCGATCTATCACTTAAATTGCAATTTTACGAGTTATTAGATGACATCATCTTAGATATGGAAGGGATGGTGAATACACTATGGAAATAAAATTAACCGATATTGTCGTTCGCCGAAATCATGAAAATTATTTTGACCATTTAAATATGGAACTAGACCATAGTGCCATCTATGGTTTAATGGGAAAGCGGAAAACTTTATTATTAGAATTAATCGATGCGATTGTAAAGCCAGATAAAGGGACAATTCAAATAAAAAATGATGTGGTAAGTACAGATACGTTGCTTAAAGTACGTAAGAATGTAGCATTGATCGCACAAGATGCATCCACTCAATTTTTTGAAGAAACGATTGCGGAAGAAATGAAGTTTATTGTCCAAAATCTTGATTACCACCACAAGAATATTGAAAAGAAGATGAAAGATGCACTCATTATGGTCGGATTAGATGAAAGCTATTTTACGAAGAAAATAATGAGTCTTTCCACGAGCGAAATCAAACGTCTTCAAATTGCAGTCGGCTTACTCGTCAATCCCAAACTAATTCTTTTAGACGAACCGTTTGTCGATCTTGATTTTAAAAGCAAACGGAATCTGATGAAATTAATTCGCCTTCTAAAAGAACGCTATCATAAGACGATTTTGATCGCGAGTAATCAAAGTGATCTTTTATATCCACTTGTCGATGAAATGCTAGTCTTAAAAGAAGGAAAAATTCATCATTTTGAAAACGCGACTAAATTTTTCCAAGATGAAAGTTTACTACAAGAATATGAAATACCAGTCCCTGATTTAGTACGCTTTACACTACTAGCTAAAAAAAAGAAAATAAAGTTGTCGTTTCATCGTGATATTCGCGATTTAATAAAGGATGTGTATAAACATGTTTAATCATAAATCGATCCTTTATGAAGTCAATCCGTTTTTAAAAATCGGGTGTTATATTTTCTTTCTATTACTCGTAATTTTTATTCATAGATCTTTATATGTAGTCGCCTTTTTTGCGATCACGTATCTATTGACTGGAGCAGATGAATTATTGCAAAAAACGAGCGCGATAGGAACCGGAATTTCTTTGGTTACGGTATTTTATCCACAACTTTTGTGGATAACCAAGCTCGGCATGCTGATTTTATACACCATGATGTTGATAAAAATTACAAATGCGGAACATTTGAAATACATAGTGGAAAAAGTATTTTATCGTTTTCAAAACAAAGAGATTACTTATGTGTTGACTTACTTAATTAACTATTATAAATTTTTGAAGGAAAACTATCAAAAAATCGATCGGATAAGAAAAGAATACGGATTAGAAAAAAAGCCGGAATATCAAAAAACAATTCTGAAAAAGGCACGTCAAAAAGCGAAAAAAGAAGTAGCCGAGGTCATGACAATTTATCAATTACGTTTCTATAATCTATATCGAACGAAAACGTATTATCAAAAACCAAGTTGGGCAAGGTGGGATAGTGATTATCTTTTAGGACATATCGCCTTATTTGTCACAATTTTATTGTTGGGATGGTGAAAAAAATGAGCAGATATTTCATTACTTTTTCTTACGATGGTAGTTCTTTTGCCGGATATCAAACGCAACCTGGTTTAAGAACTGTTCAAGAGGAATTGGAGAAAGCCTTATGGTTCATCAATAATAAGACGAAAACAGTAATTCATGCCTCGGGACGCACGGATGCAAAAGTTCATGCACTCAATCAAACAGCCCATTTCGATTTAAACGTGACGATTACTCCCAACAAATTAAAAAGAGCGTTAAATAGTAATTTACCAGCTGATATTCATGTAAAAAATGCAATGTGTGTATCATCGGATTTTCATGCTCGGTATCATGTCAAAGAAAAAGAGTATTGTTATTATCTAAATATGGGAGAATATAATCCCATCAAGCGGAATTATGTATATCAATACAATCACGAATTAAATATAAAAGCAATGAAAAAAGCAATCAAATACTTAAAAGGAACTCATGATTTTAGAGCATTTGTATCGGAGAATAATACAAAAGAAAATTGTGTTCGAACGATTTCCAAAGTAGCAGTTCGCCAAAACAAACAAGAACCGAATCAGTTGGAAATCTATTTTAAAGGAACGGGCTTTATGAAATATCAAGTTCGAAACATGGTGGGATATCTCATCAAGATTGGTGAAAATAAAGTAAAAAGCAACTCGATAAAAGAAGTACTAGATAGTCGCGATCGAATGAAAGCGGGCAAAACAGCCCCGGCAGAAGGACTCTATTTAAAAAGTGTCATTTATCACAAGAATGATATGCAAGAAAAACAACGGAAAAAGTGAATATTTAATTGACTTTAATGGAATGTTTTAGTATAATCTTAATCGGTACATTGAAATCCCCACATAGGTTTCGTCCTGGGAAAACGAAACTTAAGTAAAGGAGAAGGAAAATTATGCAAAGTTACATGCAAAAAAAAGAAACCATCGAACGGAAATGGTATGTAATCGACGCAAAAGGAGAATCTTTAGGACGTGTTGCTTCGAAAGCTGCTCATCTTTTACGTGGAAAACATAAACCAACGTTCACCCCACATGTCGATTGTGGTGATTATGTTATCATTATCAATGCTAGTGAAGTAAATCTAACTGGTAACAAATTAGAGGATAAAATTTATTACAACCACTCTATGTATCCAGGTGGATTAAGAGAAAGAACAGCAAAAGTAATGAGAGAACAATATCCAGAAGAAATGATTGAACGTGCTGTTAAAGGAATGCTTCCAAAAGGAAGATTAGGACGTCAAATGTATAAGAAATTATTCGTATACAAAGATGCAAATCATAAGCACATGGCTCAAAAGCCTGAAGTAATGAAAGTGAAATAAGGAGGGTTTAAAGTATTATGGCAAAGACAAATGTTTACCAAGGTACAGGACGTCGTAAGACTTCTGTAGCAAGAGTAAGATTGACATCTGGAAAAGGAAAAGTAACCGTTAATGGAAAAGATGTTCATGAATACTTCCCATACGAAACCCTAGTTATGGATCTTATGCAACCACTTAATGTTACGTCAACTGCTGAACTATTCGATGTTGATGCAGATGTTCGTGGCGGTGGTTTCCAAGGCCAAGCAGGAGCAGTTCGTTTAGGAATTACGCGAGCTTTATTAGATTACGATAAAACAACACCAAGTGATTCAGAAAACAGTTTCCGTAAAACGCTTAAAGTAAACGGTTTTATCACTCGTGATGCTCGTAAGAAAGAACGTAAAAAACCAGGACTTAAAAAAGCACGTCGTGCTCCACAATTTAGCAAACGTTAATCAATTATTTCGAAAAAGAGTCTTTTCAAAAGATTCTTTTTTTGTGTCGATATCCGTGCCTTTTAAAATAGGTTCCTCATAAACTATGAAAGAAAGGAGTAGAACATGTGGAATCTAATTTTAGGATTAATTGCAGTCATGGGTGCAAATATTGCCCTTGGCTCTAGTCTAGCAAAATTAAAAGAAGAATTTTCAAAAGAGAATTTGAAACGGGGTCTCATGAAAGCATTGATGATAATCTCCGGATTACTTCTTATGCTAGGATGTGCTTATCTAAACCAAGATATGATAATTGCATCGATCAACAATAATAATGTAACATTATTGGAAGCGATGAAATATCTATTTACGACGGGTATCATGGTATATGGAATTATGGATATTGGAAAACTAGGGAAACTGTTGGGACTATCCACTAAGGTAGAAAATCCAGTAACAAATTTTTCAGATACTTATCAAGATACCAAAAAGAAAGACAAATAAGCCACAAAAAAACTCTTAAAAAAGAGTTATAATTCCCGGTAAACAATACGAATAATTCGATGGTGCTCATCATAATAAATAAATTTTACTACTAATTTCATTACTGCGTCCTCCTACTTGTTATAAAGTAACATAAAAAGGAGTGAAAAAGTAAAAATTTCGATGAAATGCATTTCTGACGATATGAAATGCATTATTTTTTGTTTTCATCTTTTAAATCGCTTAAACCGTCGATTGCCATTTGATACAATTTTTCCTTTTGAGAAGGGGTTAATTGTTCGAATGGAATCGGTAGATGTGCGACGATAGACATCTCTTGATCTTGATAAATGGTTTCTACATAATGAAGAGTTTTATCTTCTTCTGCAAGATTTTTTTGAAGTAAGTCGATGGGAACTTGAAAATAATCAGAAATCTGTTGAATCGTATCTAGATTAGGAACGCGTATTCCTTTTTCCCAATGACAGACACTCGCAATAGTAGTAGATAGAATATTTGCTAACTCTCTCTGACTAAGTCCGTTTCGCTTGCGCAAAAAACGCAAATTAGCAGCAAAATAATTTTTCATATTTGAATTCTCCTTAAGTAGATTATATAATTCCATAAACAAAATGTAAAGAGCATGGCCACTTATTGACATTATACATTTTGTATAATATAATAAAAATATACAAAATGTATAATCGGAGGTGAAGTATGCGTCGCAGTAATTGGCGCTATCAAGCAAAGGAAAAGTTATTAGATTTGGGGATTTATTTTATCATTGTGGTAATAACTATTTTAATCGTTCGTTTTCTAGAAAAATAAAGAAGTAAGCTATGATGTGAACCCCAATTAGGAGACATCATAAAAAAAGAGTTTTACAAAAAAATAAAAATCAAGGGCGAACGAAGTGA
>CALVRU010000050.1 GCA_944358775.1 uncultured Bacilli bacterium | reverse complement strand
GGATGAGTTTGAAAAAAATATAAAAAATCTATAATACCCTCTATAAAAACTGTCTAAATTATTGACAAAGTCCCGCCCAAATTTTCGGCTATTTTACAACGAAAAATGGAAAGAGGTTCTATTCTCTTTCCATTTCTCGACACCAAAAGAAATAAATTTACAGTGTTTTTGATTGTTCTTCTTCGGGAACTGAAGCGGCTGCTGCGTTTATCATTTCTTCTAATACTTCGTCGCTGGTTTTTTCGGTAGCAGTCGATGAAGATGACGCTGGTTCTGGTGGAATATAGCCATCTCTAGCCATTGCTTTTTCTGCCCCTTTTACAAACGCGGCTGTAACGATTACATAAAATCCTACTACTGCCATCGTACCTAAAAAGGCATTTCGCACCTTCACATTCCGAATATGTTGTTGCTGTAATTTTGCTTGCGCAGCTCTACCGAGCGCTAATTCCTCTTGTAAGCATTTTCTGTTATAAGCTTGAACAAATCGATTTAACCGTTGATAGTCTCCTTCTGGGTTAGTCTTTTCCCTCACCGTAATACGCGGTACTCTTAAATGCCATTTTTCATGATATCCGGGATGAACTGCCTCCATATATAGTCCTTCTTCATCCATTTGTGCACGTGTAATTTGCACTTTGTCATTGGCAATCTTTGATTTATGATTCAAATATGAATAAAGTGTCTGATAGACCTGCTCCTTATCACGCAATATTTGAACTCCAGAATCATGCTGAGAAGACACTGATCTTGCCTGGGCTTCCCCATTTCTTAACAATAAAATTTCTACAAATAATTCTTTTGGAACTTTTTTTTCTTTCATCCTACCTCATCCTCTATTTTCATTATATAAAAGCTTTCTTGCTAAGTCAATTCCATTGACAACTTCTTACAACTGTTTTGTTAATACGCCAGCATTACAATACGGATACGTGACACTTGTGATTTGAACATTTAATATTGTTTCTGAAGAATAGTTACCAGGGATTTTCACCAAAAGATAATTTGACGTATGTCCTAGACTGTAGTCTTCCCGATTCACTTCTACTAATACGTCCAATTCTTTTCCTAAAAATTGTTTCATATAATCGATTTCCAATTCATGACTGAGTTCTAAAACTCGTTTTACTCTTCTTTTTTTCTCTTCCTCACTAATTTGTAGTTCCATCAAAGCTGCTTTTGTTCCTTCCCTCTTTGAATAAGGGAACACATGAATCTTCGAAAAGTGAATTTCCTTCATAAAATTATAAGACTCTTCAAAATCTTCTTCCGTCTCTCCCGGAAATCCGACGATCACATCGGTCGATAAAGAAATATTTGGCCGAATTGACCGAATTCTTTTTACTTTATCTAGAAAGTATTTTTTATCGTATTTGCGATTCATCGCTTTTAAAACAGCTTCACTACCAGACTGTAATGGTATGTGCAAATGATCAACAATCACTGGATAGTTGCGAATTAGTTCCAATACTTGATCATCTAATTCGGTAATCTCAATGGATGAAATCCGAAGACGATAAAGTCCCGGAATCGTCACGATTCGCTTTAAAATATCTGCGAATTTCATACCGAGGTCCACGCCATAATTACCCGTATGAATACCTGTTAATACGATCTCACGATATCCCTTTTGAACGAGTTCCGTAATTTCATGAACGACTCTTTCTGGATCTTTACTACGACATTTTCCTCTTACATAAGGAATAATGCAATATGCGCAATAATTTTCACAACCATCTTGAATTTTTACAAATGCTCTCGTTCTTCCTAAGAAACGATGAATCTCCATGTCTTCGAAAGTCTCAGCTAATTCTTTTGTGACATCGACAATTTGGCTTCTTGTTCGAAACCACTGGTCGATATACTCGATCACTTTTCCTTTGTGTTTTGTACCGACGACAATATCTGCTTCGACACCTTTACTATTATCGTTTGCTTCGACATAACATCCCATTGCAACAACACAGGCATCCGGATTATTGCGACGAGCTCGACGAATCATTTTGCGACTTTTCAAATCACTCGTATTCGTAACCGTACACGTGTTAATAATATAGACATCGCACTTATCGTCAAAGCTTTTCATCTCATAGCCATGTTCCAATAACAAGTTCAAAACATATTCGCTCTCATATGTATTTACTTTACAACCTAACGTTAAAATACTCGCACTGCGCACAAACATCACCCTAACTATTTCAAATGACTTGTATTATATCACTTATCATCATAAATGAAAAGAAAAACCTAATCAAGGTTTTTCTGTAATTCTTTTAATACCTTTAAGAATTCATTCGTCTTCTTTATTTCCTGATCTAACTTTTCTAGATTGGCTGTCTGTTCTAATTCGATACTATCCGCATGAACTGGAACAACCGGGGTAACGGGATCTTTTTTCTCTTTTTCGATTCCGTAGACAGGGGAAATAAACGGACTATTTTTAAATTTTTTCTTTTCTTCTAATTGAGCTGTTACTTTTGGGGTGATAAATTCTTCCATCACTACTTTTTTTGGTGGATTCATAGTTTCTACTGGCTTATTCTCGACCGTAGGTTCTTCGATGATGAGGGTAGCCTGATTTTCTTTCGCGAACTTTTGTTGTAGTTCCTCTAAATTAATCGGCTCGTTTCCTTCATCCATATATTGAACCGCCTCATTTTTATCATACAATTCATCACTTTTTTTCATTAACTCATCGATTGAAATAATCGCATTTTCTTCTTGCTCCAATTCAAAATTCGTTAAATCGATACATTGACTTTCGGTTTCTTGCGCTTTTTCCAATTCCATCGTCAATTTTTGAAGTTCCATTTGCGCATTCGTCCGCTCTAATTCGGGATCTTCTTCGACATAAGTAATTTCTTGGTGAACTGGTTTCTCACTTTTTTCTTCTATCTTTACTGGTTCTACTACGTCATCGATTCGATCGATCGAAACCGGCGATGTTTTTTCTACCGGTTCTTCTTCGATTACGACGCTTTCCTTTTCTTTGATTGGAACAATACTATCAAGAGAAACCACTTCTGTTGGATTCGCCGATTCTAAGACTGGGATTTCCATTTCCTGTTTCATCGGCAACTCAACTTCACTTGCTTTCGGTTCCACCGAAATCTGGTTGATTTCTGCTTGCCAACTGTTTTTTTCGATCGATCTTTTTCGCTTTTCCTTCTTCTTCTCGCGATGATCGATTACTAAAATTATAATAATTAAAAGAACGACAATTGCAATCAAACCATAGACAAATGCAATTTCATTCGAAATACTCCCATTTAAAAACAACATATTACCACCTCAATGACCTAGTACTGTTACAAATTTATTCTAGCATGTTTCGATAGGAATGGTAATACCTAATTCAGACAATTGACGATTATTTGACAAAAAAGTGATAAAGCAACTTTATCACTAGCATCTTACTACACTTTTTAATCTTCGAATCACTTTTTTCTCGATCCGCGAGATATAGGATTGACTGATTCCTAGAAAATCGGCCACTTCTTTTTGAGTCATCTCTTCTTTGCCATCCAACCCATAACGCATGATAATAATTTCGCGATCGCGACGATCCAATTTATTAATTTCTTGCATCATCAAATCACGTTCGGTCTGTTTTTCTAAATCTCGCGTTACAATATCCGGTTCCGTTCCTAAAATATCCTCTAAATGCAGTTCGTTACCATCCGGATCAAAGCTGAGTGATTCATCAAAACTAATTTCCGTGCGTACTTTTTTGTTTTTGCGCAGATACATCAAAATTTCATTATCAATACAACGAGAGGCATACGTTGCCAACTTGATATTTTTATCCATTTGATACGTCTTAATTCCTTTGATCAATCCAATCGTGCCGATACTCACCAAATCTTCCAAATCGACCCTGGTATTTTCATATTTTTTAGCAAGAAAAACAACTAACCGGAGATTGTGTTCGATCAATTGATCTCTGGCATATTGATCACCATCACTGGCCATCACTAAAAAATATTCTTCCTCTTCTTTCGATAAAGGCTCCGGTAAAACATCAGTCGCCCCAACATAAAACAAAAAACTGATCCGATCCAATAAACTACCAATCAACAACCAAAGTGTTATCATAGATTCCTCCTTATCAAACTATATGTTTTATTCTACATTCTTATTATAAAAACACTCGGGGAAGAAAACTGTCGATTATGATTCATGAAAATACTCATTTGGTAAAATCAAATCGACTCCGGGAATCGTAAAAGCCTTTTCGCTCTTGCCTACTAATACATGAAAATACTCTCTTTTTTGATCGATTACCAGACGTTTCGCTTCCATACAGCGAATAATACCAGTATGATCTAACGTCCGATACGGAACCAAAATAGCCTCTTCGAAAGGCACTTGGAATGAATCGAGGGATAACAATACGACACTTCTTTTTTTATAAGGATCCCGTAGCTGATTTCCGGTATCGATAAACCCTAGAACATGATACTCTCGACCATCTTCAAAATAAAGATCTACTTGGACATTCGTCTTCCGAAAATGGACTAATTTCTGGGTCTGCTTCACATACAGAAACAAAATAATAGGACTTGCAATGAATAAAAAAATAATATTAATACTAAGTCCTTCAAAAAAGAAAATAAGTCCTTCTTGCTTGTAACTGAACTGAGTATTCAAAAAATAAAGAAATCCACCCAAAAGAATACTGACGAAATAAAGATAGCCGAAATTTTTAATAAATGTATTCCGATCATGAAAGCCAAACGCTATCAAAATCATGATGATACTTAAAATGATCTTAAATAAAAATAAAGTAAAACTATTCATCGGCAAGAAAAGACAAACAAGACTAATCGATCCAACGGATGCTCCAAATAACAAACGACGATAAGAAGCATGTCTCTTCAAAACCAGTGAGACGGTAAGCAACAATAAAAAATCAAAAGCGAAATTCAAGAAAAAAACGAGATCGAGATATACTTTCATACACATCATCCTTTTGTTATCAGTATAAAACGAATCCTATTTTTCTTTTGTCGAATAAAAGCGTTATGTTTTTCCTTTTCATACTACGATCATACTATTCTAATTGAATTTTCTGCATCTTGTTCACATATAGTTTGATGAGGAGGAAAAATGGATGAATCAAAATGATTATGTACGGTTATCTTTGGAGTTACACTTATTTTTTGACCGGATCATGAAAGAACATAGTTTCTTTTTGGAAACAGCTTTTACAGAAAAAGACAACAATCTAAAAAGAATAGCCCGGGATTTTCAAAAAAATTTTTCGATTATCTTGACAAGAGTTATTAATTTGGCAAACAATAATGTAAGTCAAGACTTTCTTTCATCCAATGAAATGATTACGACGAATACTTTCGAAGCGGAAAGGAAAACAAGTAATTTATCTGGAGTCGAAATCGATACCAATATTACTCGTCAGCAACAACAATTAAGAAGTGGTATCACGAATGCAAATGAACAACTTGCAAATAGTATCAGTACGATTAATCGAAATACCTTACCGCCTATTTTCATAAAAGATATCATACGATATCTTTTTTATATCGAAAGTAATCTATGCTGAGCAAACCTTATAAAAAAGAGATTAATTGTTACTTAATCTCTCAACTTCTTCAAGCGGTAATTTCATAATCTTACAGATCGTCGATAATTCAATATTCTGTTTTCGCATCTCTTGAACGATTTCTCGATCTCGTTCTTTTTTTCCTTCTTTTCTGCCTTCTTTTCTGCCTTCTTTTAATCCTTCTTTTATTCCCTCTTTTCTACCTTCTTTTCTTCCTTCTTCCATCCCTTTCTCTCGGGAATACGCATCTTTCATCATCTGCACCATTCGATCATGTTT
>CALVRU010000049.1 GCA_944358775.1 uncultured Bacilli bacterium | reverse complement strand
AAAGAATCGGCTGATTATTATAAATATATTTGCAGATCAATAGAAGACCTGAGAAAAGATATCGAAATAATGGGCAGACAAAATAAAAAACCCGAGGAGTACGGTATCCGTGTTCGTAATGATTCTATAGATTTGGGAATAACTGCAGCAAATAAAAGCCGAAACACTAAAAAAATGGTGTATCATAAGTCTTTTTATGGCAATATTTTTGAAACGCCCCATCTTCATAGAGATCTTGATATCATTGAAAGAAACATTGAGCTTACATTGAACTTTCTTCACAAGATTGACATTTCGCAAAGAGATAGCAGTGTAAGACATCCATATTTCAGAAAAATATCTAAAAACAATGTTGTTCAGCTGATTTCGTCAATCTCTGTACATAAAGCAAGTGAAAGTTATTTTGATCAAAAACAAATATTAAGATTTCTGAAACGTACGGATGAAGAATTGAACTATTTTGATGTTCTCATTATAGGTGGACAAGAAGATAGTAAAAATCGCTTTGTTTTCCCTGAACTTGCCATTGATAATGCGCTTGTTTTCAGAACATATGATGTACCGGATGAAGATACATCAGTTATTAGAATGAGTTGCCAACGTGCTAGGTTAGGTGGTCGGGCAGATGCTAAAAATGGTTTGTCAAGTGAACAGCTGCCGCAAGGGGATAGCATTCGTTCTCAGGATTATATGGTTAAAGGGCGTAATCCGCTGTTAATTATATATTTCATTGATCCTGACAACAGCAATTCGTCTGATGAAGAGATGTATACTGGTGCATCTTCAAAATCAGAAAATGTTAAAGTGCGTCGTGAATTAAAGACACGACGATATAATTATCTTGTCGGATATGCTATAGGATTCCCACATAAGGACAATGCTGTCAGCGAAAGTATTCTTTATACGGTTAACAAGATGGTTAACTATTTTGATAAGGATCACGAAGAGGGAGATGATTGTAATGAATAAAACTGAAGTTGAAGCAAAATTGTCTTTGATAAGGAATAATTCGGAATATGTCAGAGTGTCCGATAATCACCCACTCGAATTATATCTTGGAAAGAATGAAAAGGGAAATCCGACTCTTCGCTATAATGGTGATTTTCAACCTATTAAAGTGATTGGTAACGCATTGCTTGAAATTAAACAAATCCGAACTACGAGCTATAATTCGTTATTGTTTTGTTTTAATTCCAATGACAATCTTTCTCTTTTCTATAGTTTTTGTGAGGATATAATAAGTCAAACTGAAAATTATTCCGGAAATAATGGCTACGTTGAAATTGTAAACCGGTATAATCAGTGGAAAAAGATGTTTTATGGATCATCCAAGTTACTAAATGAAAATGAAATACTGGGCTTGATCGGTGAATTATTATTTTTGAAAGATTATGCTGTCAAAAAGTACGGTACGACTGTAGCTTTGAACGGCTGGAGTGGACCGGAACCAACGCATAAAGATTTTTCATATGGCGATGATTGGTTCGAAATTAAGACAATCAATTCTTTTAAGAATTCAGTTTTTATATCTTCAATAGAGCAGCTGGATAGTGAAAATTCAGGCAAGTTGGTGATCTATCGTATGGAAAAAATGAGCCCGAGTTTTCACGGTATTTCGCTAAATAATCTTGTAGGGACGATAATGGAGTCCTTCAAACTTGATTCCGACAGGGATATTTTTATCGAAAAGCTAAAACAGGTTGGATATGCTTATAACGAAGTTTATGATAATTATGTTTACAACTTTATTACCATGGACAGCTATTTTGTGAATGACAAATTTCCAAGGATCAAAGCAGAACAGCTTGTTGATGGAATTGGTAAAGTACAATACGAAATATTAATTTCTCTTATAGAGAAATTCAAGGAGACATTATGACAGACGCTACTTTTGATGAATACAGAAAAGAATATCTAGAGGATGTGCGCATTAATGCACAAATCGACGGCGTAACTCCTGACGAATACTTTTTTACTGATGCTTTGGATAAGCTATCTGCAATGGGCGAAATAACCGATCCAGTAATTCGTCCGATTCAAAAGCGTTGTCGCAATAATAAAATTATGACTTTTGATGCATATGCGTTTGATGCATCAGATAAATCTTTTGTACTGATAACAAATGATTTCAAGGATGTTGCTGATGCAACTTTAACAAGAACTGACCTTGATACAATTCGCACAAGAATGCTGAATTTTATTCAGGAAGCATTTGACGAAAAACTGCAGGAATATTTTGACCTGACAGACGAAATGCTTTTGGTAGGAAGGAACATCGCTCGAAGGATGAAAAAAGATTATGTCGATCTTGATAATGATGACTCGATCGATAAGATTAAACTGTATATTGTTACTAACAAGGTCCTTAGCGATAAAATAACCTCGCTTAAATGTGAAGACTTTCTTAATAAGAGGGTTGAGCTTAACGTATGGAGTATCAAGCGATTCTATGATTTGTATCAATCGGGAAAGGACAGAGAACCCATACTGATTGAAACTGATAAATATGGAGTTTCAGGCATTCCTTGCATCCAAGCAGAAATGTCAGGGAATTTGGATTATGATGCATATCTTGCGATTGTTCCGGGTGAATTTTTGCACAAGATTTATTATGATCATGGGTCGAGATTGCTTGAAGGAAATGTTCGTGCTTTTTTAAGTAATCGAGGAAAAATCAATAAGGGTATCCGTGAAACAATAAGAAAAGAACCCACAAAGTTTTTTGCTTATAATAATGGTATTGCTTGTACTGCAGCAAAAATAACTTTATCAGATGATGGCAGATATATAACTTCTATAGAAGATTTACAAATTATCAACGGCGGGCAGACAACTGCCTCGCTTACTTCGGCTGTTACAAAAGACAAGTTACCGCTAGATAATATTTTTGTCCCGATGAAATTGACTGTAGTCAAAAATGATGACTATGATGTTATGATTCAGAATATTTCAAAGTATGCTAACAGTCAAAATTCAGTAAAAAATTCTGATTTCTTTTCAAACCATCCTTTTCATAGGGTTTTTGAAGCTTTATCAAAGAAAATACCTGCACCTATCTTTGGTGACAATGTTAATAATACATTTTGGTACTATGAACGATCTCGTGGCAAATATGATCAGGAACAATTTAAAATCGTGCGCAAAAGTGAGAAAGACGCATTTGCCAGAAGATATCCTAAAAATCAGTTGATTAAGAAAGAGGATCTTGCTAAATATTTCACCAGTGCTGAACTTCTTCGCCCTGATATAGTAAGTAAGGGAGGAGAGAAATGTATGTCGTTTTTTGCTGAGTATATTGATGAAAAGTATCAGAAGATGCCAGAATATTTTAACGATGAATTTTTCAAGATGGCAATTTGTTATGCTATTTTATTCAAGACAACGGATAAAATCGTGAAAAACTCTTCGTGGTACATATCTGCAAGCTATATAAAGCCATTTATTATTCCATATACGATAGCAAAGATTTTGGCATACTTACCAAAAGATTACTGTCTTGATTATGATTTAATCTGGAAGAAGCAAACACTTTACCCATCTTTGAACAGTCAGATTGAAAAAGTTGCCCATGCGACAAATGATTTTATTTGTGAATCTCCCGGTTCAGCTAGAGAATACTGCTCCAAAGAGGAAACATGGAAAAAGTATAAAGAGATAGATTTGACATTAGATGCTCAATTTATTGCAGATCTCATTTCCAAGGATGTTATAAATGAAAGAATACAAGGTGAAATCAAAGAAAAAAAGCTTGAAAAAGATGTTAATTGTATGGTGGAAATTTATAATTTAGGTAATGATTATTGGAAAAATCTGCTTAGTGAAGGTATCAAACGACGTATATTGTCTCCTATGGAAATTGATTTGATCAACCTTGCGATTGCTTTTACTGAGAATAAAAAAGTACCTTCAGATAAGCAGGCAAAACTTATATGGAAAATAAGAGATAAACTTGATCAGGCTGGAGTGCTTATCTGAATACGGTGAAAAATGAAAACAGAATATAATATTGTAGAGCTATTTAGTGGAATAGGTAGTCAAGCTCGGGCATTAAAAAATATCGGAATAAATATAAATGTACAAGCAATATGCGAATGGGATATACATGCATTTATTGCTTATGATGCAATACATGAAAGTTGTTGTAATCTTCCTGAAGTAGAGCAACTTAATAAACAGCAAATTCTTGAAATATTAAGTCAATATAAGCTTAGTAATAATGGAAAAGAAGCAATGACTTATCAAACTTTACACGGTTATAGTGAAGAAGTGTTGAAGAGAATACTTTCCGCAATAAAACGCACCAACAATTTGGTGGATATTAGTAGTATAAAAGGTGCCAAGATGCCAGATGCGACTGATATCCTTACTTATTCGTTTCCTTGTCAGGATTTATCGAATGTCGGAGCATTTCATGGTTACAACAAAGGTATTGATGTTGATTCCGGAAGTCGTTCAAGTCTGCTTTGGCAAGTGGGAAGAATCCTTACGGAAATGGCGCAAGCAGGAAAAACATTACCACGTTATCTGATAATGGAAAACGTGCCGACGCTTTTATCACCTCGTCATAAGGCAAACTTTGATAAGTGGATAGCTGAACTCAAAAGCCTTGGATATGAAAGTCAGTATATGCACGTAAATGCAAAAAATTATGGAATTCCGCAGAACAGACCTCGTTTATTAATGATGAGTGTCTTTGTAGGCAACGATAGTAAACTTCAAAAGAATATAAGAGAATTTTTTGATTCATGGGGCGAAGATGAGACGGTCATAGTTAAGGAATATAAAGAATCTAAATACTATAGTCCGAAAACCATAGATCAACTATTGCGTATCTCGTCGGATCATTCATCAAAATTATGGCAAGAGGCATTGGAATGCACGCCGAATGATACAGTTTCTAGACGGAAAATTTGGAATGAAAATCCTCAGATAGTTGATAAAAATGGTAAAATCACTTCAGAAGAATTTATAAGAACCATAACGACGAAGCAGGACAGGCATCCAAATTCAGGAAATATATATTTTAATAGTGGAGTTACGGGAAGAGGTAATTTCAGATATCTTACGCCACGAGAATGTTTGCTTTTTATGGGATTTAATGATGAAGATTATGAGAATATTCAGAAAAATAATCCTGAGCAAAGAGTAAAGAGTAAGCTTTTTCCTCGAGATAAAATAATTAGGATGGCCGGAAACAGTATTCCTGTAAAAATGTTGGAAGGGTTTTTCTTTCAGCTTTATAAAACGGAAGAAATTCTAGAAAAATTTAATTTTTAGAAAAAAAGTAGCTTTTAATTAGGCTCTACTACAAATTCGCTGGATAAAAATATGATTGGAAAAGATATGATTGATGTTGAAAAACCGTCTGATTGGCCTCAAAATCAAAGAGAAGCTAGATTAAGTAATATTGAATATGCTATAGAAAAATTTAGAACAGAGCCTAATTATGGGAATAAAGAGATATTGTTATCTTTACTGGTAGAACTTGATCCTAATCAATATGATTCTTTTGGTATGACTAGAATCACAGATTATGAAGTAGCCTTAATAAATAAATTATATTTTTTAGCTAAAACTATGAATTTGTCTGATTTAGAACTATATTTATACAAAGAGATTACAGAAACAACTAGATTAGTCAATATGTTGTTAAAAATGGATATAGGTGTCATGGAATCTCATGATTTTGATAAGTATGGTGGACTAGTTTTGCCCTTAAAATTATATTTTATTGCTTATCAAAATTATAATTACTGTAAGCAACGTTCTTTTTGTGACGAATTGTTGGATGCAGTAAATATTTTTGAGACGTTTGAAAAGCAAGGAAAAATATTCTTAAAAGATATTGAATATGCCTTTATTAATTTATTGTACGATCTAAGTAATGCTTCTGGAATAAATACAATTCCAGTAATAGAATTTAATAGAGATGAACTATTAAAGTTATTGAAAAAAGGGTTTGAATTAGTAAAAAAAACAGGGAATAATCCAAATAAACGACCATTAAAAGGTGTCTTAAAAATGACAATAGCAAATTGGATTTTAAGATCTAGAAACAATTATGATCATTCTCCAGTTTTTAAGTGTTTGACCAATGTTGCTTCAAGTAGTTCTGTTCATAATAAAGAAGTTTGGATGCAAAGCATTAGTTTTCTCAATGATAAGAGGGAGGGAAAGACAATAAAAGAAATATTTGCCAATAAAAAGTGGATAAATTATGATTGGGCAAAAAAAGTAAATGTTAATAATCCGTATACCTTTTATGTAACATCATTTACTAAAACTAAACCAACAGAAAAACTTAAGCATCGATATGGTAAGAATGTTTATGGTTATAGATCAGATAAAATAGCAAGCTCTGTAGCTCCTTTGATAAACAAAAATGGTAGTGCTTGTTTTGGTCAAACTTTAAGTTTTGATGTTTTATATGATAGATCGGAAGCAAAAAAGGAGTTAAATTTTTTATTTCAAATAATTAACCTTATGTCAATAACAGATGCTGAGAAAATACAATTCGCCAATGAAATCATCAGTTATTGGTATTTATCTTTTAAGGACAAAAAATGGGGCGAAGAAAACGAGAGGAGATACCAAATATTTTATTATGATGAATATCCATATTTTGAATTAAATAGAGATGATAGGTTTATTAAAATAAAAAGTTTACTTTTTCTTTATCCTGATAATGTTTCTAAAGATAATAATCAATTTGACAAAATAAAAGTTAATATTCGTGAAAAATATTATGCAATCGCTACTAAAAAGTTCATTCAATGTAAGGATTGTTTAAATATTGATTACGAAATTTTTAATGGCGATAAACCATATACGTGTCCTGTTTGCGGATCGAGTAATAGTAGTTTGATCGATCCTATTAAATTAAGAAAAAAATAATATATGGCTACTCCATTATGTATAAATAATATTT
>CALVRU010000048.1 GCA_944358775.1 uncultured Bacilli bacterium | reverse complement strand
GGAGTTACTTTGCCGTTTTTATCTTATGGCGGAAGTTCACTTTTGATTAGTATGATATCAGTTGGTATTCTTTTGAATATTTCTCGTCATCGAGATCATCAAACTATTTCATCAATGTCAAAATTCGACAAATGATTTTCATCTTTGTCGTTTTAATAATGCATTTTGAAAAAAGACTGGTATAATTAACTAAAAAGGAACATATATCAAAAAGATAAATAAGCCAATATTACAAATATCGACAAAAAACGGCATCAGATGAACAAGTAACGGCATGATAAGTACAAAAAAAGAATGATTTGATATATTTTTAATAGGAGGATACTTTTATGAAAGATAAAAAAGAAAAGCGTTTGAAAATCGTACTAATCGTTATCATGGTCATTTTATTACTTGCTATTTTAGAAGTAGGAGGATATGGCATATACTTTTATTTACAAGATTCCCATTCCGAACCGAATCAAGCCGCAACACCAACTATGGAACCAACACCGACTGAACCTACGGTTGTTGAAATTCAAGATGATGCTTTAATGGAGCAGTTAGAGGCAAAAATAATAAAAAAATATAGTTTGTTACCATTTATACAAAGTGGCAACACAAATGATTTTGAAATATGGCAGAAGATTGTTTTAACAATTGCTTGTTACCAAGATGAAATTGTAACAAGAGATGCAAAACAAAGTTGGAGTGGAGTTGTTTCTGCTTCGGTACTTCGTGAAAAAATGAAAGAACTTTTTGGTACCGAGACAGATTACGAAGATAAGTATTCTTATAGTTTGGCTGCTCATGAAATGCTCGGATATAAAACCTCGGTCGTGTATTTAGAAGAAAGCGATCAATATTTTATTGAAAACTTGTTTATTGAAACCGGTAAGGGGAGAGCTTATTATCCGGTACCTTATAAATTGACACAACAAGGGGATATTTATCAATTGTATGTCTATCGGGTATTCCGTCAACTAGACGAAATGTTTCCGATTGGAGAGTCCGAATTTACAAGTGATGTAGATGGTGAAAACGTAATTTTAGATTTAGCAGGTACCAAATACGAAGTGCCATATCCAGAGATGGGTGAGAATGTAAATGGCTATAAAATTACGGACGAAGAATTGAAAGAAGAAGTGAAAAAAGTTGGATCCTCTTCTGAAAATATGAGAACGGATATTTATACGTTTCAAAAAGTAGGCGAAAATTTTTATTGGATAGAATATCAGGAAAATCTTAAATAAAATAATAGAAAAATATTGCTTTGTTGATAGAAAAAGGCACGAAAGCCTTTTTTGGCGCAGGAAGAAATATAAATGTGCTATAATGCAACTAGAGCGGAAAGAAGGAAGTAAAAATGACGAAATTAAAAAAGATTATTCAGACGGTTATTTTATTCATATGTCTTTTATTTATGATTTGTTTTCTATTCAGTTTGTATAAGGTGTTAGTACACGAGATTGCGCCGACGGATATTTTACAAGAAACAGGGTTGTATTTTTTATATACAATTGGATATGGTGCTTTAGAAGGGGACTCGGTAATTCAAAATGTTTTGGCGATGATTGGGATTATCTCTTTAGCGTTGATGACCACCTTTTTAACGATCAATTTGTTCTGGCGACTAGATGACGTTAAACTAAAAAAAGAAATTCAATATCATGGCGACTGCTTGAAGATGCAATTCAAAAATAAAGGAGGAGCCATTTGTGATATGAAGGCGACTTTTGTTCTCTATGATGAACAAACATCGGAAAACATTGGCGAACCAAAAGAATATTATATGCCTATGTTAGTAAAGAACTCAGTTTGGAATTTGTCTTTCGATCTAGATGATACATTTTGGTATCGGGCAGTTTATGAGCTGTTATCGTGTCCGACGAAGAAACTATACTGCGTATTTTCTTTTGTTGATACGAAAACAGGACAAAGTAGTATTAAAGTAGAAGAAATCACAAAGGAACAGCTAAGATGCGATCATGGAATATTAGAATATGAAGAATTTATAAAACCGGTTATTTTATCCTCAAAAGAGTTAATTTCAATCGAAAATAATGGGATTTTGCAACGACTCGAGGAAAAGAATGGCACGAGGATAAAATTTACATTTTCCAAAAATGTAGATGAGAGCAGTTTTGTGATGTTATATTATAATTTTCATGGGCATTATCTTAATTTAGAAAAATATAATCGTGAAAATACATATTTAGAAGTAGCATTGACGACGGATGAACCGCTTCACTTGACGTTTGAAATAAAATTATCGAATGATAACACGATAACAAAACATATTGATCTAAATCACGAAACAAAGCTTGTTCAGATTGCACTGCAAGAAGTATCTGGTTCGATCGAAGAGATAAAAGAAATTTGTTATACGATATTTAAAAAGAACAATTCGCTTACTGGTTCTGTTCAAATTGGAGACTTACGAATTATTACAAAATAAAATGGCAATGAAGCCATTTTTTTGTTATAATGAATAAGATAGGAAGGTGAAATTATTTGAAAGATTATTTTGGTTATACGGATAAAATTTGTGTCGTAACTGGTGCGGCATCCGGAATGGGAAAAGCTACTGCTGAGATGTTAGTCTCATTAGGAGCTAAAGTGTTTGCACTCGATGTTAATCCGGTTGAAGTGGATCACGTTGAAAAATTTATTCCAGTCGATTTAAGTAAAAAAGAAAGTATTGATCAAGCTTTTCAAGAAATCCCACAACACATTGACTGCTTTTTTGGAATCGCTGGTGTTTCTGGAATAAAATGTGATTTTAATACGACAGTGACGATCGATTTTATAGCGAACAAATACATTTGTGAAGAATATTTGCAAAAAAGAATGAATGCGGGTGCATCGATCGCATTTATTACTTCGACGGGTGGCAATCACTGGGAAAAAGAAGGAAATAAAAAAGAATATTTACCATTGATCGAAGCTACTACCTGGGATGATATGATTACAACATTAAATCAGCTGGATTTAAATCATTTACCAGGACCACTTGGCTACATGTTTGCAAAAATGGCGATGAATTATTATACGGCGAAATTACAACTTTCTTTTGCCAAAAATCATATTCGAGTAAATGCACTTTTACCAGGATCGACGGATACTGGCATGAAAAACGAGTTTGAATTAGCCGCGGGTGGTGCGGATCAATTATTAGCGTCCGCAGGATTTGCAGGACGATTGGCTACTTCTTTTGAGATGGCCGCACCAGTTGTGTTTTTGAATAGCGATATGGCAAGTTTCGTTTCAGGGGAACTATTCATTGCGGATTATGGTTGTTCCATTACAGCTCAAGCTGCTCTTCGCGAAGATCCTTTAGGAAACGTCACCTTTGACCAAATGAAACAAAATTTTCCAAAGAATTAAAACAGTTTCTTAACTGTTTTTTTGTTTGCTTGAAATATGATATAATGACAAAAGAAGGGGAGACAAATATGCAAAAAGTAGCAGTAATCGGTGGTGGAGCATCAGGATTGATGGCCGCTATTTATGCGAAAACAAATCGCAACGAGGTCGTCATTTTAGAACGAAATAACATATGTGCCAAAAAGTTGTTAATGACTGGAAATGGTCGCTGTAATTATTGGAATCAAAATCAGAGCTTAGAAAAGTATCATTCGAAGAGCAAGCTAATTTTAAAACAGATCTTAACACAAGACTACCAAACAGAAGTGTTACAGTTTTTCGAAAAGATTGGTATTGTTCCGAAAATTCGCGATGGCTATTATTATCCTTATTCGAATCAAGCGACGAGTATAAAAGAAGCGTTACTTTCTGAAGTGAAAAGTCGTGGTATTGGAATCATTACCAATTGTATGGTCGAAGGAATCAGAAAAGAGAAAGACCAATTTCAGCTGACGACAAGCTGTGGAGATATGTATTTTACCCAAGTGATCGTAGCCACAGGATCATGTGCTTGTCCTAAAACCGGTTCGGATGGAAATGGCTATCAGATTGCTACTTCGTTTGGTCATTCAATTGTTCCCGTCCTGCCATCGCTTGTTCCTTTAAAGATAGACGCCTCTTTTTTAAAAGATTGGAGCGGCGTTCGTTCCGATGTGGAATTAACACTTTATGACAATCATCAGCTGGTAAAAAAAGAACGTGGGGAAATTCAATTGACGGACTATGGGATCAGTGGTATTTGTGTTTTTAATTTCAGTGGAATAGTCGCGCGTGGTTTACAGAATCGTCATATTATGCAAATCGCAATTAATTTCGTTCCATTTTTAAATGCCGAACGAGTCGAAGATGTACTTTCTTTTTTACTTCAGCGCGCACGATATTTAGGAAATCGCCCGATCGATCAAATGTTGGAAGGTTTCTTGAATTATAAATTGATTTATGTGATATTAAAACAGATTTCTATCAAAAAAGAAAATACTTGGAATACGTTAACAAAAGAACAACAAAGGAAGATAGCAAATTGCTTGTTTGCATTTCAAGTGGACATAATAGATACGAAGTCTTTTGATCATGCTCAAGTCTGTAGTGGAGGAATGTCACTTTTAGAAATTGATCCATTGACGATGGAATCAGTCAATGTAGATGGCTTATATTTTACTGGTGAACTATTAGATGTCGATGGTGATTGTGGTGGTTACAATCTTTCTTTTGCGTGGATCTCCGGTATGTTAGCAGGAAAAGGGGTTTTAAAATATGATCCGAATTCGACAAATTAAAATTTCTATTTGGGAAGATCAACAAGAACAGTTACGACGGAAAATAGCACGGGAATTACATATAAAATCCAATCAGATTAGTTCACTATCGATTGTGAAACAGTCGTTAGATGCTCGTCATAAAGACCGTCTACAATACGTATACGAAGTAGATGTTACAGTGAATGAGGAAGATAAAATCTTAAAAAGAAGACAATCGACGAATATTTTTCTTGCACCTAGTGAAAAATATGAAATGCCACCGCGGGGAAATATACCTTTGCGAAAAAGACCTGTTATTGTTGGAAGTGGACCGGCGGGTTTATTTGCGGCTTATCAATTGGCCGAGCAAGGGTATGAACCGATTGTAATCGAACGTGGCGAAGCAATGGATCAACGGATTCAATCGGTAGAGCACTTTTTCCAAACAGGAGAACTAAAAGAAAACAGCAATATCCAGTTTGGTGAAGGGGGCGCCGGTACTTTTTCGGATGGCAAACTGAATACTTTAGTTAAGGATAAACATGGACGCGGCCGAAGAGTCTTCGAGATATTTGTGTTACATGGAGCACCTCGTGAAATTTTATATCAAAATCATCCTCATATTGGTACCGATTTATTGCGATCGGTCATTGTAAAGATGCGTAAAACGATTATTCAAAAAGGTGGTACGTTTCGCTACAATACGTGTTTGACGGATCTTGTGATCGAGCAAGATCAATTAGTCGCGATCGAAGTGAATCATGACGAACAAATTCCATGTGATACGTTGATTTTGGCAGTAGGACATAGTGCTCGCGATACGTTTGCATTACTTGATCAAAGAAAGATAAAAATGGTTCCCAAAGCATTTGCCATCGGTGTTCGAATCTGTCATCCTCAAGCGATGATCAATCGTTCGCAATATGGTGATTTGAAGGAAGATATTTTGCCACCAGCGAGCTATAAGTTGACGTATACGACAAGACGAGGCCGCGGCGTATATTCGTTTTGTATGTGCCCAGGTGGCTATGTCATCAATGCTTCTTCTTTGCCCGGCCATTTGACAATCAATGGGATGAGCAATCATAAACGCGATAGTGAAACCGCCAATAGTGCGATTGTAGTAACGGTTACGCCAGAAGATTATGGAAATAATCTGTTCGATGGAATTCGTTTTCAAAGCGATTTAGAAAAAGCGGCATATCGATTAGCCGATGGAAAAATTCCAATTCAGTTATGGAAAGACTTAAAAGAAAATAAAGTATCTTGCTCTTTTCAAGGAGTTCAACCTTGTTTTCAAGGAAAGTATGAATTTGCCAATTTAAACAATATATTACCATCTTTTCTACGTGAAGCACTGCTCGAGGCAATGCCGTATTTTGATCAAAAAATCAAAGGCTTTGCACGACCGGATGCAATCATTGCAGCAATTGAGAGTAGGACCTCTTCACCGCTAAGAATTTGCCGTGATGATGAAATGGAAACCAATGTGAAAGGAATCTATCCGATTGGGGAAGGGGCCGGCTATGCTGGTGGTATCACGACTGCTGCAATGGACGGTATTAAAGTTTCCGAAATCATTCAAAAAAAATATTTTCCTTGTTATTCTGATAAATAGTGTCAAATAAAAAAATTTACTCTTGTAAATTGTGATAGAATTTAGTACAATGAATTTGTAATAATAAAAGGAGTGAATATTATGGAAGAAAAAAGAAATAAGAAAAAAGAAAGTTTAGCTGTATTTTTGTTATTATTGTCTTTGGCATTAGTAACAATTTCGACCACTTACGCTTTCTTCACTTACAGTAAAGAAGGAACCAAAGAAAATACAATTACAACAGGTAGTATCACATTCGTCTATGACGAAAAAAATGCAGCTGGAAATGGTATTAATATTACCAATATGTTTCCAATGAGCGATGAGACTGGAAAAGCTCTAACTGGAAACAATAACGTGTTCAATTTCCAAATTACTGGTAGTGCCAAAGGTAGTGCTTTACCATATGAAGTATGGGTTTCAAAAGAAACAAGTTCTACTTTAGGAGAAGATAAAGTAAAAATTTATCTTACTACAGTAGAAGGAGAGGAAGAGACTCCTGCACCATTAACCGTAACGGGTGACACAGTAAAAAGATACAGTGAATTAGGTAATACGACATTATCTGGTAAAACTGGAAAAACAGTGTATACGGATTCTATTTCAGCTGGTACAACCGGCTATCAAAGAGAATTCACTTTGAGAATGTGGGTTGCTGAAGATACTATTTATACTCCAGATTATGAAGATGGTACGACGGATATGAGTGGCCTACAATTCAGTGTTCGTGTTAACGTAGACGCTGCACAATAAAAAAATAGAAAGCAAGTAGAAAGAAGTCACTGAAAAAGTAATGAAATAAAAAAATGGTATTTAGAATCTATTTCTATTTATCATTTTTTTATTTAAAT
>CALVRU010000047.1 GCA_944358775.1 uncultured Bacilli bacterium | reverse complement strand
CACAACCTTTCTTTTATTATATACCCTCTATAAAAAGTGTCTAAAAAAATTATAAACTCCCGGCTTGCAAAAAAGCTTGGGGGGGGGGGTATAATGGTTTATAGAAGATAAAGTGAGGACGTTATGAAAGAGAAGATAAATATAGGAATAGAGTTTTTAAAGAAAAAAATACGGCTATCGGTTGTGTTCCTAACACTTCTTTTTGGTTTGCTCATTTTAGCAATCAGTTATAGTTATGCTTTTTTTACGGTACAGTATGAAAAACAAAATACAATTCAACTTGTGGCGGGGACATTTCATTATACATTATCGGGTAACTCTATTTCATCTTCTGGCGAAATCAATGTGTCGGAAAGAGGTAATACAGTAATCGATGTGTCTTTAGTAAGTAATAATAATATTGAAAGCGCGTATCAGTTGGTATATCAAAGTGTAGTAAGAGATGGAATTCATGTATTTTATTATTTAGGAAATGACAATAGTCAACCGTTTGGTACCATCGGAACATATTCGGCCGAAAAGAAAATTACAATTGTCATTCAAAATACGACGGACACTTCATCAACAATTCGGCTACAAGTTGTTGGAGGGTTAGTTGGTAAAGATATTGAGTTGTTGCCAGATATGATTTCGGTTACAGAAGAGATTCATTCTTATGCGATTTCGACAACGAACTCTCAGTACGGGATTACAACAGTTAAAAATCAACGGACACAAGAAAGTTCTACCACTGGCGTTTTCGCTTTTCCAAATGATACGATTGAGATGTCTTTTCAGGCAAATGATACATACAGTCATGTGGCTACTGAAATTAGGGCGAGTGATGGTTCTATTTTGAATACTTTGGATTCGAATATGACTACTTTTACGGTAACAGAAGCGAGTACGATTCATCCTAGTTGGAAAAAAGAAGATTTACAAATTTTGAAACTAGATCAATCCTCTATGTCTACTTGGTCGGTGACTTTGTATGAAGGCGGTGAAAACATTGCTCGTTATATGCCAGAGCGATATTATTTATATTTTAAATTTAGTGATGATATGAATTCTAGGTACGACATGATTTCAGATCAGAATTTTTTAGTAAATGAATATGAAACACTTCGATTTGCGGGAATCACATATTATGTGACTGGTCCATTTACCTTGACCGTTGCCTTAACTTATGATCGCAATCAATGGCTAAATAGTTCTGCTGTATCAAAATACGAGGTAGTTACGGCACCTGCAAACAGTTCATTTCAATATGAACTTGACATTTCAGAACGGATCGGTTATCAGTATCCAGGAGTGCAGATTTTAAGTAATTCTCAGGCCTTTTCTATAGAAATATATGATGTTATAGCCATCGGCAAGACTTTTACACCATAGTGAAAGTCTTTTCCTTTGATTTTTAATAAGTTTATTATATAATAGTACAAGAGGACAGGGTGATAATATGTTTGAAAGTTTAGGAGAACATTTACAAAATGCACTTCATAAGATAAAAGGTTACGGAAAAATTACAGAAGAGAATATTTCCGATATGATGCGTGAGATTCGGCTTGCGTTGTTAGAGGCCGATGTCAATTATCAAGTGGTGAAAGAATTTACGAATGAGGTAAAGGAAAAGGCGCTTGGCGAAGAAGTAAAGCGAAGTATTAAACCGGGTGATTTATTTGTTAAGATTGTCAAAGATGAGTTGGTTGAGTTATTGGGGGGCGAGAGTGCACCACTTAATTTAAAGGGGAATCCGGCTACTTTGATGTTGGTTGGTTTACAGGGTAGTGGTAAAACGACGACGATTGCGAAGCTAGCAAATTATTTGCGCAAAAAGCATCATAAAAATCCTCTGTTAGTGGCTTGTGATGTCTATCGTCCAGCGGCCATCGATCAATTGAAACAATTGGGAAAAGAGCTTTCGATTCCAGTTTATGAGGAAGGTAAGAATGATCCGGTTGTCATCAGCCAAAATGCGATTCAGTATGCGAAGGAGAATGGCTATGATTATGTTTTAATCGATACGGCTGGTCGTCTTCATATCGATACACAACTTATGGATGAGCTCAAGAATATCACAGCAGCTATTCACCCAGATGAAACGTTGTTGGTAATCGATTCGATGATGGGGCAAGATGCTATTCATGTAATTCAAGGATTCCACGATGAGTTGACATTATCGGGTGTTATTTTGACGAAATTAGATGGCGATACGAAGGGCGGAGTTGCTTTATCCGTTCGTCATTTAACGCATGTGCCGATTAAGTTTATCGGTGTCAGTGAAAAATTGGATGGTCTTGATTCTTTTGATCCAGAACGAATGGCTGGTCGTATTTTAGGAATGGGTGATATCGTTTCTTTGGTGGAAAAAGCGACGGAAGCAATCGATGAAAAAGAGGCGATGAAGACTGCAAAAAAGATGCAGTCTGGCAAATTCGATTTAGAGGATTTTTTATCTACTTTGCATCAGATGAAAAAATTGGGACCACTTGAGAATCTTTTGAAGTTGATTCCGGGAGCCTCGAAATTAGGGTTGAATCAAGTACAGATTCCGCCGAAGCAGATGGCGCATATTGAAGCGATCGTTTTATCGATGACAAAAGAAGAACGACGCAATCCAGATATTATTAAGGCGAGTCGGAAGACGAGAATTGCCAAGGGTTGTGGATTAAGTGTGCAAGAAGTAAATAAATTATTACAACAATTTGAACAAATGAAAAAAATGATGAAACAAATGTCGAATGGGAAAATGAAATTACCATTTTAAAAGGATTTAGAAATCTCTAAATCCTTTTTGATACATCCGAGTACGAATTCGTTGCTCTAATTCTTTTCCTTCGTATTTTTTACTGAGAGTACGATACAATTTATCGTACTCTTTTTGTCTTATATCGGTGTCGTAGAAGGTCTGTTTTTGTAATTGTTCAGCGATGGCACTTCGTTCATAACCTAATTCGATTAAATGATAGAGAATCTTTTGTTCTAGCATTTTTCCGCTTTTGGTGTGATTGCTTTTTATTTCTTTTGCAATTAATTTTTGAATTCGTTCTTCTTGTAATTCTTCTGTATAGCAACTAAGTGCCTGTTCGATTATTTCGTTTTTTATGCCTTCTTGGCGTAGGGTATTTTCGATTTTCTGTGGGCCATCTTTACTTAGATGGATTCGATCATTTACAAATGCATTTGCATATACTTCATCGTTTAGATAACCTTGTCTTGTGAGAATGGCAATAATGTCTGTGATTTGTTCTTTATCGAAGGCTTCTTTTTTTAGGTAGAGATCGATTTCTTTTGTACTTCTTAATTTGGTTTTTATTTTTTTGATGGCTTTTGCGTATCCCATATAGATTTGATTTTCCTTTTCGAGGGAGGCCATATCTTCGAGTGAAATCTCTTTTTTTAATAATAATTCATATTTTAAAATAAGATCTTCGTGAATAGTGATGGTCAGTGTATTTTCTAAGGTAATTTGATAGAAGCCATCTTTTTTCTTTTTAAAGTTTTTTATTTTCATGTTTTCACCTGTCTTTATTATAACCTAAAAAAGGCTTAATCTTTTTTGATTATGATTAAGCCTTCTGCTACTTCTTCGAGTGCGCGTCCAATATTCTTTTTTGAGACATATTGTTTTTCTTTTAATTGATAGAATCCGGTACGAGACATTTCTTTGCTACGGTCAGCGACGATATGAACAAGTTCATATTTGGAATCGACGATGTTTAAAATTTTATCAATTGATGGATAAATCACTATTATCACCTTTCCCTTTTCTCTATCTTAAGAATACTAGGAATTTTTGGTATTTTCAAGTAATCTTCGTAAATTAGACAAATGTTGACAGGAAAAAGAAAAAGCCCATTCGGGCTTAACGGAAATTACAGCATGAACCGCATTGAACGTTGCTGCATACGTTTTCTTCATGGCAGCTGTATGCTGGACGATATGTATGTTTGTAAATATGATGATTTACAATTTTGGTATGAATTGGGCAAACATGTCCTTGCCCTTTTTTGATAGATTTTAATTTTTAATTGCCTTATTTATTTCATCAAATAATGCTGAACACTTTTGATAATCAGAATTTTTTAAATCTATTAAAATTTTTTCTACTAAGCTACTACCATTATTTAATTTTAAAATTGCGCTTATATATTTTGATGCTTTATTATAAGTATCTCTACTTTTACCTTCCTTAAGAATATTATAAAATTCATTAATAAAATGGTCATATAATTCAACATTATACTTATCTTTTAAAATTTCTATATTATCTAATAATAAATATCTATAGTTACTATCAATTAATAAGTTCCATAATTTTTCTTTTTTATCATAAAATTTATAAAGTTTTATAAGTAAAAATATATCTTTTGTTTTGCTTTCAATCAAATCAATTACCTCTTCTTCAGATAAAGAGTAAGAAAGTATCTTTAAATATTCAATATGTCCTAAGCATAAAAAACTATACAAGTCATGTGCTAAACTAATTTCTTTATTCTCAAAATCAGTAATCATAACAAACCTATACAACACATCCGGAATATACATTTTATTCTTAAAATAATTTGTATTTATTAACTTCATAAATTTTGAATACAATTCTAAAACATTACTACTATTTTCAATTACATAATCAATATATTGTGAATATTTAGCGTTTTTTAACATCATATTAGCACACTCTGTTATAGTAAAATTATTTAATGAATGAATAGCTATTAAGACATTTGATTTTGGGAATGTGTTTTTAATACTATAATGTTTTAAACTATCTAAATAATTTTCTAATATCTCACAAAATTCATTAATTTCTTCAATACTTTTATTTTTCTTATAAAATTCAGCAACCCACCTATAATCAGTATATACTGCTAATTTCTCGTTTAGCAATATTTTATCTATTTGTGATTGTAATATTTTATTTTGATAAAGTTTTTCTATTCTGCTTTTTTCTTTTATGTTCAATATTTCTTTATCAAAATCATTGTAATCATAATTATAATAACCTGTTAGCTCTTGAACTTTTTTATTTAATTTATCTAAAAATAAAAAATCTTGACTACTATTTTGTAGATATTTTTTATAATTTTTTTCTAAATATAATTCAAATGTTCTCTTCTCATTATTTTTAAGTTCCGCCAACAAACATTCTTTTAATTGATCTATATTTAAATCATCAACATACTTTTCTAATACTACATCAAAAAATAACGGTTTTTCAAAATTAGAAGGTTCTCTATAATCATAATAATCATCATCGTCATAATATCTATCATCTTCGTAGTAATCGTCTTCTTCGTCTTCATCATAATCACTATTTAACCATGATTCATAATCATCTACTTCATCAGGAAACAATTCAAAATATAATGCAGTCATATGCTTACAAGTAATATTTCCATTTGCATGAAGACAATCACAATAGGATTTTCTAGGATGTTCTATATCTATTTTTACATAATAAGGATTTTTTAAACTTCCTTCAACATACCCTTCAAATTCATGATCATTTAATTGTTTTACATTACTAACTTTATTATGTTTGTAGTAGTCATAACCTCTACTAACAGAAGAACTACTTGCACTTGTAAGAATGCTCATACTACCACCTCTTGATATATTATTATATCATACCCTAATTAGAATTATTAAAACTAACTTTAATTTTTATAGTTTTATCTTCAAAGATTTCTATTTTATCAATTAGATTAATTATTAATTCTCGGCTTGGTTCTTTCATAGATAAAAACTTATTAATATATTCATGAATCATTTTATTTTTATATTCTTCATGAATAGTATCATCGATCTCATTATTTAACTCGTTATATCTTTTTTGTTTTATATTTAATTCATTTTCTAGTTTTAATTTTAATCTTTCAAATTGTTCTTCGGTTATCTTTTTATTTAATTTATCAATATAAATAATATCTAAGTTATCATTTATTTGTTTAATATCTTTGGTAAGTATTTCTAACTCTTTTTTATTATTAAACTTATTATCTTCTGTTAAATTATTTAATACATTATTTTTTATTTCATCTTTATTAAGATAATTTAAACACATATTAATTAAAGATTTAATTATCGTTTTCTCTAATTCATCATAATTATTTGAATGAGTTGTACAAAGTTTTTGTTTCATATAAGTTCGATAATAATTACAAACAGTATAACATCTATTATCTTTTTTTCTTCTTGCTTGTACTGAAATACGATGTCCACAATCACCACAATATAAAAGTCCATCTAATAAATGATTTTCTTTCTTCTCATTTCTACCAACATTTTTAGGTATTCTTTTTTGCACTTCAGAAAATGTCTCCTTATCAATAATTGATTCATGGGTATTCTCTACGATTATATAGTCTTTAGGATTATTTTTAATAATCTTTTTAACTTTATAGTTAACTTTACTTCTTCTATTTTGTACCATATCACCTATATACATTTGATTAGTTAAAATATCTCTTATTGTTTTAGAATGCCACTGTCCATACTTTAAATTATAATTACTTTTCCATTCAAAACTATAATATTGTGCTGGTGTTTTTATTCCTTCATTAGTTAACTGTTTTGCTATTTTAAAAAATGATAATCCTTCTAAACACATATCAAATATTCTTTTTACAACTAATGCTTGCTCTTCATTTATTACCAGATGATTTTTATCATTCAGATCCTGATCATATCCAAATGGAGTTCTACCACCAACAAACTTACCTTCTTTTTGTTTTGCTCTTAAACTTGATTTTATTTTTTTAGAAATATCTTTCGCGTACATATCATTCATTATTGCCTTGAATGGTGCAATATCATTATTAGAATTATCTAGACAAGTGTCTATATTATCTGTAACTGCAATATACCTTACATTATGCTCTGGAAAATACTTTTCTATTAAATTACCTGTACCAATATAATCTCTTCCTAATCTTGACATATCTTTAGTAATGACCATATTAACTCTGCCTAATTCAATATCATTTAATAATCTATTGAAATCGGGTCTATCAAAATTAGTTCCACTATATCCATCATCAATATAAATATCATAAACTCTTAAATTATTCTCTTTAACATATTGAAGTAATAAACTCTTTTGATTTGTAATACTTTCACTTTCTAATGCTTT
>CALVRU010000046.1 GCA_944358775.1 uncultured Bacilli bacterium | reverse complement strand
GTCTCCTGTAAATTACAGGCTACAATCCTCTAATTAGAAACTATTTATAAACTGTCCAACTTTTGGGGTTCAGTTCACAAGGAAGTTATTTTTCTTTGATATAATAGAGATAGAATGGTTTAAAAAGGAATATTAACATCGTTGCAAGTTGTTTCTTGCCATGTTATAATAGAGCCATTTCAAGGGATGTGTCATTATGTTGGACGAAGAAAAATATGTCAGTGCGAAATTGGAAGATCAATTAGAAGATTATCATCGTTTTTGTTATGTACAGGAACAATTGGAAAAGCGCCTTTCATCGATGGAATATCAGTTTTTAGAAATGTTAATGAATTCGAAAAAGAATAGCTTAAGTCCACAAACGTTATTGTTATTAGAAAATATGAATTCCCATCAACGTGAAAAAATGAAAAGAAAACTAAAAAAAGTAGTTTTAGAAATCTATCATGAATACGATTCGGATGAATATCTATTAATGGAAGATCGGCCAATCGCTATTCAAGCGGAATGGGAAACAGGGAAGTCGTTAAAAGTAGAATCTTTTCAGCGACTAGCGCGGACGCTCGATCTTCCAATTTCTTCGCAAGAAGAACTCTTAGCAACATTTCGTTGTCTTAGTCGATACGAAATGTTAGAACTAGATTCTTATTATCAGTTGCTTTACGAAGATCAGAAACCGAAAGTATATGCTCAAATTCGCCCGAGTCTACAAGGCCGCAAGAATATGTTTCATCTAGTAGAAAATATTTTAAGTCGAATTAGGCAAAAAGACGCGTATTATTTATTGAGAAGTAATCCGTTTGCCTATCAAGAGGTTGTAAAAGAACGATTGAATCCGCAAGAGACAGTATTTCTTAGTCATTTAGAGGGACTTCATTTTGAAGATCATGCGAAAGATTTTCACCGCGATACAATTGAGAATATTGCTCAAAAATCAAAAGAAGATCCCCAAATAATTTGTCATATGCATCGACAAATTCAGAAAAAACTACTAAAAAAATAGAAAAAGTATCGCTTTTTCGGAAAATATCGTAAAAAATGTTGGCTTTTTTAAGAAAGCTCTGGTATAATGATAGAAGTAAACGAGGAGGGGAAAGAAGAATGGCAAAAGTAGGAAATAGACAACGTAAAACTTTAGTATGCTCTACTTGCGGAGAAGAAAATTATAGAACTGAGAAAAATGTAAAAAATACGACGGATCGTCTTAGTTTAAATAAATATTGTTCAAGATGTCATAAGCATACTGAGCATAAGGAAAAGAAATAAGTCGGTGGCACTTATTTTTTTGACGATTCGAAAGGAAGAGGTGTTTTATGAACGTTAATGATTTTAAAACGGGAGTGACTATCCAAATTGATGGTGATTTATATCAGGTAGTTGAGTTTCAACACGTAAAACCTGGAAAGGGTAGTGCATTTGTACGTACTAAGTTAAAAAACTTACGGACAAATTCGACAATTGAAAAAACTTTTAATGCTGGAATCAAAGTAGATACGGCAAGAATTGACAAGAAAGATATGCAATTTTTATATCAACAAGGAGACACTTATTATTTCATGAATATGGAAACTTTTGATCAAGTGGAATTGAGTGCTAGTACCCTTGGTGAAGATGCGAAATTCTTAAAGGAAAATTTACCAGTTACTGTTTCTTTTTACGAAGGAGAAGTATTAGGAGTAATGTTGCCAGATAAAATTGAAATGGTAGTAACTGCTACGGAACCAGCTGTCAAAGGTAATACGACAAATAATGCTATGAAAGATGCTACATTAGAAACGGGAATGAAGGTAAAAGTGCCTTTATTTATCGATCAAGGCGAAGCAATCTTAGTTTCGACGAAAGATGGCAAGTATGTTTCAAGAG
Source organism: uncultured Bacilli bacterium (assembly GCA_944358775.1). Taxonomy (GTDB): domain Bacteria; phylum Bacillota_I; class Bacilli_A; order RF39; family UBA660; genus Faecenecus. The sequence continues at coordinate 5,497 of CALVRU010000046.1, read as the reverse complement.
CGTAAGCTCTTTTTTTGTGCTTAGTCTAAATCGTTTTTCATAGAAATAATAATGAGGAGATTTTAATGAATAATAATGACATGTCATTAGTAGTACTTTTAAAAATAATACAAGAATTACATGAAGTAGAAAAAGAATATGCGTCCGATCTGCGCCGATCTTATCAACTATATCAAATCGGAATATATCAATATCAAGATTTTGTGTCAAGATCATTGTGTTTGCGGTTAATTCAATTACGTCTTAAAAAAAGAATCACGCTTTATGAAGGAAAAGTCGTAATGAAATTACTGGATCATGATTATCATCAAACTTATCGAAAACAAGAAAAAAACGGTTCATCACGGCTCGAGAAAAAGAAAACAAGATTGGAACATTGGAACGCGTTAGCATATTTAAAATTCGATACGAATCGCCGACTTGCAAAACTGGATCGTCAAGAATTAAAGATAATGTACCGTTCGGGAAATATAAATGACGAGCAATATCGCGATGCTATGAATCAAATTGATATCAAATTACAAAAAGAACGTGAAGAACAACAATCGATGAATCAATTGATTACTTCACAGCAAATGCAATTTTTGGAAGATGGAGTTGCCAGTCGGTTGCAACTACGTAGTGCGAAAAAAGAAATTCAATTGTATTATCAAAAATTAACTTCGAGAAAAGCTAATGATAAAAACAAAAGATATGTAAAATTATTAAAAGAAAATCAATGGGATTTTACACATCGTTGTTTTAAAAATGAGACTACGAATTCGTAGTCTTTTTATGATGGAATTTCTTAAAAATTAGGTATAACTATTGTATTTTCTCATATAGTGTTATTAGAAAAGGGAGGATACCATGATCAATAAGCAGAACCTATGGTTTTTAACATTGTTTAGTTTAATATTAGTATTAAGTGTTTATTACATTACCATGCCAAGTGAATTATTACTTTCGAACAATAGTAATTATAATACCTCGGGTACGGATAATACGACTGAGAATGTAAATGGCGAAGATAGTCCGACGGTAACAGTTACAGAAAGTGATGTATTAGTGGCAATGCGAGTAAGTTTAGATGAAGAACGACAAGCGCTCCAAGAGACCTTGCAAGAGACATTAACGGATACTGAGGCAAGTAAGGAAGATAAAAACAATGCATATGAACAGTTGAAGTATTTGAATGAGGTCAAAGGAAAAGAAGAAGTCATCCAGGAGAAAATAAAAAATACATATCAATTAGATAACTTCGTCAAAATCGATCATAATCAGATTAAAGTTGTATTAGTTGCAAAAGAGCACAATAATGAACTAGCAAATAACATTATGCGCACCGTACAAGAAGAGTTTACAGATAAGATGTACATTACCGTAAAATTCGAAAACGGATAGAATTTACGCCAAAATAGGCAAAAGGACTGTGCTTTTATCACTCAATCTCATAAAATAATATGAGTCGAAATCAAGACGTTTCATGAGAAGGAGTGATATGGTGAGCAAGGGGATATTAACCAAACGCGAAAAAGAAGTGTTTGAACTTTTAGTAATGAACCTATCGACAAAGGAAATAGCGAATGCTCTAAACATTAGTGAAAAAACAGTCCGTAATCACATCTCTAACGCGATGCAGAAGCTAGGTGTCAAAGGTCGTGCTGGGGCGGTGGTGGAGTTATTAAAATTGAACGAAATATCATTGTAGTCGTACTAAAAAAGTACGACTTTTCATATGATAGATTAGGTGAAGAAGCAATATGTTAAAAAAGAAAGCATTATCTAAAATTTTAGTATCAACATTTGCTGTTTTTGTTTTTTTAGTGGTTTATTTACTTCCGATTTCTTTTGATTCTAAAGACCGAGTATTAAATATAGTCCCTGAAGTAGTTTATACGACGGATCTCAAAACGACACCAATTTATTTATTGGGAAGTAATCATTTACTCGTCAAAACAAACCTGCTAATCGAAGGTGAAGATATTATTACACGAGCAAAAAATATAATCCGATCATTGACCGTCGGACAAAATAAAAATCTGCCGGATCATTTGACAGGAGTCTTACCCGAAAACACGAAATTAGTGGATATCTCTTTACAAGAGAAAATACTAGCATTAGATTTTAATAAAGAAATATTTCAAGTGACAAAAGACTTGGAAGAAAGAATGATCGAAGCATTGGTGTATAGTTTGACCGATTTAGATGGAGTAGAAGGAATTACGATTACAGTGGAAAAAGTGCTAGTCACCGAATTGCCACAGTCCAAAACGAAAATTCCTGAAATTTTGACAAAGCAATTTGGCATTAATAAAGTATATGATATCGATTCGCGGGAAAATATCAACAAAGTAGTTCTTTATTATATCGACGAGAACAATCCAGAATATTATGTTCCAGTGACGAAGTATGTCAATGATGATCGTGAAAAAATCCAAATCATTGTCGATCAATTATCGAGCAGTTATATTTTTCAAAGTAATCTAGCAAGTGTATTAAAACAAGATGCTGAATTATTAAATTATGAGATTGATGATAATTTGATGATTTTAGACTTTAATGATTGTCTGTTTGATAGTGACGAGAAGATATTAGAAGAAGTGATTTATACACTTGCATATTCAGTTTTTGATAATTATGATGTAAATACGATTTTATTTCAATCGGATGGAGAAGAAGTAATGCAAGTGATGAAGAGCAAATTGGAGTAAATTTGCTTTTTTTCTGATTTTGTGATAAAATAAGTGCACACTTAAAAAGGGGGATAACAATGCAACAAGCATTTGAAATGAAAAAAATGGAGTATGAAGTGAAAACGGCTTATGATTCCACACAACGGAAAGATTATATTGCCGGAATTCAATATGGACAGGCCCATCCGCTTTTGGATTATTTTAAGATATTAGCAGATACACTTACTTATCGTGAAACATATCAAACCATTATGAATATTCTAAAGACAGACGATGTCGAACTACAAGTTCCGAAAATCAAGTTGCTTCTTCTTGGTATGGGAATATCTCGTGATTTGAAAGAAAGAGCGTTGAAAGATCGAGTTCCAGAAGTAGAATGGCAAAATACGAAAGCCTTTCAAGAGGGATTACATGAATCATATACCTTTTGTGATCGCGAGTATTTTCGACTAGAAAGTTATGCATTCGGTTACCAAATGTATTCTTATATCATGAACAATCAAAAAGACACAATGGATTTAAAGACTTTTACGAACCGTTTTATCTCGTTGATGTGGAGTGTCGGAGAATGTGATTATTCACGTTTTGTCAGCTTAAGTGAAGCATTTATGATGTTTGATTATGATTTGTATTTTGATGTCCCATTGTGTGGCAATAGCATTTCTTTAAAATTGTTCCGACTATTATCTCGAAAGGATATTGACGAAGCGACAAAACAACGAATGACGCGAAAGTATTTATCGTATATTCAAGAAAATGATTGCTTGGAAGATTTACAAAAACAACAAGGTCCACTTTGGAAGTTATATCAAGTCGAAGAGCAATGGAATAGTACGATCGAAGAACGAATTAAGGCGTATGAACAATTACCACAAAAGGAATCAAATTCCGAGAACACTTCCAGCATTTCTTATCAGAAAAAATTAGTAAAACCTAGTTCAGTTTAAAAATAACAGGACTAACAAAAAAATCTCATTCCTTTTCGAAATGAGATTTTTTATTAGTCGATAATACGAATTGTTTCGATTACAGGTTGATTTTCTTTCGCTACCGTTCCATTTGAGTCTTCGACCGGTGTATTTTGAGCGATTGCATCGACGATTTCCATTCCTTCGGTAACGGTACCAAAAGCAGCATAAGATCCATCTAAGTAAGTGCTATCTTGTTGAACAATAAAGAATTGAGAACTCGCACTGTTATAGCTGATACTATTTCGAGCCATGGAAATGACACCACGGGTATGCGATAAATCGTTTTTTACATTGTTTTCTTCAAACTCACCTTTGATCGTTTGATCACTTCCACCACTACCAGTTCCAGTAGGATCGCCGCCTTGAATCATAAAACCATCGATGATCCGATGAAACGTCAGATTATCATAGAATCCTTCTTGCGCCAAATGAACAAAATTAGTTACCGTGATTGGGGCGATATCAGCATCTAGTTCCACTTTAATGACTCCGTAGTCTTTTACTTGAATTTCCGCATGATGTTTGCCTGATAAATATTCTTCTTTGGTTCCACAACCTGTAAACGGAATCAAAAGTAAGCATAATAAAATGAAATAACTTAATTTTTTCTTCATATAACTGTCCTTTCTATTTGTACTTATTCATTATACTATAAATTTCCGTTCGTGACAAAATTATCATTATTTTTGTCACAGAGCTGTCACTTTTCTAGTTTATAATGATAAGAAAAAGAGGGTGGATGAAATGCGGCGACGTTTGACGGAAGTTTTTCTATTTTTACAACCACTACGAATATGGCAGAAAAAGAAATGTTTTTACTTCAAATTGTCTTTGGATCGAAATCGTTATGCGTCATTTTACGAGAGTGAATTACCGAATCAAGTTTGTACTTGGAAGATACCACTGTTGAACGAGAGAAGTGGTTGCGATATGCAATTTCAGTATAATAAAGTAGATAATTTAAAAATAGCAAGTAAAACAGTACATCGATTGATTCTCTTTCCAAATGAAGTGTTTTCTTTTTGGGAACGTCTTCGTTATTCTTCTATGTTTGGAAAATACAAAGATGGTTTGGTACTTCAAAATGGTAAATTAACCAACATGAAAGGAGGAGGTCTTTGTCAGTTAAGTGAACTTCTATATTATTTGTTTTTACATTCACCGCTTACTATTTTAGAAAGACATCCTCACAAAGTATTATCTTTGCCACCGCTTGATCCAGAAGAACCATATGGATTAGATGCTACTGTGTATGAAGGATGGCTCGATCTAAAAGCGAAGAATAATACAACTCAGAAGTATCAGATACTTATCACATTTGATGAGAAGTATATTTATGGAACTTTGTGTACGGATGGTGAGATTCTTTATTCTTATGAAATCTATAATCGAAATGTAGTCGAATTTCAGAAAGAAGGGCGTAGTTTTATAAAGTTTGAAGTGTGGCGAAGAAAAAAAGAGAAAAGTTCGCTGGAAACAATCCAAGATGAATTCTTATATTCACAAGAAGTCGAACTGACTTATAAAAGGACGACTAGTATAAGTCGAATGTACTGACAATAAAAAAGACCAATCATTTCGATTGATCTTTTTTCAGTTCTTCTCGAACTTATTTACAAGTGGTGTCCACGACGTGATTCGAACACGTGACCGATCGCTTAGAAGGCGATTGCTCTATCCAGCTGAGCTACGCGGACATATCGCATAGATGCATCTAAATTATACAATAACCAGTTTTATAATTCAAGACCTTTTCCAAAAAAAGATTATTTATCGTAGATTTTCATTTGGAATTCCGTTTTTTAAAAATAACGGAATTAAATTTGTTTATAGTATAATATATCTTATGTT
>CALVRU010000045.1 GCA_944358775.1 uncultured Bacilli bacterium | reverse complement strand
CCTCCTTATTTTAATTTTAACATAGAAAAAAATCTACACGCTTTTTATTTCGTGTAGATTTTTTTCAAATCAGTTCTCCTTCTTTTTTTTATGATAGAATTTGTTTTTTTACTTCGGTGATCGGTAATAAATTTTGCGTATTAAAAGAGTGGGTCAATTCATCGTCTTGATAACGTGGAGTCAAATGCATATGAAAATGTTTGATATCTTGACCATAGCCGTTATTAATCGCAATTGTAAGACCGGCACAATTGAGTTTTTCGGTCAATAATGCTTTCATTTTTAAAGCGATTTTATGCATATGGAGAATTAATTCATCATCTAAATCTTCTATTGTTACAACATGTTTTTTGGGAACGATCATACAATCGCCATTCGTCGATGGATTGATATCGAGAAATACTTTCACGATTTCATCCTCATATAAGGTTTCGCTTGCTACTTCACCTTTTGTAATTTTGCAAAATAAACAATCTTGCATCCAATCATCTCCTGTTCTATTTTATTTTAGCAAAAAAATAAAAATGCATAAAGCATTTTTGGTGAATACAGCGAATATTCATTGTTATATTGGTATCTTTTTGTTCTTTTTATACATGTTACAAATATTAGACAAACTTTTCTATTTTGTGTTAATATAATATATTCGTTGTTGAGATTATAAAAACATGATAGAATAAAATGAGGTGACCAAAATGTTAGAGATTAAAGATTTATTTGTGGAAACACTTGATCATAAAGAGATTTTAAAGGGTTTTTCCTTGGCAATGAAGCCAGGTGAGATCCATGTTATCATGGGGCCAAATGGAACGGGTAAAAGTACGTTATCGAAAGTGATTTTACGAAATCCGGATTATGTTGTAAAGAAAGGCGATATTCTTTATCAAGGAGAATCGATTTTACCACTTTCGACGGATGAAGTAGCTCGACGGGGGATTTTTCTAGCAATGCAAAACCCGATTAGTATCGAAGGGGTTAGCAATAGTGAGTTTTTACGGACGGCACTAAATGCACGCAGTCAAAATAAAGTTAATATCTATCTTTTTATGAAAGAAATGGAGCAAGCTTTTCAAGATTTAGCAATGCCGAAAGAGATGATGCATCGTTCGATCAATCAAGATTTTTCGGGTGGAGAACGTAAAAAAAATGAGATTTTGCAAATGAAGTTGTTGAAACCACAATTGATTCTTTTGGATGAATTAGATTCGGGACTTGATATCGATAGTTTAAAAATCGTCTGTCAAAATATTAATGATTATCTAATGGAACATGAAGAAGCCTCGTTATTGATTATTACGCATTATCCACGTATTTTAGATTATCTTCATCCGGATGTCGTTCATATTATGATCGATGGTAGAGTCGTCAAGTCCGGTGATATTTCACTTGCTTATGAACTTGAAAAAAATGGCTATCATGGTATGAATGTTGTGAGTGAGGAAGAGATTCATGAATAAGCTATTATTGACAAGAGATGGAAAAAAACAGGAGATGGACTCTAATTTGATACTGGAAGAGAACACGGTGATTATAAATGAGACGACTTTTTTGTTTATCGATGCTAGGGATAGTCAAGAGAATCTTACTTTGGTGATCGCACCTGAAGTAGAGTTACAACTTTCCATTTTGGGTTTTCAGAGTGCGAATCATTTTTCTTTTCTATTAAAAAAAGATGCGCGTGTTTCGGTTTCTCATTTTGGAATCGACAGTTGTGATTCTTATCAGGTAGTCTTACAAGAAGAAGGTGCCAAAATCCGGTATTGTTATTCTAGCCTTACGCGAAATAGTGCGGTTATTCCAATCGAGATAAAGCATATGGCACAGCACACGGAAAGCGAAATTTCAAATCATTGTTTTCAAGTAGCAGGCGACTACACATTCGATGTTACGGGGATTGTTTTGAAGAACTGTGCCGGCTGTATTTGCAATCAAGAAAATCAAATTATTAATTTGACTCATGGGAAAAGTAAGATTCATCCTAATTTATTGATCGATCATTACGATGTTGTTGCAAATCATAGCGCTTATGTCGGGAAGTTTTCGAAAGAGGTTCTTTTCTATCTTGCGTCACGGGGATTAAATCCGAAAGAGAGTTACGTTTTGCTTTTAACTGGTTTTTTACTTGGGAAAATGTCTTTGTCGGATGAGTTAAAGGGGCGTTTTGAAAACAAAATTCAAGAATATGGAGGTGAAAGGAATGAATCGGGAGGATTTTCCAATTTTACAGCATGATCTTATTTATTTTGATAATGGGGCAACGACTTTAAAACCACAGTGTATGATTGATGCCGTGGTCGATTATTACAGTAATTATACAGCGAATGCACATCGAGGAGACTATGATAATAGTTTGAAAGTAGATCTTCTATACGAAGGTGTTCGGACAAAAGTTCAGCATTTGATCGATGCGGAAAGCAGTAATGAAATCGTGTTTACCAAAGGATGTACGGAATCTTTAAATATGGTTGTATTTGGGTTTATGAAAAATTATTTACAGCCAGGAGATGAAGTGTTGATTACAAAAGCAGAACATGCGTCGAATGTGCTTCCGTGGTTGGAACTTGAAAAAAAGATGGGAATCGTCGTCAAATATATTCCGTTATCGGAAACAAACGAAGTTACGATGGAGCGACTTGAACAAACGGTAACAAGCAGGACGAAAGTAATATCCCTTGCCCAGGTGACAAACGTTATTGGGGATTTGCGACCGGTTGAGCAAATCGGTGAGTTCTGTGAGAAACATCATATTTTATTTGTCGTCGATGGTGCTCAGAGTGTTCCACATATGAAAGTTTCGGTTCGTGATATGAAAGCTGACTTCTTTACTTTTTCGGCACATAAGATGACTGGCCCAACGGGTGTTGGAGTACTTTATGGAAAATACGAATTATTGCAAGCGATGGAACCTTTGGAAGTGGGCGGCGGTATGAATTCTTTCTTTGAAAGTGATGGAACGTTTGCCTATCATGATGCGCCATCGAAATTCGATGCGGGAACTCCCAATATTGCCGGTGTGATTGGATTTGGTGCCGCGATCGATTTTCTACAGTCGATCGGACTTGATAAGATTCACGAACACGAGTTGGAATTAAAACGTTATTTGGTGCAAGAGTTAGAAAAAGTACCGGGAATTACCGTTTATAATAAAGAAGTTGACGGTGCGATTGTCGCTTTTAATATCGATGGCGTGTTTAGTCAAGATACCGCTGTTTATTTAAACCATTATCATATTTGTGTTCGGGCGGGGAATCATTGTGCTAAAATGTTGAAAGATGAAATTAAGGTAAAAAATACGTGCCGGATTAGTTTTTATCTTTATAATACGAAAGAGGAAATCGATCGTTTGATTGCTGTATTACAAAATAAAGAAGAATTATATAATACGATATTGTAGGTGATGTAAAATGGATCCACAGTTAAGAAGAGAGATTATTTTAAACAATTATCAAAATCCGTATCATAAAGGATTTCCAGAGGATGATGAAAATTATATTCGGATACGAACGAACAATGAATCTTGTATCGATGATTTGACGATTCTTTTAAAAGTAGAGGATGGCGTCATTCAGAAGATTTATTTTGAGGGAGATGCTTGTGCGATTTCGACTTCGGCTACTTCGATTATGGCGTCTCAGTTTGAGGGAAAGACATTGCAAGAAGCGAAGAGTTTGCTAGAGGAATATGAAGCGATGTTAGATGAAAAACCGTATCATGAAGAAGTGTTAGAAGAATTAAATGCATATGATGAAATTTACAAGCAACCAAACCGGAAGAAATGTGCATTGTTGCCTTTTCGAGCAATTCACGAGGTGTTGAAGCAAAACGGCATAGAATAGAGGTGTTACGAACGGTGGAAATAAAAGGTCTCAATAAAGAAAATATTTTAGCAATTTCCAAAGCAAAACAAGAGGAACCATGGGTTTTGAATTTTCGACTTGATAGTTATCAGAAGTTTTTGAAACAAAAAGCACCATCTTTTGGACCGAAGGCAACCGTTGATTTCGATCAGATTATTTATTATAAGACGAGTGAAGAAGAACGGATCGAACATAGTTGGGATCGGATTAACAAGCGTGTTCGAAATGAACTAGAAGATCTCGGAGTCATCGAAAGTGAACAGCATATGGATGGTATCGGAGTGCAATACGAAAGTGAAGTTATCTATCATAATATGATTGAGGAGCTTTCCAAAAAAGATATTATTTTTACTTCAATCGAAGATGCAATGAGACGATATCCAGATTTAGTACGAAAGTATTTTGGGAGGATTGTCAAAAACGATGAGAATCAGTTTGCCGCGTTGAATGGAGCTGTTTTTTCGGGCGGTAGTTTTATTTATATTCCTCCTCATACGAAATTAGATCGTCCGTTACAAAGTTATTTTCGGATCAGTAGTCGTAACATGGGACAGTTTGAACGTACTTTGATTATTGTCGATGAAGAGAGTGAACTTCATTATATCGAAGGATGTACTGCACCGGAATATAGTGAGTCGGCACTGCATGCGGCAGTGGTCGAGATCTATGTTGGAAAACGGGCACGATGCCGTTATACGACGATTCAAAACTGGGCCCAGAATGTCAATAATTTAGTGACAAAAAGAGCTGTTGTCGATGAGGCTGGCGTGATGGAATGGGTCGATGGTAATATCGGTAGTCAAGTGACGATGAAATATCCTTGTTGTGTATTAAAAGGAGATGACGCGAAGGGTACTTGTATTACCATCAGTGTAGCGACGAAGTGGCAGCAGCAAGATACGGGAGCGCGGATGATTCACCTTGGTAAGCGAACGAAAAGTAATATTGTGTCCAAGAGTATCGCTTCCACCGGTGGGAATGCAACTTATCGAGGAACAGTGCGAATTTATGAAAATGCAATCGATAGTGAAGCGATGGTCCAGTGTGATACGTTGATTCTCGATGATCAGTCGAAGAGTGATACGATTCCAATCAATGATTGTCGGAATGATTCTAGTACGATCGAACATGAAGCGACCGTATCAAAAATCAGTGAAGAGAATTTATTTTATTTGATGAGTCGTGGAATCGATCGCGAAAGTGCTACGGAATTAGTTGTTCTAGGGTTTCTTGAGAAATTTCGAGAAGAGTTGCCGATGGAATATGCCGTGGAATTAAATCAGTTATTAAAAAGAAATTTATAAAAGTAGGAATTTTATGGATTCCTATTTTTTTTGGCCTCTTTTTTCTTTTTTCTGTGTTCCTTTTTTTATTTTTGTTTCTTTTTTTGTCGTCCTTTTTGATTTTTCTTCATTTGTCCGAATTTTTATTTTACCGTATGATACGTTTGGAAAGGAGAAATGTTATGTTAAATCAAGTGGCTATTGTCGGCCGTTTAGTTCGTAGTCCAACGTTACAGGAATCGGAAAACGGTCGGAAATTATCCCATATCACATTAGCCATTCCCCGTAGTTTTCGCAATTTAGAAGGTGAATATGATACGGACTTCATCGATTGTACATTATTTGAAGGCGTCGCTCAAAATGTGGTTACTTATTGTACGAAAGGAGATATTATTGCGATTAAAGGACGTCTTCAGAGTCGAATTGTAACAAAGGAAGATGAGAAGAAGTATTATATGGATCTCGTTGCCGAAAAAGTTACTTTTTTATCTTCTAAGAAAGAAAAAACGGAATAAGCAAAAAGACTATCAACAGTAGTCTTTTTCTTTTCGAATGGCATATTTTACCTTGTTTCTAATTAGTTAACTTTAACCAAAGAAAACAGGTATTTTCCTATAATGAAAGTACAGATTAAGTAATGGGCAGATTAGATTGAGGTGGTAGTATGTTGCTACTTGGGAAACGAATTAAGGAACTGCGGACAAAACATTCGATGACTCAGCAACAATTAGGAAATGCAATCAATGTGACAAAGGTGAGTATTTGTTGTTATGAAAATGGAACGAGAACGCCTACTTTGGATACATTGATCGATTTAGCAAATGTCTTTCGAGTCGATTTGAGTTATTTATTAGGTAGCGATGTGTATGTCGTGGCAGATCAGGATAACGAGTATGGAATGTCGATGGCAAAAGAAGAAATCGATTTGATTAAAGAATTAAAAAATCATCCGGATTTGTATCAGCAGCTCATTAATGATCCAAAAAGAACACTTGATTTAATTGAAAAGAAGTTAAGATAGCAAGGCTATCTTTTTTTATTTTGACTGGTGCGTTATAATAGTATTAGGATGTGAAAATATGAATATAATCGAAATTATTGAAAAGAAGAAAAATGGTGAAGTACTTACAAAGGATGAATTGAAGTTTGCATTCTATGGTTATTTGGAGGATAAGATACCAGATTATCAGATGAGTAGTTTATTGATGGCGATTTGTCTTAAGGGAATGAATACGGAGGAGACATTTGCGCTTACGGATCTTTTTTTGCACAGTGGAGACGTACTTGATTTATCGAGTTTAAAGGGTCCTAAGGCCGATAAGCATTCGACTGGTGGAGTCGGGGATAAAACGACTATGATTATTGGTCCTATGGTGGCTTCTTGTGGAGTGATGGTTCCTAAAATGAGTGGTCGTGGATTAGGGCATACCGGGGGAACGATCGATAAATTAGAAAGTATTCCATCCTTTCGAACCAATTTAACCGAGGAGGAGTTTATTGCACAAGTAGAGGATATTGGATTTGCGGTAACTGCGCAAACGAAAAATTTAACACCACTCGATAAAAAGATTTATGCTCTTCGCGATGTGACTGGAACGACTGAATCGATTCCGTTAATTGCATCGAGTATTATGAGTAAGAAAATTGCCGGTGGGGCCGATTGTATCGTCATCGATGTGAAGGTAGGCAAAGGAGCATTAATTAAAACGATGCCGGATGCGGTGAAGCTTTCACAATTAATGGAAGCAATCGGAGTGTTTTATCAACGTAAGGTGCGTACGGTCATCACGCCGATGGATACTCCACTAGGACGGTGTGTTGGCAATCGACTCGAAGTTTTAGAAGCGATTGATTTGTTGAATGGAAAAGGCGATGAAAACCTTCGTAACTTATGTATTCAACTTGCATCTCACATGGTCAGTATGGCGAAAGAAATCGATTATGATGAGGCGAAGAAGGAAGTGTTGGAATCGCTCGAGGATGGCAGAGCGTATCAAAAATTTTTGGAATTTGTGAAAAAGCAAGGAGGTAAACTCGAGTCTCTTTCGATTGATGCGAAAAAATGGGAGATTCATTCCAGTCAAGATGGTGTGATCGAGGCGATCGACGCTTTGCAAATCGGTGAATTAGCAGTTTCTTTGGGAGCCGGTCGACTTAATAAGGAGGATGTGATCGATCCGTGTGCTGGCATTGTCTTGAATTGTAAGGTGGGAGATTCTGTTTCGAAAGGGGATATTTTGGCAACATTATATTCAAATAAAGATGTTGCTATCGAGATGGTTGTGATCGAAGATCTTTTTCAAATTAAATAACACAAAAAAATAGCAAGGTAGAACTGATTTGAAAAAAATCTACACGAAATAAAAAGCGTGTAGATTTTTTTCTATGTTAAAATTAAAATAAGGAG
>CALVRU010000044.1 GCA_944358775.1 uncultured Bacilli bacterium | reverse complement strand
ACTTCGTTCGCCCTTGATTTTTATTTTTTTGTAAAACTCTTTTTTTATGATGTCTCCTAATTGGGGTTCACATCATAAAAACCTCTTTTTTTATTACTTCTATTTATTTTTTATTTTGAACAATATAATGGTATGCATCGCGACACATATCCTCTAACGATTTTTCTGCTTTCCATCCTAATTCTTTTTCGGCATAACTAGCATCCGCATAACAAGCATCGATGTCACCAGGTCTACGGTCAGTAATCCGATAATTGATTTTTACACCATTTACTTTTTCGAACGTATGAATCATTTCGAGTACACTGTAACCGATCCCAGTTCCTAAATTATAAGCATCTACACCAGTCGTCTTTGCAATTTTATCAAGTGCCTTTAAATGCCCTTTGGCAAGATCGACCACATGGATATAGTCTCGAACTCCAGTACCATCTTTGGTATTGTAGTCGTTGCCAAATACATTTAATGTCCCTAACTCATGGTTCGCTACTTTCATAATATATGGCATTAAATTGTTTGGAATACCATTTGGATCTTCTCCCAGTAGACCACTCGGATGAGCTCCGATTGGATTAAAATATCGTAAAATCGCAATACTCCAATTTGAATTACTTCTTTCGACATCACGAAGAATTTGTTCGATCATCCATTTTGTTGTTCCATATGGATTCGTCGTCGATAATGGAAAATCTTCTTTTATCGGAAGCGTTTTGGGATTACCATATACGGTTGCGCTCGATGAAAATACTAGTTTTCGACAATCTGCTTCATCCATGACCTGTAATAATTGAATCGTCGAAAATAAATTGTTTTGGTAATATTTCAATGGATCCTTTACGGATTCTCCAACTGCTTTATAACCCGCAAAATGAATCACTGCATCAATAGAATGCTTTTGAAAAATCTTTCTTAAAGCTTCCTTATCACAGACATCCTTTTCATAAAATATAAAGTCCTTGCCGGTAATTTTTTTAATACGATCAACTACTTCTCTTTTGGAATTTGTAAAATTGTCAATTACAATTACTTTAATCTTATTTTCTAATAATTCTACCACCGTATGAGAACCAATATAACCAGTACCACCGGTTACTAAAACTGTCATATGATCACCTATCCTATATTAAGTATAACATATTTTTCTTGTGGATTACCTTAGTAACTGATATAATGATAAACGAGGTGTATTATGCAAGAATTTATTATTTCCATTATGAATCAATTTGGATATTTAGGAGTTTTTCTACTAATTGCAATCGAGAATATTTTTCCACCGATTCCTTCCGAAGTGATTTTATTATTCAGCGGCTTTATGACAACCTATACTTCACTGAATATCGTCGGTATGATTATTGCTTCTACATTAGGATCACTGGTGGGGGCGATTGCCCTTTACTACATCGGTAAAATCTTAAACAAAGAGCGCCTAAAGAAAATTGTAGCCGGCAAAATCGGTAAAGTACTACGATTGAAAGCGAAAGATATCGATAAGGCTGACGCCTGGTTTGATACCAAAGGAAATAAAACCGTCTTTTTCTGTCGTTTTATTCCAATCGTTCGAAGTCTTATTTCGATCCCTGCTGGTATGAGTGAAATGCCAATGCCGAAATTTTTGGTTTATACGATTTTAGGTTCGGCAATTTGGAATACTGTTTTAGTAGTACTCGGTAATCAAGTTGGTGAAAAATGGACTTCAATTCTTCATATTTTTGATCAATATTCACATATTGTACTTATCTTATTAATTATTCTTTTTATTGCAGGTGTGTCTTTCTTTTATTACCAAAGAACCAAAAAAAAGAAATCTTAAAAAAGATCCTTTATGGATCTTTTTAGTTTAGTAAATAAATACCGATCGTTAAATAAGTTGCGAATAGAATCCATAATAGGTATGGAATGTTTAAATACGCCGAGATTTTCACTTTACGATAGAATAAACCAATCATTAGGAGCACTAATAAATCTAATAGTACAATCCAGATAATAGCAAACAAACGCCATTTCCAAACAAAGAAAATAATCGACCATAAAGCATTTACAAATAATTGTACATAATAAACAATCGCTTCTTGTTTATTCTCTGTTTTCGTGTTTTTTTGAAATAAATAATAAGATATTCCCATCAATAGATATAAAATCGTCCAAGCAATCGGAAATATGATTTTAGGTGGTGCAAAAGGTGGTTGGTTTAAATTCGTATAATCCATACTTCCAGAAATAAAAAAACCTACTATACCACCTAATAATAACGGAAAAAACAAATAGAACAATGTTTTTCCAAATTTTATTTTTTTCATTTTATCTTCTCCTTCTACATTAGTGTATGTTTTTTTCTTTTCTTTTATTAAATTTCTTCTTTTATTAAATTTCTTCTTATCTCATTTCAATATTCTTTCTTTTATATTATAATATTGATAAAGTATGGTGAAGCGTATGTTACATAAAATTATTATTGAAAACTTGTCTTTAGCAAATTATCTCATGTTTCAATGCAATAAAATAGATAATTCTTTTTCGGAAGAAGAACTTCTTTCAATCAAAGAGATTATCATTGACTATAAAGAAGAAGAAAATCCATATAGTCTGCCAACAGAACTTCTTTTATTAAAGAATTTAGAAACCTTAACGATTCGAAATGGTTATCTTTATAATAGTGATTATACGGTTTTAATGAATCTCAATCAATTAATTCATATTTCTTTTGAAAAATGTCAATTCGAAAATGCGGATCTTATTGCTTCGTTGCCAATTAAACAATTATCCCTTGTTGATTGTCCGATTCAAAACTATTCTTTTTTAAAGCTTTTTAAAAATTTAGAACAATTAATTTTAATCAATGCAACGATTGAATTTGAAATATTAAACTGTTTACATTTATTAAATTATCTACAATTATCTTATTCTACTATTGTCGATCAAAATCATTTTCTTCATCTAGAAAAATTAAAATTTCTCTATATTGATCATACGAATATTTCTAACCTTTCTTGTATCCAAGGATTATTTCAATTAAAAGTCATCAGCATTGATAAAAATCAATATCAATACAACAAAAAACTGATTGAGAGTTTATTGAAAAAAAATATTCGCATATTGAATGAAGGTATTTTAGAATTTAAAATGAGAGGGGCTACTGATAATGAATGATTATGAGGTGATCCTTAAATTTGATGAAGGGGTATCCATTGATTTTATATATAATCAATGTCGTCAATATTTAAGCAAAAAAATTTTAATAGAAATTCCAAATACCCATGGAATACATTCAATTTCATTACATGATTTATCGCCTAATATTGATATTAGAATTATTGGTGGATACACGGAAGAAAGAAGAAAAAGATGTGGTTCTTTTCGACCCAATAATGGAAATTTTTATTTTACTGCTGTTATCTATACAAGAAATGAAGTTATCAAAATAATAGAAGCAATCGAAAAAATAGAAGCTGGATTAAACAATAATTGGAGTGAATTTCAAAAAATACTCTATATTTACCAAAAATTAAAAACAAGTATTATGTATGATCCCAAATTTCTTCAAAGTCCAGCAAAGGAAACACATAGTTTGCGTGGCTTAGTAACAAAAAAAACGATTTGTGCGGGTTTTGCATTAATTTTTAAAGAAATGATGGATCGACAAGCGATTCCATGTGAATATGTGGAAGGAATGAATCATGCTTGGAATATTATTAAAATCAACGAAAAAAAATATGCAATCGATTTAACATGGGATAATAGTAATTTTAGATCAGGGAAAGCTAATACTTTTGAATATTTCGGTCAAGATGTATACACATTTAGTGAATATCATCTTCCCCTAGCCGGTGAAATCACTCAAGATTATATTCATTCGCTTTCACCAATGAATCATTACTTCATAGAACAAATTAGCAACAAAATCGATAGTTCTCAAGATTATCAAGCTACTACATATCCGGTCGTACGAGACGATGGAACGAAATTTGTTGTAACTCAAATTGATGACTTAAAAATAAATAATCGTACCTATTATCGTTATTGTTATGTGGATATACTTCCAAATGGAACGATGGGATTACCATTATTATTATACAGTGAAACAAATATAACACTTTTTATAGATGCTAGAAATTTTAAAAGGCCCATTCCTGCAAACTATGGAAAAACTATTAGTAACCTATTATTTTCGGTACAAAATATATTGGATTCGATGGCTAAAGGTACTTATTATTTAGGAAAAATCAATAAATCTTTCGAAAAAAATCAAGTGGAATTGATAACTTCTATTGATGAAATTTCTAAACCAAAACAGAAACGAGAACTTTTTTCTTTGCCGGTCAAGGGATTCATAAGAAGCGATGGTTCTATTTTTATAGCCCAACAGATGTTAGCAAGACCATTTAACGTAAAAGATACGAAAGTGATGCAATATGATATTTTAGAAATGATTTATAAAAGTGGCAAATATACTTTAAAACGAAATACCATTTTTACCGAAAAAAACTTTTTCATGGATCATAGACAAAATATAGCCGATATCTATTTAAGCCGCGAACAACTTGATAAAAAAGCCTCTCGTACTGGTGGATATATTGGATATTATAATTCGGATGAAATTCATGTTTACAATCCTGATTTGTTAGAATATTTTAACCCTGATCGAAAAATAGATCTCAAATTATTTGAAGAAAATACACAACAATTACGTGCAATTCCCACTTTTGATGAATTAAAAGATCTCATTTCTACCTATGTAATTCTTTTTGAATCAACGAAAAAAGTGGAAGATCCTTTTTCACAATTTAAAGTAGTCAATATTCATACAGGTGAAATTCAAAATGACTTACCGCTTATTCAAAAAGTTATTTTTGCCCATATTTGGATCAGTGCTGTTGGGTTTAAACGATTCGTTTCCAATCAAATTGTGGAAGAACATTATGCGTTTAGCAAAAATGCAGAAGAATTATATTACTGGATTTGTTACGAATTATCGAATAGTGTTCAAAAAGATGGTGTAATTGATACAGTCGGTTTATTTAAACAAATTAGTAGTAAAAATGATTCTTATTTAAACGAAATCATTGTTCGATTATTTAAATCCCCTTTTCAAGTAAATTTAATTAATCAATTATTCTTAAATTGCATTGGCATCAACCAACAGATATTAACACCGGAACCTTTGTATTCGCTCAAATATGCTCAAAATTTCATTCATTCGAATAAAAATTGTTCTAATTCTTTATAATTATATTTCGTGATTTTAACTAGTAATAAGGAGTGCTATTATGGATTGTCAAACAAAAAATTCTTATATTAAGCGTTTTAGCAAGTGGTATCCTTTTTTAAAAGGTTTTACCGATGATCTTCTATTTTTCGTGGCAATTGATACATTATTTTTTACGATGGTAAAAAATTTATCCCTATCCGAAATATCCCTTTTAACTGCCATTTCTTCCTTTATTGCAATTATCTGTCGATTTTTATTTTTAAAAATCATTCTCAAACTTGGCAACACTTTTTGTGTACGTTTAGGAATGATACTGCTTTTATTATCTGCAATTATTATGACAACAGGTCATCATTTTGTCACTATCTTATTAGGCAAGACGCTTTATGAATTTGCATTTATTTTTAAAGATATGGAAATGGTAGTACTGAAGAATAATTTATCTGTTTTAGGAAAAGAAAATCAGTATGCTACAATTGCTAACAAAGGAATGATTATTTATGCGTTTTTAACCTTTATTGTCGCCCTTAGTTCAGGAATATTATTTAATATAAATCCTTATTTACCAATGATTTTATGTATTTTGGTTTGCTTTATTTTTACAATCTTTTATTTTTTTATGAAAGATGTTTCTATTTATAATAAAAAAAATACTCTTCTTGGAAAACAAGAAAAAATAAAATTTTCTAATATAGTATGGCCTGTCTTCCTTTGTTATGGTTTATTTTTTGGATTAATTACAATAGGAATGCAAAATTCAAAATTATTAATTCAATATGAGCTATCGGATTTTTACATAAGCACTACTGTCTCTTTTTACTTAAGTATTGTGATTGCTTTTTCCAGAATTGCTCGATTATTCGGAATGATACTATATGGAAAAATTTATACTTGGATGAAGGAAAAATCGTTGTTTCTTTTTCCTTGTTGTTTACTTTTCTCATTTCTTCTTATCATAAGTGGATACTGTATTTCTTTCCTTCCTTTGAAATTTTTCTTGATGGCATTTGGGTTTTGCCTTATTTTGAGTGTTCGTGATCCTTTTCGCTTATATATTCAAGATATGGTTTTGAGGATTACTTCTTCCGAGCAACACCAAACCCTGATCTCCTATATTGAACTTGCAAGGAAAATAGGAATTTCTTTTTGTGGTTTTATCATTTCAGTAGTATTATTTCATTGGGAATTAATTTATGCGATTGTCGCAATTTCTTTACTTGCTTTCTCTGAAATTATCATTGCTATTCGATTATATCGAATGGTATTATGCGCTTCATAATAAATCAATCCATTTTCTTGCAGATTAATTTATGATCCCATTTTTTTATTTTTAATACCTCTATTAGAATATATTGCAATAGAAATCTTCCCTATGTTAAAATGTTGATATAGAAAGATTCATTTTGTTGTTGAAAAGAGGTGAAAGAATGATTATTTCAACTACTCCATCGCTCGAAAATAAAAAAATAATAGAATACAGAGGTGTGGTTTTTGGTGAAGTAATTAGTGGCATTGACTTTCTGAAAGATTTTACAGCGAGTATTACTAATTTTACTGGTGGAAGGGCCGAAGAATATGAACAAGAGCTTGTTGATGCTAGAGCAGATGCCATTAATGAAATGATACAACGGGCAAAAAAAATTGGTGCAAATGCATTAGTAGGTGTCAAAATTGATGTGGATCCCATTAGTATTGGTGAAAAAAATAGTGTTATGTTAATGGTTGTTGCTTCCGGAACAGCCGTTGTAACAGAATAGGAGAACAAATGAAAAAAATGGTCAATATGTTGGTGTAGATGAAAAATATATACCAGAAGAAGAAAAATATGTGGATAATTCAATTAATCAAGAAGTCACAGAATTGGTACATGATGGAATCAAATCTGCAAAAGACTATATAAGTGATAAAGATAATCAAGAAAAAATAAAAAAAGCGGGTAAAAAAGGATTAAAATTTTTAAAAGGAATTGGCATTGGTTATCTTGCTTTTTTAGGATTTGTAATCTTAATGGCTCTTATAATATTTATTGTTATTCTTACGATGTTTTTTAAAATAAATAATAATGCAGATAGAATATTAGATGACACTACTAATGTTATTGATAGTGTGAATGATACAGATCATTCTGGGGATTCCTTATATGAAATTTCATCTTTTAATGGTGATTTAGAAATTTATAAGGGAACAAAATATGGTACGACTGTTTCTATCTTATTAGATAATGTTGCTACTAAAATTAAGAAAAATAAGGATCACCCCATAAGCGTTATCTACGGTTCTACCACTTTATCTAATGCCGATGAAATCATTGCATTAAAAAAACAATTTGATAATATGACGAAATATGAAATTTCGTTTGATTACGATTCCGACGGATTTATAAATACGGTAACCATTGCAAATTATTAATACAATCAAAAATAACTTCACGAAAAAATGAACTGAACCCCAAAAGTTGGACAGTTTATAAATAGTTTCTAATTAGAGGATTGTAGCCTGTAATTTACAGGAGAC
>CALVRU010000043.1 GCA_944358775.1 uncultured Bacilli bacterium | reverse complement strand
ACAACACCGATTAATTATCGATGTTGTCATAGTTAAGAACTTTTTATTTCGTGTATAAATTTATCAAGTCAGTTCTTAAGGATCTTTTTTTATGCATGTGGAATATTCGTATGATTACTGATTTCTTCATTAATGGTAACAAGATCGTGATAAGACAATTCATGAATATCTTCATGTCCTGTAATTCGACCATACGTTTTCAACTCTTCATTGGTAACTGCAAGAAAATTTTCAACCCGCTTCGCACTACTTTCTATTTTAATTCGCTTTCGTAATTCGTCATTTTGCGTCGCTACTCCAAGCGGACAATTTCCGGTTTCACAAATCAAATACTGTTCACACGCAGCTGCCACCATCGCCGATGTGGCAATCGCAACCGCATCGGCACCAAGTGCCAACGCTTTTACAAAATCACTTGATGTCCGCAATCCACCAGTAATGACGAGATCGATATCAAAGTGATTCTCATCTAAGAATTTACGGGCCCGATAGAGTGCATAAATCGTCGGCACACTCGTTGCATCACGTAATAATTTCGGACTGGCCCCAGTTGCACCACCACGTCCATCGATCGTAATAAAATCCGGTTCACTTGCACAAGCAAACGCCAAATCGCGTTCGATATGCCCTGCTGCAATCTTAATTCCAATTGGTCTACCGTCCGATCTTTGCCGAAGCGACTGAACCAATTTTTTCAAATCTTCTTGCGTCTTAATATTGCTAAATTTTGATGGACTAATAATATCTTTATCAACCGGTTTTCCACGTACCTCGGCAATTTCTTTCGTCACCTTATCGCCTGGTAAATGACCACCCATTCCTGGTTTTGTTCCTTGACCAATCTTAATTTCAATTGCATCAACTCTTTTTAAATTTTCATCACTTACACTATACAAATTCGGAACATATTCGAAAATATAGCGATAACTATTTTGAATTTCTTCTTCTAAAATACCGCCTTCACCACTACAAATGGCTGTCTTTACCCGACTTGAGCCAATGGCCAATGCTTCTTTGATTTCTTTTGACAATGCCCCAAACGACATATGAGAAATATAAACAGGACTTTCTAAAACCATTGGTTTCTTGGCATGCTTTCCAATCACCGTCTTTAAAGAAACATCTTCCTCCTCCAAAAGAGGCATCGGATCAAGTTGTGCACCTAATACTAAAATATCATCCCACGATACAAGAGCTTTCTTAGTTGCCATCGGCGCAATAATCGTTTTCCCTGTCTTCGCCATCTGATGAATATCCTTTACCCATTCTGCCTGTTCTCCTGGTTTCTGATATTCCTTTAAATAATTTTCTAAAACCGAAGAGTGCTCCTCTTTCGAAGAAGTAACTTCCGTCTTCTCTTCTAGTTTTTCAAACATTTCTTTTGGAACACCACATCTAGGACAAGTCCAATCGTCTGGAAGATCCGTAAATAAGATACCTTCCTTTTCCTCATCATAGATATAACCACAAATTTTACATTTATATTTCGCCATAACTTTCTCCTTCTATTTTCATTATATTCGAAATAAGAATGATTCTCAAGAAGAATTCGATTACAGCATCCTCAAAACAACAAAATTCTCCATAAAAAAAGAGTTACTATGTAACTCCAAAAAGAAAACTAATTTTTCGGTTTAAATATCAACGCTAAGAAGAACGCAAATACAATGGCAGCAACAATTCCAGATGCCGATAAATCAAACATGCCCATCGTCAAACCGATAATTCCAAAATCTTGTGCTTTGGCAAGGGCACCATGAATCAACAAGTGACCGAAACTAGTAATCGGAACCAACGCTCCACCACCAACATAAGCAATAATCTTATCATAAATACTAAACGTATCTAAGAACGCACCGACAACAACAAAAATACTTGTAATATGTCCCGCCGTTAACTTTGTATTATCCAAAATAACTTGTCCGATCATACAGACAAAACCAGCAAATAAGAAAGAATAAATATAAATCATTCGACAACCTCCAATCCAACTGCATGGGCAGTACTTAGAATCGGTTGTTTTTGAAAAGCAAACGTCGGTGAAAACAAAGCTCCGGTTGCAACTAATAAGACTCGTTTTACTTCTTTTTTGCGAAGCATATCCATCACATATCCATAATTGACAAGAGCACTACAAACCGGTCCACTGCCACCGGCCAACACTTCTTTTTGATTTTCTAAATCATATAAAAGCGTACCACAATCATTGTAATTGTCGGATAAATCCATATTGTATTCTTTTTTCATATAGTCGAGTAAAATCTCTTTCCCATACGTTCCCAAATCCCCTGTCAAAATAAGATCATAATAACTAGGATTGCGTTTTAGATTCGAAAGATGTTGATAGATCGTATCGGCTGCTGCCGGGGCCATAACAGCTCCCATATGAAGTGGATCTTTTTGATCCATATCTGTCACTTTGCCAATCGTCGTACTTTCTACTCGAATATTCGTCTTTTCATCCGTCAATAAAATACTTGCTCCCCCAGTCGCCGTAAAAGTCGCTGTCATCGGTTTTGGAGCTCCGTATTCCGTCGGATTTCGAAATTGTTTTTCACTACACATATTGTGAGAAGCAGTCGATGCAATTACATTTTTCGCTTGTTTTCCTTCGATAAACGTCGAGGCGATAATGATTCCCTCAATACTCGTCGCACAAGCACTATAAATTCCAAGAAACGGAAGCGCATATTTTTTAGCTGCATAACAAGAAGATGTAATTTGATTTAACAAGTCTCCCGCCACCATCAAATCGACATCATGAATCGACCGATTCGCCTTTTCGAGCAAAATATCGATACTATCTTGCATTAATTTTACTTCAGCCTTTTCCCAAGTGTCTTCCCCATTATATAAATCATCATAACTACGATCGAAATAATTCTTAAGTGGGCCTTTTGATTCATATGGACCACTCACTGTGGCCGTATCTTTTACATAAACATGCTTATATTGATTTGTCATATTAACCTCCCATAATGAGTAACCGCAATAGACCAAAAAACCAAGCGGATACTACTCCATATAAAATAACGGTTCCTGCCAACTTAAAAATATTACTTCCCACACCTGTCACGAAACCTTCTTTTCGATATTCTAAAGCAGCACTCGTCATCGAGTGAGCAAAACCCGTGATCGGTATGATTAACCCACATCGGCAAAAGTTTACCCATTTATCAAAGAAACCCATTGCTGTAAATAAAGATGCAATAAAAATCAAAGTGATAATCATAAAGACCGATGCATCTTTCGTACTGACATCCAAAAATCGAGTATATAACTCGATCAACAGTTGACCGATCACTCCGACGATTCCACCAGTAACAAACGCGATAAATGCATTTTGACCACGATGTTCCACTGGTTTATGGGAATCGACAATACGCTGATACTTTTTCTTTTCCATAATTCTATTCACCCATTTGTATTATGGGATGCTTTTTTTTAAAACATACAAAAAATATCCAAATATGGATATTCCTACGCAACTATTTTAGAAGAAGAATCGAGACGATTTCGTAATTTCGTTAAAATTTTAGTTTCGGTCCGAGATACTTGCACTTGATTCAT
This sequence comes from uncultured Bacilli bacterium, assembly GCA_944358775.1. Taxonomy (GTDB): domain Bacteria; phylum Bacillota_I; class Bacilli_A; order RF39; family UBA660; genus Faecenecus. Next base: position 4,575 of record CALVRU010000043.1, on the reverse strand, counting down.
TCCTAATTGACGGGAAGTTTCTTGTTGCGTCTGATCTTGAAAGTAACGCAATTCGATTAATCTTCGATCTTGTTCATCTAATTGAGAAAGTGCGTTATAAAGATCTAAAATTTCTGCATCATATCTTCTTTCATTATATGGAACTGCATCGTACAAGGAAAGTTCTTTCCCATCATCATCATTTAATGCATAATCCAAACTAAGCATAAAATCTTGAGATTGTTCTGCTTGTAAGATCAACTCTTCACTGATTTCTAAAAAACAAGCCAATTCAGAAACAGTCGGTACTCTCATCAATCGCTGAGCTAACACTTCTTTTGCTTGTTGAATTTTGCGATTTAATTTTAATAATTCTTTATTCACTTTCATACTTTTATCTTCCCGAATAAAAGCGAGTACTTCTCCTAGCACATAACGATAAGCATAACTAGAAAATTTCGTTTCAAAGCTAGGATTATAATTTTGATATGCCTTTAATAATCCGATCATTCCAACTTGCAATAAGTCATCTCGAGAACAAAACGGAAACTTATTGACCACTGCGTATACCACCCACTCATTTTCTAAAATCATCTCTTCTGTCTTCATCGATATCGTTCCTTTCTTTATACATGAATGAGATCAAATACACTAAGTTCACTCGGAACTTTTAAAATATCCGAAAAATGAAATTTTTTTGTTTTCGCTACTACCTTTTGATCATTACCGCATAAAATCAAATTACCACCTCTTTGTGACAATTGAATCGCACATTGATCGATCACTTGAATTCCTGCTTCCGTAATCGAAGTTAAATCACTTAAATTAATTGCTAAGTACTTAATTCCCACTACGTCGACTAATTTTTGTAAATACGAAAGTAATTCATCCGATTGTACCTTTCCTAATTTTCCAGACAATCGTAAAAACAAAATTCCTTTTCGAAATTCAATCGTTTCAAGCATAAGATCACCTCGTATATTAAATATAGTGTGATTCTCAAAATTTTGATACGGTTTCGACAAAACAAGACAAATATTTTCATCGGGTAAATTCGACATTTTTTTGAAACGATTAAAATAAAGTATGGTATAATGAAAACAATAGGGAGGAAATATGAAAAAGAGAACTGTTTTTATCATCATTGGAATTGTCGCCGTTGTAGCAGCCATTGCGATTGGAGTGGGAGTATCTGTCGTATTGGATCTACAACAAGAAAAACTACTACGTGAGGAAATTGAAAATATCGAAAATCTCGATATTACCAAGGATCGTTATAATACGGCAATTAAAACCAAAGGAGATTATGCGAAAGTCGAAGAAAGTATTAAAAAATTCTTAGATGATTATGCTGTTTTAATCCAAGACACACTACGAATCATCGAAGATGAACGATTACAGACGATGTTATCCATTGAAAATTATCAACAAGATGGCAAAGATTTCACTAGTAGTAAAGAATATCTCACTAGCACCAAAGAAACATTTAATACGAACATGCAAAAACTTGCTTTTATGACAAGCGAAGAAAGTGTTATGAGTTATATCAACAACAAAGATTTAGATGAATATTATATCGATCTTTATCGTGAATTAGCACTTGGCAAAAATGCGAAAGAAGAACTAGAGAAATCAGCAGCCGATTTAGAAAGTGCCAAAGACACATTTAATAATCTATTAGATACCGAATTAAACGTTTTAAACTTTCTATCGGAAAACCAGGATCAATGGAGTCTAACGGATACCAATATCCTATTTGATAACGCTGCTCTACTCCTTCAATATAATCTCTTGTTAGCGAATTTAAAATAATCTCTAAAAAAGCAAATCAATTCTTGATATTTGCTTTTTTGTTTCATAAATATCAATTAAATTGATTTAATCTATAAAAAAAAAAGAGTAATTTTTATTACTCTTTTGCAGTTTGAAGTTCTAAAAAATGGGTATGCTTTGTCTGCCATTTTTTAAGAGCGATCGAAAGCCAAAAAGAATAAATTCCAAGTGTAATAATAGTCAACAATAACCATTTAATCCAATTTCCAAACAATTGAATAGCACTTCCATCAAACGTTAATCGTTTTCCATTAATCACCGTATGTTTCGTCTCCCAGCGATAAATCATACAGATGGCCCATGGTGCACAAATACCTAAAGTAACCACTGTAATCAACAAGCCTAATAACCGCCAGCCAATTAATTGTAATAGACCTCCATCAAAATAAGATTCCATATACTTCTACTCCTTTCATATAAAGGATAACATAAAAAGAAAAAAGACACAATTGTGCCCTGAATTTCAAGAAAGACTTTCGCCAGTAAAGATTTTTTCTAAGATTCGCCAATACAGAGTTCCTAACTTTGTTTTATTGACATCTTCTTTTACCGTAACCGGATATTCCCCTACTACTTCACCATTTAATTTTAAAGTGACTTTACCAACGACATCCCCTACTTTTAAAGGTAATTTCACTTCCGATAATTGTAACTCCGTCTGATAATCGGCAACTTTCTCATTTTTCTTAGCTAAAATACCAATATCTTGTAAAGCGACGATCTCGACATCTTGTTTTTCTCCCTGTGGTACATGAAGTTCACCCAAAACTTCTCCTTTTGCTTTGACTAACTGAATCTGATATAAATTAAAACCATAATCTAACAAAGCTGCCGTCTCTTGATTTCTCACTTTACTATCTGCTTCTCCCAACACGATTGCAATTAATCGCATATTATTCTTTTTCGCGGTCACTGCCATACAGTAAAGTGCATTATCCGTATGCCCTGTCTTTAATCCATCAGCGCCTTGATAAGTTCGAATCAATTTGTTCGTATTGACAAGCCAAAATGGATTTGCAGTATCTTTTCTTAAATAATCTTCATACACTGATGAAAACTCCAAAATCTGTTCATGTTTTAATAATTCTAAAGCGATCATTCCCATATCATGTGCACTAGAATAATGATTATCTTCATCCAAACCAGTACTATTCATAAAATTTGTTTCAGTAAGCCCCATCTCTTTGGCTTTTTCGTTCATCATAGCGACAAATCCTTCTTCCGTTCCTCCTAAACGTTCTGCTAAAGCGACGGTGGCATCGTTCGCACTCCCCATCGAAATACCTTTCATAAGATCACGAACACTCATCACTTCGTTCGGTTCCAACCAGATTTGACTTCCCCCCATACCAGCCGCATTACTGCTGACAGTAATTTGTTCATCCCAAGATAAATTTCCATTCTCGATCGCTTCTAAAATCAAAATCTGAGCCATCATTTTCGTCATCGAAGCAACCGCCATTTGTTCGTGACTATTCTTCTCAAATAAAATCTTCCCAGTCGATGCCTCAATTAACATTCCACTTTTGGCATTGGCAATTAATTGTGTAGTGTCTTCCGTTTGGGATACCGTTGGCGAAGTAGCATCAACATCAGACGCAAGTACCGCGAAAGGGCAAAGAAAAAGAACCCCAATCAAACATAAATTCATTAACTTTCTCATAACATCCTCCTACTAAACTAATATGAATAAACCTTCTTTTCCATGAATATATTTTTGACGAATAGAAGAAAAGTGCTATAATAAAATAAGGAGGATAAAAAAATGCGCTTGAAACCAAAAAAAACACTATTTATTCCATTTATTTTATTAATTTTAATCGCAATTACAGTAATTACGGTTCTAAAATTCGATAGCGATAGTCAAGAAATACTACACAAGGAGGAACCGACGAATAAAGAAGAAAGTATTCCGACGAGCAAAGAAGAACAAGAGAAAAAAGAAAAGTTAGCCAAACTAGATAATATCAACGAAAAAATCGATTATTTTCACGAAGAATATCTAGATCGTTATCTCGCTTATCTCGAGAAAAATCCAAATCTTTCGAAAGAAGATATCGTCACAAGAGTTAACATTGGCCTCGATCAAGAATTCTATACCAATACCAAAGAGACACCTTATTTAAATCAAATTTACATTCTTAGTAACAAATACTTATCGATGCCAAAAAACTATGTACCAGAAAACTTAGAGACAATCGACAGTAAATACACTTCAGGAACGAGACAACTCGTCAAAGAAGCGAAAGAAATGTTTGAATCTTTAAGTCAAGCCGCCAAAGAAGATGGTTATAATATCCGCGCTATGTCGGCTTATCGTAGCTATCAATACCAAGAAAACTTATATAATAATTATGTTAAACGCGATGGCAAAGAAGAAGCCGATACTTATTCGGCTCGCCCAGGATTTTCCGAACATCAAACCGGCTTAGTTGTCGATGTCGATAACATTAAAACAGTCTACACTAGCTTTGAAAAGACAGAAGAATTTCAATGGATGCAAGATCATGCTCACGAATATGGATTTATTTTAAGATATCCAAAGGGAAAGGAAAATATCACTGGATACACTTATGAATCATGGCACTATCGCTATGTTGGCAAAGAAATCGCCACCTATATTCACGATCATGATATTACATTCGACGAATATTACGTCCGCTTTATCGAAAATAAAAAATAGCAACAGAACTGACTTGATAAATTTATACACGAAATAAAAAGTTCTTAACTATGACAACATCGATAATTAATCGGTGTTGT
>CALVRU010000042.1 GCA_944358775.1 uncultured Bacilli bacterium | reverse complement strand
CCCCTAGGCATTTTTGCAAGCCTAAAGGAAAAGAAACTCTACTCTATCCTTTATTTTATCATAAAAAAACAATTTCCCAATTGGAAATTGTTTCCATTTTTTGACATTTTTCTTTATTATTTACTTATTCATTGGCAAATGAATCTTATTGTTTTATAATATAATTGGTGATAAAAATGTTGAAGATTGCAATTCTCCATGGAGAAAATCCAATGGATGGAAAAAATATGGATGGTCAAGTTACTTTTCTTTCTACTGATGATATTTCAGAAGCTCATATTGTTACATTGATTTATTTTTTAAAAACACATTATTTAGATGATACCAATTTACAAAAATTAAATTATTTTCATCCTATTCAGACTGCTAGTTATGTTTTTACACGATTAGGTGACATTATTTTTCTCGATACTACTGGTGCAAATCCAAGATCAAATGACGGATCTGGTACTTTTATGATGCCTGATCATATTACAGATGCTCAAAAAGAGGCTTTACATCAGTTTAAACAATATATTATCAATTATACAGATGTCCGAATCGATTACCAAATTTCTTATCAAGATGGTATCTTCGATTCTCTCACATTGCGTGGACATGGAGAGAATGCTGCGAATGTTATCGATAATTATTTACGTAAGATCGATGAAAAAGATATTGTAATAAAATAATCATACAAAAAAAATACTTAGTTAAACTAGTATTTTTTTTATCTTGTATTATAAGTAACCCATGCTTTCGGGAAATTGATAAGATCCCGTGGTCCACCAAAGCTTCCATTGTCATAGATACGTTTCATATATGCTACATAATCATCCCACCTATAACAGTTTTTATCCGCACTGTTGTAGAGGCGACATGGAGCAATTTCCAAATGTAGATGTGGCCCAGTTGCATTTCCAGTCATTCCCATATATCCAATGTAATCGTTTACGGTTACTTCCGTTCCTACTTTAATCCCTGGTGCATAACTACTCATATGAGCATATAAAGAGGAATAATATTGACCATTTGCCATCCGGTGAGTAATAACTAATACTAAGGCACCGGCAGTATCCGTATATTTACTAGTTACTACACCATTTGCCACTGGATAAATTTTGGTCTGATATGGGTTTTTATTCGATATATCGATCGCGCGGTGGAAACCACCCCATCGATATCCAAATTCACTTGTTACATATCCACTGGAGGTCGGTCTTTTAAACACGCCAGCCGTATTACTTACTGCACAGTCCACACCGATTACGTCGTTTGCTTCGCAACCTTGACTGATTAAATAATCGACATATTCTTGTTGAATTTTGACTTCGTCTGCTTTCGATACCGAAATATCTCCTAAACTTGCTTTTTTACCTGTTAACTCTTCGACTTTCTTATTTAATTCTACTTGGCGAGCTTCCATTTCTTTTTCTTTAGCATTTAAATCTTTTTCTCGTTGATTATTTTCTTCGATTAATTTCTCTAGATCAGCGATTGTTTTGTTATTATATTCGGTTAATTGTTCAACAATCGATAAGCGATAAATAAAATCGGTCATGTTATCTGCTCCAAAGGCGTACTCTAAATACATGTTTTCGCCATTCGCCATTTGCAAGTATTGGAATAATTCCTTCGTCTCCAAGCTTTTGTCTTTAATCTCTTGATTTGCTTCAGCAATTTCTTGATGCATTTGTTCAATTTCAAGTGCCATGTCTTTGAATTCTTGTTGAATTGCAGCAATTTCTTTTTGATTTTGATTAATCTGTTGCTGCGTTTGGTTAATCTCAGCCTGATTTTTATTATAATCATCTTTCGCCGCTTGTAATTTATTTTGATAATCTCTTAAAGTCTCTGCTTTTGCATTCACAGGCAAATAAAACATTGTTAATATAAGGGGTATTATTAATAAAATTGTTCCTATTTTCTTCATATTACACCTTCAAATATTTCTTTACTGCACGGTAGCTACCAAGCATACCGACAATAATACCAATTACTAAAACTAGAAGTGCCACGTAATAAATAAATGGTTCTGGTTTGATTAGTTTAATAAGTGGCGATGAGAAAAGATAGCCTTGGAAATGATTATAAAAAGCAAGATAGCCATAAGTTGTGATCAATATTGGAATAATACTTCCTAAAATTCCCAAGAACATTCCTTCGATTACGAACGGATTCTTAATGGTAAAGTTACTTGCTCCTACCAATCGCATAATCGAAATTTCCCGTTTTCGAGAAAAGATCGTTAGTTTAATTGTATTAATAATTAAGAAAATCGTTACTACGATCAGAGCAATTACAACAAGTAATGATACTTTTTGAACTGCATCGTATGCGGTTATTAATTGTTCGATCATTCCTTCGCCATAATTAACGGCATCGACTTGTTCTATTTTTTGAATCTCATTCGCGGTATCTTTAATTTTTTCAATGTCCGTTACTTTGATTAAATAATTGTCTTTTAGGGGATTATCGGCTTCATCCCATTCTTCCATGATACTTCGAAGTGTTTCACTTGTTCCAGCCATTTCATTTTTGACGTCTTCTTTGGAACGAAATTCCACACTTTCGACATTATCCATATTCTTTAATTGAAATTCAATTTGTTCTTCTTCTTCGGCAGTTGTCTCTGTATTTAGAAAGACCACCATAGTGACGTCTTCTTTCATTACTTTAGCAAAATTATTCACATTCAACGTAGCTAAAATGGAAATAGCGACAATAATTAAAGTAATCGTAATACAAGAGATTGACGCTAAGGAAAGAGAAAAATTACGAAAAACACTTTTAAATGCATCGCGGATATTGCGACCTAACATTCTAAATATCTTCATGTACGTACGTTCCTTTCTCATAATCGCCAACTAAACGACCATCTTTTAGGACGATTACTCGTTTTTTCAATTTGTTTACAATATTTTGATCGTGAGTTGCCATAATAATCGTCGTTCCTAAATCTTCGTTGATACTTTCTAGAACTTTCATAATTTCCATGCTCATATCCGGATCTAGATTTCCGGTCGGCTCATCGCACAATAACAATTTTGGTTCATTGACAATTGCCCGCGCAATTGCCACCCGTTGTTGTTCGCCTCCCGATAATTGATCTGGATAATTTCTTAATTTTCCTTTTAGCCCGACGACCTCTAATGCTTTTAATGTTTTCCGTTGAATTTCGTCAGATTTCGCGCCGATTACCTCAAGCGCAAAAGCGACGTTTTCATAAACAGTCGATTTTGGCAAAAGACGATAATCTTGAAAGACGATTCCTAATTTTCGTCTTAATTTATATACTTTTCCATTTCGGAGCTTAGCAACATTTAAGCCACCTACGACGATTTCGCCACGCGTCGGTTTTTCTTCACGATAGAGCATTTTAATCACAGTTGATTTTCCACTACCACTTCCACCGATAATAAATGCAAAATCTCCTTTTTTAATCCGCAGATTTAAGTCATAGACAGCAGTGACACCGTTTTTATACTCTTTGGTAACATCTTTTATATGTATTAATTCCATAACTTCTTTATCACTTCTTCTTTCTATTCTTTCATAACATTATAACATTTTTTCGTTTATTTTCCTATACTCATTTGCTAACTGAAGATTCATAAGCGTCAAATGCGACAAAAAATGCTCCTTCATCGATTTCCTTGACGCCTTCTGTCAGACGGAAATACTCATTATTCGGAACAACCGTCATTAGGACATGATTTCTTTTTTCGGCAAACCCACCTTTTACATCGAATACAGTAACACCTCGTTGTAGTTTATTTAGAATATACTCTTTCACTTTCGCTTCTTCACTTGTAATGACATAAAATGCTTTGTTCTTTGAAACGCCGAGTAGCATTCGATTCATAACAATACTATTCACATAGATAATGATAATCGCATACATCACCATTGTCCAACCAAAATAGATACCACCGATTACGACAATGATAAAATTAATAAAAAAGGTCGTTTTGCTAATCGATAATTTTTGATATTTGTATAAAATTTGGCTGATAATATTTAAGCCACCATTACTAAATCCAACTCTGTAATTCATACCCGTAGTAATACCACCGATAATTCCAATAAAGACCGATAGTAGAATAAGATCTGTCGAATCTACTTTCACATAAGCCGTAACATGAGAAGTCAATTGGACAAAAAGTGGGTATACTAAAGTTGCCACTACTGCCCCTGAGGTCTGTTCTACCCCCAAAAAGATAAAACTAAGAATCAACAATACGATCGAAACAATTAAAATCACAAGAGACGGTTCTAGTTTGAATAGATAATCACAAATAATTGCAATACCGTTCGTTCCTCCCGAAACAATCCTAGTCGGTAACTGTAACAAGTTAAAAGCAAGTGCCGAAACAAATAGTGAAATCAGTAAAATAAGGTATCTACGGACAAGATGTTTACGGCTTATCGTCTTTAAAATGTTTTCGGGCAACATTTCTTTCTTCCTAAAAAAGAACACGTTATTCACCCCCAAACACTTCGTATGCATCCGTTACAACAAAGAAAGCGTCATTATCAATTTGATGAATTCCTTCTTTTAACTTGAAATATTCTTTCGTCGGAACAACACACATTAGCACTCGTTGTTTTTCTTTTGTAAAACCACCTCTCGCTTCAAACATCGTAACACCATGATTTAAATATTTGAGAATAAACTCTTTTACCAAATCCTCTTTCTCAGTGATAATATAGAATGCTTTGGAATCCGAAATACCTAATACTACTTTATCAGTTAAAGCACTGATAATATAAAGAACGACCAATGCATACATCAATTTCGTAATACCAAAGAAAATACCACCACTTAAAACAATGAGTCCATCGGACATAATCATGGCTGTTCCTAGGCTTACTTTTCCATACTTTGAAACTATCTGGTTAATAATGTCTGTTCCACCGGTAGTGAATCCAGCTTTAAAGACGAGTCCGGCACCAATTCCATTTAACACTCCACCAAAGATCGCGGGTAACAACAACTGGGTACTATCAATATCCAACAATACTCCAAAATTTGCAGTTAATTTGACAAAAACGGGATATAATAACGAGCCTAGAATAGAGCCAAACGTTTTTTCTTTTCCTAAAGTAAAATAACTAATCACTAATAAGATGACGGAGCCAATAAAGATAAAAGTAGATGGTTCCCAACCAAATACTTGTTTAAAAATCAGCGAAAGACCGCTTAACCCGCCAGAAACAATATTATTTGGCATAAGAAAAATATTAAATGCACAAGAGAGAATAAATAGTCCTACAATTAACTGAAGATACCGCCGAAGACGGTACTTTTGATAGATTTTTTTTATAATATTGTCTTCTTGTAATCTTTTTTTCTTCGCAAACATTACTTACCACCTTTCTTTAAATAAGCCTCGATAAACTGATCTAGATCACCATCTAACACTTTATCGACATTACTTGTCTCGACACCGGTACGTGTATCTTTCACCAGTGAATACGGGTGTAATACATAACTGCGAATTTGAGAACCGAACTCGATATTCTTCTGTTCACCGACGACATTTGCTAATTCTCGTTCTTTCTTTTCTTCTTCTAATAAACGCAATTTGTTTTTCAACAGTTTCATCGCCTTTTCACGGTTTTGAATTTGACTGCGTTCATTTTGACAGGTAACGACAATCTTAGTTGGCAAATGAGTAATTCGAACCGCGCTATCGGTTGTGTTAACATGTTGCCCGCCTGCGCCACTGGCACGATAGACATCTATTTTTAAATCTTGTTCTTTAATTTCGATATCCGTATCATCTTCCTCTATTTCGGGAGTTACTTCAACCGATGCAAAAGAGGTATGTCGTTTATTATTTGCATCAAATGGAGATAATCGAACTAATCGATGAACCCCTTTTTCACATTTTAGATACCCATACGCATACGTTCCAATGACACGAATCGTAGCGCTTTTTATGCCGGTTTCATCCCCTTCTTGATAGTCCAACAATTCGGTTTTATAACCGTGTTTTTCACAGTAACGCAAATACATGCGATATAGCATATTCGCCCAATCACATGCCTCCGTTCCACCGGCACCCGAATGAATTTCTAAAATACAATTGTTATGATCATACGGTCCATTTAGTAGGAGAAACAATTTTACTTCTTCTAATTTTTTCGAAAGTTCCGGCATTTCCTGTTGAATCGTGTTCATCAGTTCGATATCTGGATCTACTTTTAACAATTCGAGCAATTCTTCTTTCTCTTCGACTTCTCGTTTTATTTTTTCTAAGTCTTCGGTTACTTCTTTTAACTCGTTCATCTGCTTAATCACAGATTCGGCATGTTCTTTCAAATTCCAAAAACTTGGGTCATTCATCTCATTTTCGAGTTCTTTTATTTTCTCTTTTTTCTGATCGATGTCAAAGTGACCTCCATAGCACTAAAACCTCTTCTTTGATCTGTTTTAAATTACGTTCTATTTCATTTTGATCCATATACATTCCTCATTTCTATTCTGGATTTATTATAACATAGTTTGTTTCGTTCCTACAATGGACAAGTTTTTCCAAATAACGACGTCGTTTTCACAAAAAAATAGAATTTGTACTGCAAATTCTATCCTTTTTTTACTTCATCACGATATGTTTGTTTTAAATCGTATTTAATATCTTTTAAGGCTGCAACATCATCGATTGTATTGACATTGTAACCGAGATTACGTAATTGACTAATTAATTCTTGCTCCGTTACATAATCACTTGTTAGGCTACTCCAAACGAGATCACTTGCATCTCCTTCGATTGGGATTACTTCCACTTTCACTCTAGTTTCGATTTCTCTATTTCCATTACCATATGGGTTGATTTTTGGAACTTGAAGGGAATACTCTGACCAATCAGACCATATTAGAGAATCCTCTAATTTTACGGCATTATTGGATGGCGCCGTTGGATAATAATCACTTGCGTCGGTCTTCTCTACTCGATAATATTTGGCAGCATAGGTTTTCGTTGCTTCATCCCGAATGGCACCTTTCACTGGCGCAGTTAGATAGTAAGTGTTTTCCTTATGAACGTCCGTACTTCCCGATGGATAATAGTGTCTTAAACCATCGTCGTTTTCAATGTACCATTTGTATGCATAGTTTTGAGATACTTGTTTAAATGGATAAATTTCACTTGGGGACTCTTTATAGAATTCGATTACATCAGAACCGATTACTTTATTTTGTGGATAATAATACCGAACATCTCCACTATATCTCCATAATCTATCACGATACCGATAATAGGTGGTCTCTTTTACAATTTTATAATTTTCATACGGGATTTCATCTTTCCACATTTCTTGTTTCTGACCATAAGAGATATTGTTACTACTTAATCTCTCTGCTTTATAACTAAACGATACTTGCGCTGTTGGAGATGCAAGAATACTGTTTTCTTCCGTTAACTCTTGTTCTTCACCATACGCTACTTTATCTGTATTTGGGCAGGACATATGAACTTCGAAATGATAGTTTCCACTTTCCAATTTACATACTTTCACTAACGTCATATTTTGATCACATTTCGTATAATATTTTATATCAGAAATTAGATTTTGTTCTTGAATCACTTTCAACGGTACGGTTGTACAACTACCCACGGTTGTTGGTAATTTCGTAGGATCAAAGTCAAAGTAACTATATACACTATCTAAAAAGTAATCTCTTGCTAAAGTTGATCCGGGCTGTTCAAAGGGATCAATTTGATTTACTTCGTAAGCACGATACCCAAAAACAACTAGTAATAATACTGCTGTAATTGCAATGATAATTAAAACAATATGATAGTATTTAACTGTTTTGCGACTCGAATAATTTCTCGGGTCTTCTAAATGTGTGATCGATGAATTTTCGTTTCCCATATGTACCTCCCTATGATAATTCCATTATATCAAAAAAAAAGTTTTTTTCAATTAAAAATCTTTTTCTTTATTGTTTATTTGTTTCTATAAACTATGGTAATCAAATAAAATTTCAAGAGGTACTTGTCTTACTAAATATCTTTTTAATTGTATTTAAAAAGGAAGCAACCGTATTCTCTGCTCGCCCCCTTATTTTATGTTACTTTCCACAACAATTCTTGTATTTCTTTCCCGAACCCCCATGTTTGACAGTTCGAGATAAAAATGGTTCAAAAAGCCTTGTAAAACTTGGCTTTTCATTTTTTTACTATTGCG
>CALVRU010000041.1 GCA_944358775.1 uncultured Bacilli bacterium | reverse complement strand
TTCTTTCTCGCACGAACCCGTTGTCATTGAATTTTAAGAACGTATAATCAAAAGGGCGGGGCATCGGAATTCCGATGTTCCGCCTTTTTTAATAAATTTCAATGTGACGTAAATTTAACCGCATATTTTTTTTAGCGCTTGCACCATATCTCTAACTTCCTCTTCTGTATTATCTTTACTAAAAGATATTCGAATTGTACTTCGTGCAATATAATTCGGAAGATTTATAGCCTGTAGCACATGCGATACTTGAGTTTTGTTACTATCACAAGCAGATCCTGTTGATACTAAAATACCCATTAAATCTAAACGATGCAAAATAGTTTCACCTTCAATCCCTGCAAAAGCTAAACTTAATATATTGTTTACTTTTGGCATTTTTCCATTTATTCGAAATTTTACCCCTGCCACTTTTAATCCTGCTATTAGTTCCTCGTTAAGATGTAAGATATGCTGATTATTTTTTAACAAATTCTTACAATTCATCTCTAAAGCAGCTGCCATTCCCACAATAGAGGCAACATCTTCAGTCCCTGCCCTCATTCCACTTTCTTGCTTTCCACCATTATGCAGGGGAGAAAATATATTTCGGTTAACTGTATTTTTATTTATATACAGAAAACCAATTCCTTTAGGGCCATTAAATTTATGAGCGGAGGCAGATAAAAAATCCAATTGCAGATCACGTACATTTACATTTATATGACCAATCGCTTGTACTGCATCTGTATGAAAAAGAGCGCCATATGCATGAGCTATTTTAGCCAGCTCCGCAATATCTTGAATGGTTCCTAATTCATTATTCACCATCATAATAGAAACTAGCATAACAGACTTGCTAGCCATTGCTTGCAGCAAGTCCTCTTTTTCAATATGCCCACTGCTATTTGGAGAAAGATAAAAAACAGAATGCCCTTTCTGTTCTATGGCATGGCAAGCATTTAAAACCGCATGATGTTCAAAAGCAGTTGTAAGTATTGACCGATTCACAGAATCTGCATCTGTTATTCCTTTTATTACCCAATTATTACTTTCTGTCCCTCCAGATGTAAAATAAATCTCTTCAGGATCTGCGCCTATACAAGCGCTTATCTTTTCACGAGCAGTTTTTAATGCCAATTTAACACGTCTTGCAAAAGAATATGGTTGCGAAGGATTAGCATATTCCTCTATAAAATAAGGTCTCATCGCTTCGAAAACCAAAGGATCTAATTTTGTAGTTGCTGCGTTATCAGCATAAATCATACGTTTCATATGGCTATTACTTAAAAAGGGCACACCCCTCTTCTTTAAATTCTTCTATTTTGTCTCTTAACTCTTCCTCGGTTACATCTAAATATTCTGCAAGACAAGATATACAATAAAAATTGCAACTATTTTTGCTAATTAGCTTTTTTGTCAGTCCTATCTCATCTTTGCTTAACTCTACCTTTCCACACACACAACAAACTTTATTCTTCATCATTCTTTTTAATCTCTTTTATCGAAAATTTAGGCACATCTTTACCCTTATATTCGACATCTAATAAACCCATTTGATATTTTATGATCCCACGCATATTTGCCGCAGGTCGCACACAATAATCTTTAAATTCTTTCAAATTTATATCAGCAGCAGATCGAGCATTAGGAAATAAAATTTTTAAAAGCCCTGTTGCTATTCTTTTGACTGCTTCTACATCTCTTGTATCAGAATTCGCATCATATTCTAGAAGTTCATCTACAATGGCACGATAACTTACATCATCACGAAGCATATGCATAATTTCACAAAAATAGGCAGTATTTAGAGCCCACCCACACACTTTCATGCTTTCACTCATACGGGGAATATCCCAACCTTTTATAAAACCATGAAAGCGATCCAGCAATGCACTTTCTTTAAATAGTGCCGGCAAACTTCCAAACATGGGAACAAACTCGTTCATATTATCTTGCGGTATATTCCCCAACAAAATAATTCCTGCCTCTGGTGTACCTGTATGCCCACCAAATGACACAATACCTTGCTCCATATACCCTTTTAATGTTTGGCTCATTTCATCGGGATCGGCAAAAGCTAACTTTTGTATCTCATCAAACGCTACATAATCGTTATTATAAATTAAGCCATATGTACGCTTGCTGAGGTCATAAAATAATTTTGCTCTCGACATTACTCCCGCAGTCAAATTACCATATTTACTTATTCTACCAAATAAATATGATTTACCTGTACCTTTAGGAGCTAATTCGATTAAATTAACTCGCTTTTCAACAAACGGAAGCAATCGCGAAAGCATTGATAATTTTGCCTTATCATTTTGGTATCCATCAGCATTATAATCGATGGCCCCAAGCAAAATATCAATCCACTCGTGAATGGTAAATTCTCCACGGATATCTTTAAAAAATTCTAAATCTATTGTATATGGACAAAAATTAGTAAATTTTGTCAGTTTAATTTTCCCTTGTTTGCCTCCTTTCGCTCGAGACCCTGTATTATTATCCTCCCAACTTATATCATATGAATCTGGCGAACGGTATCCAAGTTCAACAATTCCCCAAACCTCCTTGCCAGCTATCAATTCCGAGCTATACATCTGCCAAACATCATCTTCAATAATTGTTTCTTTATTTGTAAGTCCAAACTCGGGTAAGGAAAAACTGATTTCTTGCGTTTTTATACTAATATCCACACTAATTTTCGTTAAAAATTTTACCCTTTCATTTTCATAAATAATTCTATTCTTAATGCTAACCCAGTCATCTTTTCGCGGCAAATAAGTTTTAATGAAGGAACTGACTTCCTCGATATCATATTCACCGTTTTCATCTTCGAATTTTTTTAAAAGCCAGTCGCGCAAAAATGAGGGCAAACTTAACGCGGAAAAAAAGTTGCTTTTGCTTAAATCCTTATATACAATCATTTGCCCGAAACATTCTTTCAGTTTTTCAGTCAGTTCCTCTTTCATAATTACCTTCCTCTCTTATAACAAATCGTTGTCGCTCATCCCTGCCGTCTTTATCTTAAATTTAAGGTCTTTGACAATATGATTATTATTAGACAAAACTATAAATGAATACTCTTTTTCTCTATTAAAGCCTTTTAACTCTACTTCAAAATGCTTACCATCCGTAGTGACCGCAGTATATCGTTTATCGCCAATTAAAACATTAACATTGTTTAATAAATGATTCGAAACAAATTTCAAAATGGGCTTTATTTTATATCCTGTTTGAATAATCTTTGTTAAAACTTCAATGTTTATATCTTCTGGCATCCGTGTCAATTCAATTATAGGAATACATACTTCTTCAAGGCTCGCCCCACCATGAACCTCAACGGTTCCTGGACGGCCTCCTTTTATTATATCATAATTTGCTAAAATCCAATAGCCGTTTTCTTGAGTCATATATTCGTTAGATTCATCGATCACATCATCAGAGACCTTACAACATCTGCCACAATGCTCACCCTTATTGCGCATCTCCCACTTAGTTTCTCTTCTCCCTATTACCGCTAATCGACTAGCTCCGTGATCTGAAATAATAAAGACTCTTTCATAACCACCGTCCAACTTAGCATTTGCTTTCTCTATTATCTCATCAATGAATGAAAGCTCATCCGCCAAATATGTAGGATATGGACTTGTTTCAAAATTATATTCCTTTTTTCCAGAATGCTTGATTTTGTCCAAATTTTTTATATCATCGTAAACAATAGTTCCCGCTGCATTAAAATACTCTATAAATTCCTTATTCAACGACGTAATGGAAGGTAATTCTGAATGACAAATAATTGTATTCATCATTAGCTTCAAATTTGATGCTCGTTGTGCTATATAGCTTAAATATTCGACTCCTAGAGCATCCACGAAGTATAAAATAGATTTCTGTTTTTGTAAAAATGAAAGTTTTTCACTTCTTGTGGGTAAAATGAGATTATAATTTCTTTCTTTCGCCTCTTCTTCTACCCTTGTGTAAAATTCTTGAGTTATATAGTTCTCAACTTTCAGCTTTTTATAAGTATTAAAATACGAGTTAAGCTCCGACTTTCCATAATCATACGGCAATAGATATTGATACAATTCAGGATATGTATGCTGCAAAATATCCTTCAACTTTTTCTCATCAATTTTTTTATGAAATACCGATATGAGTTTAATGGTTAACTTTCTTTCTACAGTTGTCAAATTAGTCAGATAATTTAATGCCTCTTCTTCAAATTCTTCTGCGATTAAACAGAATTTATTGGCAGTATGTTCTGATATACCTATCACTTTAAGCAATTGATATCTCTCTTCATATATCTCCCAATAATTTTTATCTTTCAAATTGAACTGTAAAATACTTTTATAGACTTCATAAACTAAATCATCCATTGATTTAGTATTTATAATTGCAATATTAAATATTTTATTTTTGCTCAGATTGCTGTGCGTTTTTAATAATAAAAACAGTAAAGCTTTCTTAGCCTCATTGAGAACAGGCCAAGAACTGATAATTAAGTCAATATTTTGTATATCTCCTATTTCTGAACAAAAATATTCTTTTAATCCTCCATTTCGATGGCATCCGATTGCAATCATTCTCCACAATTTTTCATTGAGTAATTCTTCATCTGAACTCGTTAATTCCGGCACATAATCCAACTTTACTGCTTCAAAATACGAATTCAATTCCTCAATGTAATAAATACTTTCAGTAAAATTCGATTTTTTAAAATGCGACTTAACATAGAGAACTTTTTTATTCGTATATTCAACTTCCTTAATTAAAGCGGCCATACCGATAATTATAGGTTGGGCTAATGTTTTTGCTACGTTTTCTTTAACAAAAATAATTTTAGGTAAAGTTTGCTTATCACCATCAATAAAAAATATATGACTATCAATGCGAGGATCCTTTGATATTATATCGTGCAATATATCCTCGCATTGATAAAGCAAAACTATTGCTTTTGAAACAGATTGGCTATTTATTATTTGGTTTAAAATACTTGCAAACTGACTTTGTCCCATTAACCGGGCAAAACTACTAATTCCCGTAATAAAAATAGTTTCATCCCTATCATGAATCAACCCTAAAATTGCATCTAACGTTGGTAACTCATCTATTTGATCATTCGAGGCCACATTTACAATTTTATTCCCTCCGACATTAAAATGATCAATTAGTTCTTTTACGTCCTGGCTATTATTTAAGTTGATGAAAATAGGTTTAGAACTACCCCGATGGATATGTTTTTCTATTTTTTCAATACAAGAATTTAGTTGCATATCTTTTAACCTTTACTTTTTAAAATTTGAATACCCAGCAAAACATTATCCTGTGCCAATTGAATCAGATATTGCTTCAATTCAGCGTCGCTCATGTCTTGAATGATTTTGATAACTTTCTTGCTTTCTACTGTACTATATTCATGTTCGGCGAACTCTTTAATACGTTTTTCAACTAGATTATCGCCATACCAATCATATACATCAAAGAAATATTTTTGAAGATATTCGCGAACAGCATTACAGTCCTCCAAAACGACAGCATATTCTTTCAAAATATTTAATTTGAATGCAGCATCGCGAGCATTTTCATCTTCCAAATTAGTCAAAAAATCAGCCGACGATATATATGCGATAGCATCTTGCACCTCATCGTTTGTCGCCCCAACATTGGAAAAGCATATAAATGCTTTTTTTGCTTTATCCAATTCATTCGAAGGTATCATGGCTAAAATTGGCGTTTTATATTTTTCTGACCATGCACGTGGAGAATCGGTTCCAGTCTTTTCATGCCAAAGTTTTTTTAATTGTTCTTTCTTTTGGCTCTTTTTATATTCCTGAACAATATTATCTATCAGGCTTATATATTCACCTTTTGGTAAAATAAAAGCATTATTCTGAGGATGAATAGACCTAAAAATTCTGTCAACATCATCCTCATCTAATCCTTCTAAAGAAAACGCACAAACATTCTTAAAAATTGCCTTTTGATTATTCAAAAAACTCTTTATTTCATCTGCGTTATTAGACAATTGAACATAAAAATCATGTTCTTTAGAAGGAAGCAACTGCCCTATACTTTTTAGTTCTTTGAGCAGCCCCATAAATGACGCCAAATTGCCAAGTTGATCTTTCATCGCCTCGTAGGAGATGCGAATTAAATTGCATTGGCTTTTCCAAGCTTCCAACGCACCTTTTAAATTAAACTGACTTGAAGACAGTAATTTGTTTGTCTCAGCAATAATCTTATACTCGATGATTACTTCATCAATACGCTGATTTGCAGTATCGCGATTCCATACCCAATTCGCCGCATCAACATTCGTAAATTTCCCAGCAACAATGTTCAAATACTGTCCCGCATCATTAACTTCTTTTGATAGTTCAACAAGTTCTCCTTGTTTATATTCAGACAGATATTTTGCCATACCATTGCGACAATTATCTTTAGTCACAACAAGCACTAAATCATTGATTAAATCTTTTTCCGTTAAAGACAATTGTCCAATATGGTTCGCAATGTCCACTTCACTTGTATTGCCACTATTTGCCAACTCGCCAAAGAAATCAATAGCTTTATCTACCGTCTCTTTATTGGTTGACAACATCAATGAACCCGTGACAAATTTTAATGTCCACAGAGGAAACGCGAGTTCCTTCATTTTATTTCTGATTCGATCTCTTGTAATTTGAATAGATGTACATAATTCAATAGGAATACCGAATACGGAAGAAGCAACTCTGTGGAATTCCTTCTCCCCTGGTGTCATAGTAACAATATATTTATCTCTGTATCGCTTGTCCGGATTTTCTTGATTTTTGATAATTTCGTCAATCATAGTCTGCAAATGCACACTATTCATAACATCAGATGTTTGATCATCTGTGTAACGATATTGATCGGACGTATATTCGCGCAACACAAAGCCAAGGATAAACGCCGTAAGGTTGCAAGGCATTAATCCAAATGGTTCGTCCTTCGCCACATCATATATCGACCGAATGGAGACTCTTCCTTCGGCTTTAAAATCGGATTTAATTTTCTCTTCAATTCTTATTTTCAAGTTGCTGATAGGAAGCCCGGGGAATTCTTCCCAATACTTATTAGAAAAATCTGTTTTCCATGCCCCTTCAACAACTTGTTCCGTCTTTAATTGTTTGTTCGGATTATTAAAAGTACCTTCACATATTCCTGTTACCGCGCTTTTGACCCCTTGCCTCGCATTAGATAATTTGTATAAATTAGCTGCAACAGTATATCTCCATTCAAAGCCTTGCGGATAAAAATCCCTGTCAACTGTGTGCAATAAATAATCCTTCAAACTACTAAAATCCGGCAAAAATTCATGCACATACTCTCCGTTTCTCTTTTTCCAATCTACTTCAAAAGCACCAGACTCCAATTTTGAGCCCCATTCCTGATTTAAAACTTTTAAGGCCTCTCGTCTGCGTTCATTTTCGTTTCCTCTGTCATTTCCCGCAAAAGTCATACTGTCCGACAAATTATCTTTGTAACGCCCATAAAGCTCCATACCAAGTGGAGTTTTAGCAGAAATATAAATTATTTTGCAAGAATCGTATTCGGGGTTGTTTATATATTCCTTTACCAACTTTCCAATTGCCGCACTTTCCGCATCGTTTTTAGCAAATCCCATCACAACTGAAATACGGCCAGGAATTGGATTCTCTCGAAATCTCCTAACACGCTGCCCAAAGGAATCTTGTCCCACAAGCATGAACCTGAATCGATTTGAAATAGGAGAAAGAAATAATAACTTCCCTGTAGGATTTCTAGTTCCATCCTCGCTATTAAAACCAGCATCTTCAACTAATTTCGTTGTCGTATATTGATCAATTAATTTTTCGCTTTCAACTTTCTTCGTTGTGTCGATCGCAGTCATCAATGGCGCAAAGCACTCTTTGTTGTCCTTTAATTTTTTATTATAAAGGATATGGGCATCAACCAACGAACGAGCTGCATTGATCGCCTGCATCCCCTCCATAGACTCAATGCCCTCAAAGGCATTTGCTATATTCGATGGCGTCGGGATAAACAATTCAACACTATCGCCAAGCGACTGTGAAATCGCCGTCATCAACAAAATGGTCTTTAGAACTTTTCTCTGCTGTTCCAAAAGTTGATCCGGGTGTGCGCTATTATAATGGTTAAGTATATTCCTAACATCGCTCGAAAGCTGTTCCTTTCCATTTTCATAGAAAAAGTTCCATAGCATATCGATCGTTAGAAGCGGATAATCGTCCTCCGGACCGTAATTTTTTATGTACCATTGAAAGCCATGTATATCATCACCTTTATCATTCTTGATAAAGTCAAACATACTTCTTTGGTTCGAGGCAAACTGCGCCGAAAGATGCTTTAAAAGCAAAGCGGCATACGGATGCATAGGCAAAATTTTGGCCATATCATCCATTGTAAATTTAGGATCTTTCTTTTGAAGTTGTTTAAGAACCAATTGTCTGGAATCTTGCGTTCTATTAAAGAGATCATGGAGCATTTCTCCCCATTCCTCAAGGGCATTAGGATCTCTTGTTTTTTCCATAGCCTCGCCCATCAAACGGAACGCCATCGTATCGGGCAATTCTATAAGACAGGTCGGGCTAACAAACCTACCCAATAATTTTTTATCGTTGTCATTTTCCGCAAAAATACCCTCTGACTTATGCGTTACGATAACCAAATAAAAGGGATCCGTTTCACTCAATTCTGCAAGGCGTTGAAAAGAGGTCAAATCACTCATATTGTTTTCAAAATATTTTGTGAATTCGTCCCAAAT
>CALVRU010000040.1 GCA_944358775.1 uncultured Bacilli bacterium | reverse complement strand
TCAAGATATGTATTATATATTATTAGGTGACATTTTCAAAAAATTTAAAGGTGACAAAATCAAAAAGGTTTAACAAAAAGAAATTTATCTCTTTTCTTTTTTTTCTATTTTCGATATAATGAATAATAGGGTGTATCGTATGAAAAAATTAAATAATAAAGGTTTTGCAATTACGGTTATTTTATATGGTATCGTCATGATGATATGTATGATTCTTTTGTTGACATTATCGATTATGGCAGGACAACGAAAAAATGATAAAGCATTGATCGATAATATCAAAGATGATTTGAACAATGTTGCAAACAACGAATTTTGTGCCACGGGTCTAGATGAAATCGATACTACTTCCCATGCTGCTGCTCCAGAGTTAATTGATGGTATGATTCCGGTCATCTATAACGAATGTAAAGATGCTTGGGTCAAAGCGGATCCGACGACGGTCTGGTACAATTATAGCAAACAAATGTGGGCGAATGCCGTAACTGTTTCTGCTTCTACACGCGAGAAGTATGAAAAAATAGGTGTCGGCGAAACGATCGATATGAACGATATCAATACGATGTGGGTATGGATTCCACGATACGAATATCAAATTCCAGTGGGAACTGCTGGTAATAGTAGCGCATGTAGTTGGGATAATTCCTTAATGTGTTATCCGACCCCAGGTGATATTAAAATTAATTTTATTAATAAAGAACAGACAACAGCTTCTCAGGATTATAAATTGATGAGCGCTTTTCAGTTTAACGGGGAAGAAATCAATGGCTTCTGGGCTGCCAAATTTGAACCTTCCGGAACGATCGGTTCTTGTACGAACGACAATTGTAGTGAAGGCGACATTCAAATCAAACCAAATCAAATATCACTTACCAATAAAAATGTCAGCACGTTCTATTTTGCTACCAAAAGTATGAAAAACAATAAATTTGAAGATTATGGTTTCGAACAAATCGCAACCTCGGATATTCATATGATGAAAAATACAGAGTGGGCGGCAATTGCTTATTTATCACAAAGTATATATGGAAAATATGGGAATCCGACTTATACCAACGAGGTAGGACTCGAAAAGAAAATTTATAAAAACAATGTGACGACCGATGCCAATTACGGACCAGGCGTTACTGGATGTGCCGGTGATATCGTCGATGGAGCACCAATTTATGCAAATAGTTGTCCAGATGGGTTTACCTATGAAACAGATAACGGTGTAAAAGCAAGTACGACTGGTAATATATCCGGTATTTATGATATGGTCGGCGGTAGTTTAGAATATATGATGGCCCGTTATACCGACGGGACGTTTACAAGTGATCAAAGTGGCTTTACGAGCACGAATTTACCGGGCAGCGAATACTATGATAGTTATAGCAATGAAGACGCTACATTGGCTTGTAATGGTAGTGAGTGTTTCGGACATGCTTTATCGGAAACGACAAGATGGCATAGTAATGCCTTTCAAATGCCAAATGCAGCGAATCGTTACTTAGTACGTGATGGTGGTGGCGGGATCAATAGTAACGAACAAACGGGTATTTTTGCCGTTTACCAAAACACGGGAGCAGCGTCTACCGATCGCAGTTTCCGCATCGTCATAAAACCATATTCTTAGGACGATTTCGTCCTTTTTTGTTGAAAAAAATCGCAAAAAATTAGCACTCTATTGTTGACAAGTGCTAACAATAAGAATATAATGATATTAGCACTGTGGAGAATGAAGTGCTAGGAGGTGTACCAATGAGTGAACGGCAAAAAGAAATTCTGAAAATGATTGTTCAAGAATATATTCATCTTGCCAAACCGGTTTCTTCCAAAGAAATATGCGATGAGCTAGGATGTTCTAGTGCTACGGTTCGAAATGATATGGCCGGCTTAGAGGATTTGGGTTATCTGGAAAAGACACATACTTCAAGTGGTCGTATTCCATCGGAAAAAGGATATCGTTACTATGTCGATCATCTAATGGAGCCAAAGAAAATTACGGGCGAAGATATGTTGAAGTTACAAATGATTTTTCACAATCAAGCATTGGAGTTATCTGACTGTATTAAACAAAGTCTAATGGTAATTTCCGAGATGACTTCTTATACTTCAGTCGTTCTCGGAAAAGCATCACACGAAAACAAACTAAAAGAGATTAATGTCGTTCCATTAAACGATAACTCTTTGATCGTATTAGTCATTACCGACCAAGGACACGTCGAGCATAAGACGATCGAACTTCCAAATGTTTCTTTAGAAGATGTAAAGAAGACGGTGAATTTGATCAACGATTTGATTGTAGGTACGCCGATCGATGAGGTGAGCGGTAAACTCGAATTTGAAATCAAGCCGATCATTTCTCGTTACGTCAAAGAGCACGAATTATTATACAACGTATTTTATCGGGTATTTCGCGAATTTCAAAGTAAAAATGTCGATGTTGTCGGGAAAGACAACATCTTAAAACAACCGGAATTCAACAATGTTCAAAAAATTCGGGAATTATTTTCGAAACTAAACGAAGAAGAACTCGAAAGTAAGATTGTAGCCGATAAAAATGATATTAGTATTTATATTGGACGAGAAACGAAAATCGATTCTGATGTTGCAGTAGTGCAGACTTCTTATAAAACAGCAAAAGAAGAAGGAACGATTGCAATTATCGGTCCGAAACGAATGGAATATGATCGAGTAGTTGAATTACTTGATTATATGAAAAAACATATCGAAAAGGAGACAGAAGAATGACCGACGAAAAAGAAAAGAAAAATAAAAAAAAGAAAGAGTGTCAGGAAGGCGATAATTGTCACTGCCACGAAAAAGAAATAAAGACTTTAAAAGAGAAACTTGCGTCTTTTCAGGAAACCGTTACCAAAATGACTCAAGAGAATCAAGAACTACAAAACAAAGTGTTAACTGCACAAGCAGATAACGTGAACTATCGGAAACGGAAAGACGAAGAAACAAGCAATTTATTAAAGTTTGCCAATCAAGATTTAATCTGCGATCTTTTACCGATTTTAGATAATTTTGAACGAGCAATTCGTTTAGATGACAATAACTTATCCGATGAACTTTCTAAGTTCTTACAAGGATTTAAAATGATCTATGCACATTTTAATGAAATCTTAAAGAAATATGATGTCGAAGAAATCGACGCATTAGAGAAAGAGTTCGATCCAACTTGTGAAGAAGCACTGCTTGTAGATCATGATCAAGAAAAAGACGATAATATCGTATTAGATGTTTTAATGAAAGGCTATCGCTTAAAAGGAAGAGTAATTCGACCAGCGAAAGTCAAAGTTAATAGCCTCGAAAACGAGGAAGTAGAAAAAGAAGAAAAACAAGAAAAGGAGAATGATTAATTATGAGTAAAATTATAGGTATCGATTTAGGTACGACAAATAGTTGTGTCGCCGTATTAGAAGGTGGCGAAGCAAAAGTAATTCCAAATCCAGAAGGAGGTCGTACTACCCCTAGTGTAGTCGCTTTCAAAAATGGAGAAAGAATTGTTGGAGATGCTGCGAAACGGCAAGCAATTACAAACAAAAACACCATTTCTAGTATTAAGAGAAAAATGGGTACGAAAGAGAAAGTAGAAGCCGAGGGAAAAGAATATACGCCAGAAGAAATTTCGGCAATGATCTTATCTTATATGAAAGACTATGCAGAAAGTTATCTTGGAGAATCAGTTAATAAGGCGGTTATCACAGTACCAGCATACTTTAACGATTCCCAACGTCAAGCTACGAAAAATGCTGGTAAAATTGCCGGTCTAGAAGTAGAACGTATCATCAACGAACCGACCGCTGCGGCACTAGCATACGGTCTTGATAAACAAGATAAAAATCAGACGATTTTAGTATACGATTTAGGTGGAGGTACCTTCGATGTATCGATTCTAGAATTAGGAGATGGCGTTTTCGAAGTAAAATCAACTGCCGGAAATAATCATCTCGGTGGTGATGATTTCGATAACCGAATTATGGATTATCTCGTAGAAACCTTTAAAAAAGAAAATGGCGTCGATTTGACGAAAGATAAACTTGCAATGCAACGTTTAAAAGAAATCAGTGAAAAAGCGAAAAAAGATTTAAGTGGTATGAGCACTACCCAAGTATCTGCACCATTCATCTCACAAGGCGCAGACGGTCCTTTACACTTAGATATGACTTTAACAAGAGCAAAATTTGAAGATCTTATTCGTGATCTTGTCGATTCGACACTAGAACCAGTTCGAAAAGCATTAAATGATGCCGGAATCAAGGCAAGTGACTTAGACAAAGTAATTTTGGTTGGTGGTTCTACTCGTATTCCAATGGTATATGATTTAGTGAAAAAAGAATTAGGTAAAGAACCATCTCGTGAAGTAAACCCAGATGAAGTTGTGGCTATGGGTGCTGCGATTCAAGGTGGTGTATTGACTGGTGAAGTAAACGATATCGTTTTACTTGATGTTACACCATTATCATTAGGTATCGAAACAATGGGTGGAGTCATGACTGTTTTAATTCCACGCAATACGACAATTCCAACTTCAAAATCACAAATCTTCTCAACTGCTGCAGATAACCAACCAGCTGTCGATATTCATGTTCTTCAAGGAGAACGTTCTATGGCTGCCGATAACAAAACATTGGGTAATTTCCAATTGACTGGTATTCCAGCAGCACCACGTGGTGTTCCACAAATCGAAGTAAAATTCGATATCGATGCAAATGGTATCGTTCACGTTACGGCAAAAGATTTAGGAACCAACAAAGAACAATCCATTACAATTACTTCTAGTACTACTTTATCGGATGAAGAAGTCGATCGTATGATGAAAGAAGCAGAAGCAAACAAAGAACAAGATAAAAAGAGAAAAGAAGAAGCAGATTTGAAAAATGATGCCGAACAATTAGTGTTCCAGACCGAAAAATCATTAAAAGATCTCGGTGATAAAGTAGATAGTAAAGAAAAAGAAGAAACGGAAAAATTAATAAAAGATGTAAAAGATGCTCTTGAAAAGAACGACATCGATAAAATCAAATCAAGTAAAGATGCCCTTCAAGAAAAAGCCATGGCACTTGCTACAAAAGTATACGAAAACATTCAAAAAGAGCAACAAGCAAACGAAAATACGAATAATAACAACAATAATAGCGATAATGTCCAAGACGCTACTTACGAAGAAAAATAAGAATAGATCGATCCGAAAAGTTCTAGAAATCTAGAACTTTTCTAGGATGTTAAGAAAGGATTTTATGGAAAAATATCAAAACCGTCAAGCAGTACCCGTAAAATATCGATGGGATCTTTCTTCTTTCTGTGTTTCCGATGAAGCGTGGAAAAAAGAACAGGAAAGAATCGCGGAAGAATTACCGAAACTAACAAAGTTCAAAGGAAAACTCAACGATGCAAATGAACTAGAACGTTTTCTAAAACTCGATTTAGACCTCTCTTTAAAACTAGATGATTTGTATGCGTATGCTTATTTAAATCATGATGTCGAACTAGAAAATCAACTTTATATTGAGATGAAGAACAAAGCTTCTTCTTTATTGAGTCGTTATCAGATAATTAGTGCATATGCTGTTCCAGAGATCATTGCTTTATCGAATGAGACATTTCAAAAACTATTTCAAGAAAATCCGAATTTAGAAAACTATCGTCGTTATCTAGAGAAAATCTACGAAGCAAAAGATCATACTTTGAGTGAGCAAGAGGAAAAGTTAGTAGCGACTTTAACAGAAACATACGATAGTTATAGTAATATTTCATCGTCTCTTTTAAATGCAGAACATGACTATGGCACCGTTACTCTTGGTGATGGAGAAGTCGTCGATATTGCCACGACCAACTATCGGCTTTTACGAAAAAATAATGATCCCAAAATTCGGAAACAGGTAACGGATCAATTTCAAAAGACGATTGCTCAATATCAAAATACAGAAAGTGCACTTCTTAATAATTACGTAAAAAATAATATTAATTTAGCTAAAATTCGGAATTATAGTAGTCCGTGGGATGCAAAACTCAAAAAAAGACATCTTGTTCCGGAGATTTTCGAGATGTTAGAACGGACTGCGATGAAAACGAATGACATTAGTAGGAAATATTATCAAGTTGCGAAAGAAGCAGTGCACTTCGATGTATTACATACCTATGATTTGGCTTTAGATTGGGTGGCTAGTGAGAAAGAATATACGATTGAAGAAGCACAAACGATGATTTTGTCATCTTTAAAGGTACTCGGTACAGATTATCTTGCCAAAGCGAAAAAAGTGTTTGATAACCATTATATTGATTATTGTCAATACAAAGGAAAAACAAGTGGGGGATACAGTTATGCAACGGCAACGACGGATTCACGTATTCTCCTTAGTTACAATTATAAAATGGGCGATATTTTCACTATTATCCATGAATTAGGACACAATGTCCATCATCAATGGATCAACGAAAGTAATCCATTATGGTACCGTTCTTGTCCTTCGATTATTGCCGAAATTGCATCTTTAACGAATGAAATTATCTTATCCAACTATTTATTTCAAAATGGTAAGACGAAAGAAGAACGTTTGATGGGACTCGAAAACTTCATTCGGACCTTCCAAAATAATTTTTATGGCGCCGTCATGGAAGGACAACTCGAACAAAAGATGTATGATCACGTCATAAAAGGAAACAGTATTACGGCAGCTTATTTAAATCAAGAAGCCGATCAACTTCTTTCCCATTATCGTGGAAACACAGTCGAAGACGATGGAATGGCTCACTTAATGTGGGTTACGAGAAGTCATTATTACATGAATTTTTATTTATATGATTATGCAATTTGCATCTCTATTGCTACAGTTGTCGCGAATAAATTGATTCATGAAGAAAAAGGGTTCCTCGAGAAATATCAAGATTTCTTAAAGTGTGGAAGTAATCTCTATCCAGATGAAATCTTTACAAAACTCGGAATTGATTTAACAAGACAAGAAGTCTATGAGAATGCAGTCGATTATTTCAATCAACAATTAGAATTATTTCGTAAATTAAGTAAAGAAGGTGAATAAGCATGAATAAAAAAGATTACTACGAGGTATTAGGTCTTTCGAAAAATGCCACAGCCGATGAAATAAAAAGTGCTTATCGGCGCCTTGCTAAAAAATATCATCCGGATATTTCCAAAGAACCAGATGCCGAAGCAAAATTTAAAGAGGTTCAAGAAGCCTATTCCGTATTAAGTGATGAGACAAAACGACGTCAATACGATCAATTTGGTCACGCGGCTTTCGATCAGACCGCGGGCGGCGGTTTTGGCGGCTTCCAAGGTGGCTTTGGCGGATTCGACGACATCGATCTTGGGGATATTTTTGGGAGTATGTTCGGTTCTTCGTTTGGCTTTGGTTCCACGCGAAATACTAGTAACCGAAAAGAACGTGGTCAAGATTCTTTAATGAAAATGAAACTATCTTTCGAAGAAGCGGTTTTCGGTTGTGAAAAAGAACTAAATTTAGATACGATGGAGACTTGTTCGGAATGTGATGGAGTAGGTGGCTTTGGTGAGAAGGTATGTGAACATTGTCATGGCAGTGGAACGATTACGCAAGAGCAACATACGATTCTAGGTTCCTTTTTAAGTAAGACAAGTTGTCCTTATTGTAATGGAAAAGGAAAAACACTAGAACGTACCTGCAGTAAATGTAAAGGCCGAGGTAAAGTCAAGGTCAATAAAGATATCGTAATTAAAGTACCAAGCGGTGTCGATACGGGGAATCGACTTCGTTTACAAGGAAAAGGCGATGCTGGTCGCAATGGTGGGCCAAATGGTGATCTTTATATTGAGTTCGAAGTAAAAGAACATGAATTTTTTGTTCGCGATGGGGACGATATTTACCTAGAAGTGCCACTCACGATTACCCAAGCGATGTTAGGTTGTAAAAAAACAATCCCAACCTTAACAGGGAATGTCGTTTTAACAATCCCTAGTGGCACCAATAACAATGATAAACAACGGTTAAAAGGAAAAGGTATCAATAACTCCACGAATCGTCATAAAGGGGATATGTACGTTATTATGAAAGTACAAATTCCAAATAAATTATCTCGTGATCAAAAAATGTTAGTCGAAGAATTAAATCGAACGAATTTAGAAGATGAGACAATTCGGAAATTCGATCGTTTTGTCGATCGCAATGAAAAATAAAAACAAGAAAAAAAGAAATGATTATTCATTTCTTTTTTGTTCGGCATTCTTTTTGATTTCGGCAATTTTCTGATCGATTACGGCAAGTGATGTTTCGAATTTTGATTCTTTCTTAGGATGATAATATTTCTTTCGTTTTAAGTTGTCCGGTAAATACTGTTGATAAATATAACTGTTTGGATAATCGTGTGGATACTTGTATTCTTTGGTTCCGCCACCTCTTAAATAAGAAGGTATCGGGCCACTCCGACCAGTTTCCACATCGGCGATCGCTTGATCGAGAGCAAGGTGAGCAGTATTGGACTTAGGCGATAACGCCATCTCTATCACAATCGTTCCTAAAGGAATTCGTGCTTCTGGTAAACCGACCAATTGGGCTGCTTCAATTGCTGCCATCACTTTTGGACCGATTCCCGGATTTGCTAAACCGATGTCTTCATAGGCTATAACGCTGAGTCGACGACAAATACTATCCAAATCTCCTGCCACGATTAAACGGGCCAAATAATGAAGAGCTGCGTCGACATCGCTTCCCCGAATCGATTTTTGAAAGGCACTCAATACATCATAATAACCATCTGAATTTTTATCGTGAAAAAAAGCCGGTTTATTATTAATGCTTTTCACATGTTCTAGTGTCACTTTTTTATCTTTAGTCGAATAGAAAGCAACCTCTAGTAAATTATACGCATAGCGAAGATCGTTACCTGAAAGATCGGCAATATAATGAATTGTTTCTTCGTCGATTTCGATTCCCTCTAAATCCGGATGTTTTATCGCTCGAGCTAACCCCAAACAAATATCTTCGTTCGTCAGTTCCTTTAATTCAAATAATTGACAACGACTACGAATCGCTGGATTAATCGCATGAAACGGATTACTCGTCGTAAGTCCGACCAAAGTAATTAAGCCACTTTCTAATTGTGGTAATAACAAGTCTTGTTTATCTTTATTCATTCGATGGATTTCATCGATAATTAGGACGATTCCATCATACATTTTAGCTTCTTCTAAAACGACATCAAAATCTTTCTTATTGGAAGTAGTCGCATTCAAAAAACGATATCGTACGCCCAAATCATTCATCATCGCTTTGGCAATCGAAGTTTTACCGATTCCTGGTCGTCCATACAAAATCATCGAGAAAATGCGTTTGTTTTCAATTAAATTACTTAAAATTTTCCCTTTTCCCAATAAATGTTGTTGGCCGATTACTTCCGAAATGGATTGTGGTGCTAATTTTAATGCAAGTGGCGATATCATCCCATCACTTCCTTCTTGTATATTTTATCAAATAATAAGCAATTTGGAAAGAAATATGCTATAATGATGTTAAACCTTTTTGATTTTGTCACCTTTAAATTTTTTGAAAATGTCACCTAATAATATATAATACATATCTTGAAA
>CALVRU010000039.1 GCA_944358775.1 uncultured Bacilli bacterium | reverse complement strand
TCCTTATTTTAATTTTAACATAGAAAAAAATCTACACGCTTTTTATTTCGTGTAGATTTTTTTCAAATCAGTTCTTAAGAGCTTTTAAAAAATAACAAAAGTTACTAGTAAAGTGATGAGGCCACCTATTGGAATGATGATTCCCAATGCTAGATTTAAAAAATTATTCCGTTTTAATTTTTCTTCGGATGATTTTTTTACTTGCTTTAAATTGACAAAATAGAGAATGAGAAATGTTCCACCGATGACAATCATTAGAGCACTTAAAATAATTAGAAAAATTTGCATTAGTACCATTTGCTACACCTCGCTAGAATAATTATACTATAAAATGATAAAACTGAAAAGTCCTTATTGACGATTGATAATCGCATTGGCAGCAATGGCTCCATCCGAAGTGGCAGTAACAATTTGATAAAGTTCTTTTGATGTTACATCACCAACGGCAAAGATGTTATCGATCGGTGTTTCTTGAAGATGATTGGTTTTGACATATCCGTGCTCGTTACAGATATTTAGGTCTTTTAAAAAAGCGGTATTGGGAATTTGGCCGATGTAGATAAAACAACCAGAAATCGCAATTTGCTTCTCTTTTTTGGTTTCGGTATTATGGATTTTGATTGTTGTCAGATGCCCATCTTCCCCCATAAATTCGGTCGCAGTCGAATGATATTCGATTGTTACATTTGGCCGTTCTAATAGACGGTTAATTAGGTTCTTTTGTGCAGTTAACCGATCTTTTCTATGAATTAATGTAACATGAGTACAAATATTGGAAAGATAAATTGCTTCTTCGACGGCGCTGTTTCCGCCACCGATAACCGCTACTTCTTTCTTTTTATAAAGCGGCCCATCACAGATTGCACAGTAACTAATACCGCGATTCGTATATTTTTCTTCGCCTTCAATCATTAACTTTCTTGGACTGCGACCTGTCGCAATAATCACGTGTTTGCAAGTATAATCTTTCGTAGATGTGTGAATTATTTTATATTCCTCTTGATCGATAATCTTCTCTACTTTCGTAAAAATAACATTGGCGCCAAGCTCTTGTACCTGTGAGAACATATCGACAGCGAGGTCAGGACCGGTGATACTTTTGATTCCCGGATAGTTTTCAATGGTTGAAGTACGTGTAATCTGACCACCTGGCATCTCTTGCTCTATTAATAGACAAGTTACTTCTGCTCTACGAAGGTAGATCGCCGAAGTCATTCCAGCAACACCAGCACCAATAATAATCGTATTAAAATCTAATTTCATTTTTTTCTTTCTCCTTGTATAAATTATCAAAACGACTTCCTTTTTTACTAAAGATAAAAAGTAATAGGCCAATAATAAACAATACGATCGAAACTATTTGGGCAATGCGGAATGATCCTAACATCAAACTATCTGTCCGCATACCCTCGATGAAGAATCGTCCAACGGAATACCACATAAAGTAAAATCCCGTTAATTGCCCTGTTTTGACATATTTATAACGTCGTAATAATAACAGTGCTAGAAATCCAAAAAAGGTCCAGATCGATTCATATAAAAACGTCGGTGTTCGATAGTAGCCGTCTATTTTCATGCCTTCGATGATAAAATCGGGCAGTTGTAATTTTTCTAAGGCTGCTCGCGTTGTAATTGCGCCAAAGGCTTCACCATTGAAGAAATTTCCCCATCGTCCAATGGATTGACCGATCATTAATCCTGGAGCCAGAATGTCTAATACTTTCAGCGTTTTTGCTTTGTATTTGCGAGTATAGAAGAAAATCCAAATGATCGCGGCAATAATTCCCCCGTGAATGGCCAATCCACCATTCCATATCTCGAAAATTTCTAAAGGGTATTTCGTATAATAATCTAGATTAAATAATACGTAGTATAATCTTGCCCCAATTAGTCCGATTATAATTCCATAGAAGAGCAAATTAATCATAAAATCTTCATTTATTTTCTGGCGTCTTACTTCACGGAAAACGACAAATAGACCAACTAGTACGCCTAAGAAGATAAAGATCGAATACCAATAAATTTGTATGAATCCTAAATCGAGAGCTACTCTACTCATATTTTTTTCAACCTCCTCGTGATTGGTTTTATGAGAAATTCTTCCATTAAGCTATTACATAACGAAATCAAAATCGCAATAAAGAATGCAACCCAGATGTTATAAATTTGAAAATGACTTCCTAATATCCAGTCTGTTAGTTTCAGGACAAATAAATTCAAGCAGGGATAAAATAATCCCAATGTTATTCCCGTAATGGGCAGTGTGAAAGAAAATAAAATTGGTTTCACTGTTTTATTCAAAAGATAGATTACCACTACTACTAATAATGCATAGAGTCCATAATGATGAGGATCAATGTAAAAGGAAGAAAATAGTGCGCTCATTAAAATTAAAACAAGAGTGTATGCTAAAGTCGTTAGGATCCATTCTAACAGTTTGATCCATAGATGCAACTTCTTTTTTTGGCATTGCTCTTGTTTCATTATACTCCTCCTTTATAGTATCTTTTTTAAGAAGGCTCCGGTGTAGGAGTTTTCATTTTTACTAACTTGTTCTGGAGTTCCAGTAGCGACAACCGTTCCGCCCCCATCGCCACCTTCTGGTCCTAAGTCGATGATATAATCGGCTACTTTGATGACGTCGAGGTTGTGTTCAATCACTACTACTGTATCATTATTATCTACTATTTTTTGAAAGATTGCAAGTAACTTCTTGATATCGGCCGAATGAAGTCCAGTAGTCGGTTCATCTAGAATATAAAGTGTTTTCCCGGTTGGACGTTTTTGTAATTCTTTTGCAAGTTTTACCCGACCGGCTTCACCACCAGATAAAGTAGTTGCACTTTGACCTAGTTCTACATACCCAATTCCGACATCTTCTAATACTTGTAATTTATTTTTAATTCTCGGGACATTTTCAAAGAATTTAAGGGCTTCACTAACTCGCATTTTTAATACATCCGCAATATTTTTTCCTTTATATTGTATGGCCAGAGTTTCTTTATTATATCTCGTTCCATGGCAAACTTCGCATGGAATGTAGACATCTGGTAAAAAATGCATTTCGATTTTTTTTACGCCATCACCACGGCAAGCTTCACAGCGACCGCCTTTCACATTGAATGAGAAACGATCCTTGCCATATCCTAGCATTTTCGCTTCTTTCGTGTTTGTGAAAAGATCGCGAATTTCATCGAAAACGCCCGTGTAAGTAGCAGGATTGCTACGTGGCGTACGACCAATTGGGTTTTGTGATATCTCGACGATTTTATCGATGTTTTCTAGTCCTTTGATTTCTTTGTATTTACCTGGTTTCTCT
Source organism: uncultured Bacilli bacterium (assembly GCA_944358775.1). Classification (GTDB taxonomy): domain Bacteria; phylum Bacillota_I; class Bacilli_A; order RF39; family UBA660; genus Faecenecus. The sequence continues at coordinate 6,526 of CALVRU010000039.1, read as the reverse complement.
TTTGAATGATAAATATAATTTTGGCACGCTTTGCAAAGAATTTCCGTGATTAAACTACTTTTACCACTGCCTGAAACACCGGTCACACAGGTAAGCGTTCCAAGTGGAATTTTCACGTTGATGTTTTTTAAATTATTTTCTTTGGCTCCTTTGATTTCGATGAATTTACCGTTTCCTTTCCGTCTTGTTTTCGGCACTTCGATTTTTTCTTTTCCTGAAAGATAACGGCCGGTAATACTATTGTCATTTTTCATAACTTCTTCAGGAGTACCAGCGGCCACGACTGTACCTCCTTCGGTTCCAGCACCTGGTCCAATATCCACTAGGTAATCACATGCCAACATTGTATCTGTATCATGTTCTACGACGACAAGCGTATTTCCTAAATCGCGCATCTCTAAAAGCGAATGAATTAGTTTTTCATTATCTCGTTGATGGAGTCCAATACTTGGTTCATCTAAAACATATAATACGCCGGTTAATTTTGAACCGATTTGAGTTGCCAAACGAATTCGTTGTGCTTCGCCACCTGATAGTGTTCCAGCGGAACGACTTAACGTTAAATATTCGAGTCCCACATTGCTTAAGAAAGATAATCTAGCATCGATCTCTTTTAATAACAACTGAGCAATACTTGCTTTTTCCTTGCTTAATTTTAAGTTTTTAAAAAATGGAATCAACTCTTTGATACTCATGCAAGTTACTTCATAGATATTCTTATTACCGACTAATACGGACAAAACACTTTCTTGAAGACGACTACCATGACAAGTTTCGCAAGTATGTTCTACCATGTAATTTTCTAACCATTCGCGAATCCAAGTACTCGAAGTTTCCATATAACGTCGCTCTAGATTCGTAATGATTCCTTCAAAATAATCGGTCGAATTGAAATGATTGCCACTTCTTGAATGATAATCAAAATGAATTGGTTCATCACTTCCATATAAAATAATATCTAATTGATGTTTCGGTAATTCACTGATTTTAGCATTCATATCGATTTTATAATGGTTACAAAGTGCTTGTAACTTTTTAAAATAAAGTCCTTCTTGATCATCGCTCAAGGTTACAATAGCTCCTTGATTCAGACTTTTTTCTTTATCTGGAATTACGAGATCTGGATCGATCTTTAATTTTACTCCCAATCCTTTGCAATCAGGACATGCTCCAAACGGGGCATTAAAACTAAAGAGACGTGGTTCCAATTCAGGAAGTGAGAAGTCACAATATGGACAAGCAAACGATTCCGAGAAAAGAAGTTCTTTGTCTCCTATCACATCGATTGCTACCTTTCCGTGAGCAAGCCTGGTTGCTACTTCCATCGATTCATGTAAACGAGAACGACTATCTTCTTTCAATACAATTCGGTCAATCACAACATCAATATTGTCTTTTTTATTTTTCTCAAGAGTGATTTCCTCACTTAGATCTCTCATCTCACCATTAATACGTACGCGGGCATACCCATCTTTTCGTAATTGCTCTAATAGATCTTTGTGAGTTCCTTTCTCTCCATGGACAATTGGAGCTAGAATCACTAATCTCGTACCAATTGGATACTCTAAAATCTTATTTACCATTTCTTCGACACTCTGCGAAGTAATTGGAATATGATGCGTCGGGCAGTACGGCGTTCCTATTCTTGCAAATAAAAGACGTAGATAATCATAGATCTCCGTCACAGTTCCGACCGTGGAACGAGGATTTTTACTTGTCGTTTTTTGATCGATACTAATCGATGGCGATAATCCTTCGATACTATCGACATCCGGTTTTTCCGTACCTCCTAAAAATTGTCTTGCATATGCAGACAAACTTTCGACATAACGGCGTTGTCCTTCTGCATAAATCGTATCGAATGCAAGACTACTCTTACCACTTCCTGAGACCCCAGTCATTACAATTAATTTATTTTTTGGAAGTTCTAGATTTACATTTTTTAAGTTGTTTTCGCGAGCTCCCTTGATAATTATTTTATCCATTTTTTTCACCTTCGCTTATTATATCATTTTTTTTGATCATGCACATTCTTTACCTTCTTATTTTATCAAACAATTGTTTGCACATCAAGGCGTTTTGGATAAGAAAAGAAGCTTTTCGCTTCTTATGCACTTTTTTGACTAGGATCAAACCAATTGGAAAGAGAACTTCTTTTTTTCGCTAGTACTTTTTCATCTATTTTTTCTTCTTTCTGATAAATAATTGGCTCTACCTGAGTATTTTCTATACCATGACGTTTTTCAATCGCTTTGCATTCCGTTAAGCGAATGTTCGCGCGTCTTGCTACTTGAAATATTCTCTCTTTTGAAATATATAAACTTGTTTCTTTTTTTTCTAGAAAAGAGCTAATCGGTTCGATATCAATAAAGAAATGATAATGATGATTATTCAATAATGGTTGATACACTTCGTTCTCGTTCTCGTCTTTTTTCTTTTGACATGGTAAATATTCTAAATGAAACGAATTATCGGTCGGATCAATTGTATGAACATAAGCCATGTAAATTTTATCCACTTTATATCTTCCCATATTTTTTCCCCCTTCTAAATGAGAATTAATATACCACATTTTCCGATAAAATGCAATAGTTTGAATCTTTTTATCCACAAGAATTGTGGATTATCTTATTAAAATAAAAGTAATCCACTTTTCTTGTGGATTACTCTAATTCGCTTTTCATTTCAAATAAAATATCACGCAATTCCATTGCTCGTTCAAAATCAAGATTCTTGGCAGCAAGACGCATTTCTTGCTCAATTTTTTCCATCGTTTTTTCTTGCTCTTTACGAGATACTTTCTGACCTTTCTTCGATTTTGAAGGTGCTTCATCAATATTGCTGATCGTATCCCGAATTTCTTTGACAATTGTTTTCGGAATAATTCCGTGTATCTTATTATATTCTTCTTGAATGCTACGACGACGGGCCGTCTCGTCCATCGCTTTCTGCATACTATCTGTAATTTTATCGGCATACAAAATACATTTCCCATTCGCATTACGGGCACACCGACCGATTGTTTGAATAAGACTACGTTCGCTTCTCAAGAATCCTTCCTTATCAGCATCGATAATAGCAATTAAACTCACTTCTGGAATATCAATTCCTTCGCGAAGAAGGTTGATTCCAACAATACAGTCGTATTTTCCGAGTCGTAGATCACGAATGATACGCATTCGTTCTAACGTTTTTACTTCGGTATGTAAGTATGCTACTTTGATATCAAGATCTTTTAAGTAGTTGGTTAATTCTTCTGCCATTCGAATTGTCAAAGTGGTAATCAAGGTTCGTTCATTTCGTTCGATTCGCTCTTTGATCTCACCTACTAAATCGTCAATTTGACCTTTACTTAGTCGTACTTCGACAAGCGGATCCAATAATCCAGTAGGTCGAATAATTTGTTCGACAAATTGATGATGTGTTAATTCTAATTCATAATCTCCAGGCGTCGCGGATACATAGATCGCTTGATTGATCTTTTTCTCAAATTCGGCAAACTTTAAAGGGCGGTTATCTAGCGCACTCGGAAGGCGAAACCCATAATCAACCAGGTTCATTTTTCGCGCCCGGTCACCATTATACATACCACGTACTTGTGGTAAGGTAACATGTGATTCATCCACTACTAACAGATAATCCTTTGGAAAAAAGTCCATTAAAGTCGTAGGAGTTTCGCCAGCTTTTCGTCCTGCCATGTGTCTCGAATAATTTTCAATTCCATGACAAAAACCGGTTTCTTGGAGCATTTCTAGATCATAGCGAGTTCTTTGTTCTAGTCGTTCCGCAGCCAATAATTTATTATCGTTTTTTAATTCTTGCAATCTTTCTTCTAACTCTTCTTTAATCGTCTTGATCGCATGTTGAAGTTTTTCATCACTGGTTACGAAATGACTCGCTGGGAAAAGACTAATTGTCTTTTTGTTATTTAGTACGACACCGGTTAACGTATCAATTTCACAAATACGGTCGATTTCATCTCCGAAAAACTCAATGCGATATCCTTTCGTATTTTCGTTTACTGGAATAATCTCTAGTACATCCCCGCGAACTCGAAAAGTTCCCCGTTTGAAATCATAGTCGTTACGTTCATAAAGCATTTCTACTAATTTTGCTAAAACTGCATTACGATCGACTTCTTCGCCGACATTTAACGTTAACATTTTATTACGATATTCTTCTACTTCACCGATACCATAAATACACGATACACTAGCGACAACAATGACATCTCTTCTTGATAAAAGAGCACTCGTAGCCCGATGACGCAACTCATCAATTTCATCGTTAATCGATGAATCTTTTTCAATATACGTATCAGTCGATGGAACATAAGCTTCCGGTTGATAATAATCGTAATAAGATACAAAATACTCCACTGCATTTTCTGGAAATAGTTCTTTTAGTTCCGAATAAAGTTGCCCTGCTAATGTTTTATTATGCGCCAATACAAGAGTTGGTTTGTCAACTTCTTTAATTACATTTGCAATCGTAAATGTTTTCCCAGTTCCAGTTGCTCCTAATAAAACTTGGTCTTTCTTACCATCTTGTATTCCCTTTACTAATTGATGAATTGCTTCTGGCTGATCACCGGAAGGTTGATATTTCGATACGAGTTGAAACATGGCTTTCTCCTCCCTTTTTTGGTATTTTTATTATATCATTTATCTCTTATAATTCAATTGTTCTTTTCAATCTGTTGTGTTGGTAAATATTGATTAATTTTTTCTCTAAAATCCATCTGATCATATAACTTTTGTTGCAATGTATGGCAAGAGGCGTGTGTAGAATGAGCAATCCAACAATTCCATGACATTTGAGCTTTGTTATAATCTAAGTTTTCTTGATGATATAACCAGTTCCAATATTTAATTTGTTTTTTCATCTTGGTAATGCTTCTTTTACGTAATAATCGATGTGTTTCATATATATGGTAACCACAAAAATCAACACCAAGTGCGTTTGGGAAAAAACGACTTTTTTCATTTAACGAAAGGTTTAGTTCTTTTTTTAAAAAATATTCTATTTTTTGATACATTGCTTTAGCCTCATTTTTTGTAGGAAGTAGCAAAATAAAATCATCCATATAGCGAATATAATACTTAATATGACATTCCTGTTTAATGTATTGATCTAACTCATTTAAATAAATATTAGCAAAAAATTGAGAAGTATAATTACCAATTGGAATTCCTACTGTTTCATATGAATTTTCATATATAATTTTATTGGTAAACATTTGTAATTGTGGATCATGAATATATCTTTTCATTAAATTTTCTAAAATTTCTAAATCAATAGAATTAAAAAATTTTTTTATGTCACACTTTAATATGTAATATTCTTTATATTTTCGTTTCATTGAACGCATATATCGTTCTATTTGTTCTACTGCTTTATGTGTCCCCTTTCCTTCAATACATGCATAAGAATCTTTTATAAAGCGAGGTAAAAAATAAGGTTTAATAAATTCTTCAACATACCATTGATGAATAATACGATCTTGAAATGGCAGAGCTCGAATTGTTCTTATTTTAGGTTCATATACTAAAAATTCACGATATTTTCCAAAATGATACTTTCCTGTTTTTATTTTTTGAATCAAGGTATACAAGTTTGTCTCTAAATCTAGTTCGAACTTATAAATCTCCTTGCGCCTAGGTTTATTTTTTTTTGTTCTTTGAAAAGCTTCGTAAAAATTAATATATTCAAGTCGATCTTCTAGTTTGAGTTTGAGTGTTTTTGGCATGACACGATCCACCCTCCTAACATGTTACCAATATTAAATATTTTTTTACTCCATGCTGCATAATTCTTGGCATTAATATATTTTTTACGATAAGAAATTCGAATTAATGCTTTTAAAAATTTTAATTTAATATCCAATTTAATCAAATACTTTATTTTTTCTTTTCTATTATAAAGACGATAAGCATATAAAATACATTCTAGTCCTTCATAAGTGGTGTGTCGTATATCCTGATTTAAACTATATCGTTCTAATTTGGGATATTTTAATAAAATAGTTGTTGTGTAATAAATTAATTCTAGATATTGTTTATATATTAGCAATTCTTCTACTTCATTTTTGTTCATAATATAACATCTCCTTTAAGTCTGCTAGTAAATTTAAGGCATCCAATGGGGTAATTTTAGATATATCAATATTATTTAGATATTGAATCATATTTATGGATAATTGTTTTTTTCTATTTTCTTTGTGTTTTTTAGGTGATATATGATTTTTTTTAGGCAACTCTATTTTTTGATAATCTATGTTATTTTCCATTAATAATTTTTCATAATGAGAAAGACTATTTTCAGGAAATCCACATTTTTTTATTTGATTAGTTAGTTTTGTCAATTTTAATCCTAATATTGACGATATTGACATCGCATCTTCCGCTATAAATAAATAAAAAATGCCACTATGAAAAAGATAACAGCATTGAAATGCACCCCTTAAAGTAGACATTAATAAAAAAGAGTTAAGGGCGTGGTATAATACACCTCCGAAAGGAGGTGT
>CALVRU010000038.1 GCA_944358775.1 uncultured Bacilli bacterium | reverse complement strand
CCTCCTCCCAATCGTTCCTTTCCTCGGAATATCAATGATCGGGTCCGAGCCAATCTTCATTTTTCTAATTATCGACCGGCTTAAATTTTCTTAAGTTGACAACATTGGGGGGGGGGGTATAATGGTTTATAGATAGAAAATAGAGGTGGAAATATGAGACGACAAATAATCATCGTTGGTGGGTTATTATTGAGTCTATGTTGCTTGATACTAGGTCTTAGTTATGCCATATTTCAATATAGTAGAGAAGGAACGAAAGAAAATACTATCACCAGTGGTAGATTGAGCTTTTTCTACGATGAAAAAGAAGCGGCCGGGAATGGAATTTATTTGGTGAATGCTCTTCCGATGAGTGATGAGGATGGCAAAGAATTAAGTGGAAGCAATAGTGTCTTTGATTTTCAAGTGTTAGCAACGACGAAAGGGAGTCCCATTTTTTATGAAGTAGTACTTTATTGGACCGATAAGTCAACGGATGCGAATATATTACCAGCGAGTGCAATTAAAACGTATCTAACGGAAATCGATGGTGTTACGGAAACACCAGTTTCTACAACAGTAACGGAGAATGGGACGGTTAAATTATATTCGGAATTACAAGATAGTATTTATTTTGATCCGGATAGTCATCATAAGGTGCTTTACCAAGAGATGATTTCTAAAAATACGGAAAATTATCAAAAAGGATTTCGCTTACGGCTATGGATCAAGGAAGATGGAAACCAAGTAACTGATAATCAATGGAATTATAGCAATCAAAGTTTTTCAGCGAAAGTGGTTGTTCATGCCTTTGATGCTGGACAACAGGGAAAATATCAATATACAATCAATAATAATGAAGTAACGATTACAGGATATGATGGAATGGTCGATGGAGCATTAACGATTCCTGATACGATTTCAAATTATCCAGTAACCAAAATTGCCGATAGTGTTTTTAACCGTAAGGGAATTACAGAACTGACGCTTCCCAAGTATTTAAAAGAAATAGGGAGCTATGCTTTTATTCATAACGAAATTTCTTCTTTAACAATACCGAATTCGGTAGAATATATCAAAGGGTATGCTTTCTCTGAAAATTCCATTCAAGATTTGACATTTGGTTTAGAAGAGGATCCGGTTATGGAATCCCAGTTGATAGAAATTGGTTTTTCGGCGTTTAACTTCAATCGTTTATCGGAAATTCATTGGCCGGATACCTTACGAGACTTTGATGTTGCTCCGTTTAATGGACAGGTTAGTGAAAGTCCGTATCCTCTTTATATTTATCGGCTAAAAAATGGCGTTGTCGATTATACCACGGTAATTGGTTATACAGGGAGAATTTCATCGGGAGATGTCATCGAGCTGCCCAGTGTAATCGAGGTAGATGGAGTTCGTTATCCATTGAAAGTAATTGGGCGAGCAACATTTTATTCTACGACGGATAATTATTTTTCTACCACATGTGAAATGGTTATACCAAATACGGTGGAACGCATCGATTCGATTGCTTTTTTAAACGTGCCTTTCGAAAAGATCGTCATACCACCGTCGGTTACTACTTTATCAACGGGATCATTACTTACAACTAGTAATGATGTTGTAAGATTAAAGCAAGTGGTTAATCAAACTGGTCGTAGTTTTGATTGGAAAAATGTCATTGCCCCAATTCAATATCGAATCGTTTCTTCTGAATTTGAAACAAATGATGGTGGTATCACGGGAATTGTGACCATTCATTTTGCGGGCGGATATACTCAGCAAGTAGAAATTGTCAATGAATCATAGTTTTTTGATTTGAAAAAAGCACTCAGTTTATCTAAGTGCTTTTTCCATTTTGCTTTTTACTTCGAGTTTACCCCATTCTTTTTTATTTTCTAAGCTATAGCGAATCATTTCGTTGACAATTGCTTTTTGTGTTTCGGTTAATCCTAGTTCTTCCTGTTTGAGTTGATAATATGGATAAACTAAGAGAGCTCCTTCATATTCGCGAAAATAGAGATCGTAATGTTCGTATATTTCTTGAAATCTTCGTTTCATCAAATTGTGCATATAATATTGAAATACGAGTTGTTCTCGTTTAAATTGCCTATTTTGAATAAAAAATTTACATGCTTCTTCTAGTACGCCATAATCGATATCTTCTGTATCTGGATAGTCGACTAGGAGTTGATAAGTTTTATGGTTTTTTTGTAGTTTATAGCGAAATCTCTTTTCCATTTCTATCACCGTGCTTATTATAATATATCTTTTTTGATTTGTAAATAAATGTTAATTGACACTTTCTTGTAAATAAGTGTTTTTTTGGCTTTTGGACTTATGTTATAATAGGATCAGGAAGTGTGTTATGAAAAGCATATATAGTGAAACGTTTTCTAATTTAGAACAATATTTTATTGATCATGGTGATAAGAAGTTTCGGGCCGTTCAAGTTTTTCAATGGCTTTATCAAAAAAGAGTATCTTCTTTTCGTGAAATGAGCAACTTAAAAAAGGAAGTAATAGAGCTTTTAGAACAGGATTATATGTTTACAAAACTTGAGATTTTAGAAGTACAACGTGATCGGGATGTCAATAAGTATTTATTTCGGCTTCCTGATAAAGAGCATATCGAAGCGGTTTTGATGTTTCATGATTATGGTAACAGTGTCTGTATTTCTACTCAAGTAGGATGTAATATGGGATGTAAATTCTGTGAAAGCGGTCGGCGAAAAAAGGTGCGATCTTTGGAAGTTTATGAAATGGTACAACAAGTGTTGGCCATCGAAGAAGATATCGATAAGCGGATCAGTCATGTTGTTTTAATGGGAATTGGCGAACCATTTGATAATTATGATAATGTAGTAGACTTTATTTCGATTATCAATCATCCACATGGAATTGCGCTTGGAAGTAGACATATCACCGTTTCTACTTGTGGTATTATTCCTAAAATTAAGGAATTCAGTGAGCTTCCATATCAAGTGAATTTGGCGATTAGCCTACATGCACCGAATGATTTGTTACGAAATCAAATTATGCCGATTAATCGGGCATATCCTTTGACTGAATTGATGCCGGTTATTCGTGATTATATTCGAAAGACGAATCGCCGCGTAACATTTGAATATATTTTATTAAAAGATGTGAACGATAGTGTTGCGTGTGCTAAAGAGCTTGCTACTTTATTACGAGGAATGAATTGTTATGTGAATTTGATTCCATATAATGAAACGAATCATATTGAATTCAAACGAAGTAGTCAAGAGACAATTTTGAAGTTTTATGATATACTAAAAAAAGAGAAGATCAGTGTTACGATTCGAAGAGAATTTGGACGAAAAATCAGTGCCGCATGTGGTCAACTTCGCAGTGAGAAGGAGGAGTCAATTTGAAGTCGTTTTATTTAACGGATCCTGGGAAAGTAAGAAGTCACAACGAAGATAGTGTTATTATTGTAAAGAACCATGATGACGATTATTTGATGGCCGTTGCCGATGGAATGGGTGGTCATTCGGCTGGCGAAGTGGCTTCGAGTATTGCGATTAGTTATTTAGGAAAGCATTTTAATGAAACCTTTCTTCACATGGATAAAGCACAGGCTATTTCTTGGTTACGAGATAGTGTGACCGAAATTAATGGATTGATTTTTGAGTACGCAAAGAATCATCCGGAAAGTAAAGGAATGGGTTCTACTTTAGTTGTTGCAATTTGTACAAAAGAATATATTTTATTTGGAAATATCGGCGATTCTTCGGGATTTGTTATGAAAGATAATCGCTTGCATAAAGTGACTTACGATCATACGCTTGTTAATTTGTTGGTTACGGCCGGCGAACTTACGGAAGAAGAGGCAAAGGATCATCCGAAGAAAAATGTGTTAATGAAAGCACTTGGGGCGAACGATCCGATCGATATCGACGTTTTCGATTGTGTCGATATCAGTGCTATTCAATCCATTTTACTTTGTAGTGATGGACTTACGAATATGGTCGATGAAGAAGCGATTGAAAAAGTCTTAACGAGTGATTTAGAGATCGAAGATAAAGTGATTAAATTAATTCGAAAAGCCAATAATAGAGGTGGAACGGATAATATTTCGATTGCATATTTAATACGAACTAAAGAAGGTGAAGGATAAGAATGATAATAAAGGGGCAAAAGATTAGTGATCGATATGAGATTATTCGCAGTATCGGTGAAGGTGGTATGGCGAACGTCTATTTAGCACATGATATTATTTTAGATCGAGATGTTGCGATTAAGGTGTTACGAGGTGATCTTGCAAACGATGAGAAGTTTGTACGGCGTTTTCAAAGAGAAGCTTTGGCGGCATCTAGTTTATCGCATCCAAACATTGTCGAAATGTACGATGTCGGTGAAGATAATGGAAATTATTACATTGTCATGGAATATGTCGATGGCAAAACGTTAAAACAAGTCATTAAAAAACGTGGTAGTTTGACGTTGAGTGAAGCAATTGATATCATGTTACAACTTACCGATGGGATTTCTCATGCACATGATAGTTACATTATTCATCGCGACTTAAAACCACAAAATATTTTAATTAAAGATGATGGGACGATTAAGATTACCGATTTTGGAATTGCGATGGCGATGAATAGTACACAGCTTACCCAGACAAATTCGGTCATGGGAAGTGTTCATTATCTTCCCCCGGAACAAGCGAGTGGGAAGGGAAGTACGATTCGAAGCGATATTTATTCAATGGGAATTTTGTTTTATGAGATTTTGACCGGTAAATTACCATTTAAAGGAGAAAATGCGGTTGAGATTGCTTTAAAACATATGCGTGATCCGCTTCCTAGTGTTCGTAGTCAGAATCCAGCAATTCCACAAAGTATCGAAAATATTATTTTGAAGGCCACAGCGAAAAATCCAAAAAATCGTTATCATGATGCCAAAGAGATGCATGAAGATTTGTTGACGGCGTTAAATGAGGACCGAGTCAATGAACCAAAATATGTCTATCCATATCCGGAACATGATCAGGACGATTCCAAAGCGGTTGTTGCGATTAAGAAGAAACAGGAATCTAAACCAGAAAAAGAGAAAGAGGACGAAGATTCTACAGAGGAAATTGTCCGCCAGATCGAAGAAGATGAGACGATTAAAAAGACGAATCGTTGGATTTGGATTTTATCGGCAGTACTTGCTTTTATCATTGTGATTGTCGCAGCGATTTTCTTGATTATTCCGGCCGTGACTGCGATTCCTGATGTCGTCGTTCCTGATGTGGCTGGTTATAGTGTTATCGATGCAGAAAATGCTCTTAAAAATGCTGGGTTTGAAGTAAATGTTCAAACGCAGAAAGAAGAGAGTGAAACGGTTGAAAAAGGAAAAGTAATTCGCACCGATCCGGTTGCTGGTCGAAGTATTAAGAAGGGTAGTTTGATTACCTTGTACGAGTCACTCGGTAAGGAAATTTACGTTGTCGAGGATTATACAGGTAAAAATTCGATTGAAGTAAAAACGCTATTGGAGAATGTTTATCATTTAAGTGTTAAAGTAGAAGAAAAAGATGGTGAAGCTGGAAAAGAATATAGTCAAGATGAGATTATCGGTCAAAGTGTAAAGGTTGGTACTAAACTATCGGAAGGCGACGAAATCATTTTATATGTTGCTAAAATTTACGATAGTTATCCGAATATGGTGGAAGATGGTTGGATGCTTGAGGATGTTCAGAGTTTTTGTAATCAATATAATATTACATTGACAGTCGATTATGAACAGACGAGTCAATATACGCCAGGAATGGTTATTTCACAATCACGGGCTCCAAAGACACCGATTGTGTCGGGTACTACATTAAAAGTAACGATTGCACAAGAACCGTCAAGTGGTGACGACGATACTGGTCGACCACCTGCTACCGATGATCCAGCATCCGATTTATTACCATAAGGGGGAAAATATGGAACAAGGACAAATTGTAAAGATTTTATCGGATACACATTTTGTGAATTGGAATGGAAATTTATTTGAATGCAAATGTCGGGGTAAGTTTCGTAACGCGAAGGTTACCCCTTTGGTTGGTGATTATGTCGAGTTTGATAAGGAAAAACAAGTGATTGAAAAAATTTTGCCACGTCGCAATGCTTTCGATCGACCACTCGTTAGTAACATCGATCAAGCTTTTTTGATTACGAGTGTGAAACATCCTGATTTTTCGACGAATCTTTTAGATAAATTATTGGTCGTTATGGAATTGCATCACGTACGACCGATTATCTGTTTAACGAAGTTGGATTTATTGACTCGCAGCGAACGCAAAGAAATGAAAAAGATCATGCATTATTATCGAAAACTTGGTTATCGTGTTTTGACGAATCGTAATCTATGGCAAATTAAAATGTTGTTTCGTCATAAGACGAGTGTTTTTACTGGTCAGACGGGGGCTGGTAAGAGTAGTTTATTAAATCGACTTAATTCGAAATTACAGTTGGAGACTGGTGAGATTTCACTTGCCCTTGGTAGAGGAAAGCATACCACTCGCCATGTCGAATTGTTAGAATTGTTCGGTGGTAAAGTGTTGGATACGCCAGGTTTCTCTTCTTTAGAATTTAAGAATTATAGTAAAGAACAGATTCGTGATGCGTTTGTGGAATTTCGTAAATTCCCATGTGATTTTAAGGATTGTATGCATTTAAAAGAACGTCATTGTGGGGTGAAGGACGCTCTTGATAGCGGCTATATTTTGCCATCTCGGTATGAAAACTACGTGAAAATTTTGAAAGAAAGTAGGTGATGATATGAAAATATCGGCTTCTTTTTTAGGAAGTGATTATATTGCGGGGAGCTTAATGAAACTGAATGTTACGGATGTCGATTATATTCATGTCGATGTGATGGATGGAAAATTTGTGCGCCAGAAATCATTGCCTTTTAAAGAAATGAAGAAGATTTATAAATACACATCGAAACGGTTAGATGTTCATTTGATGGTTGCTCATCCGGCCAAAGAAATACGGAATTATGCATTGCTCAATACGGAATATATTACGTTTCCGGTCGAGGTAAAAGATGATATTTTGAAGTTGATCGATTTGGTTCATAGCTATGGAATTAAATGTGGTTTAGCAGTATCTCCTGATACGGATTTAGCGCAAGTCTTTCCGTTTTTAGAAAAGATCGATTTGGTATTAATTCTAACGGTTCAACCTGGTATGAGTGGGCAATCTTTTTTAAGTGAAGCTGCTCAAAAAGTATCTATTTTAAAACATAAGATCGAGTTAGATCATTTAGATGTAAAAATTATGGTCGATGGTGGTATTAATGCCGAAACGAAAAAGCAAGTGAAAGATGCGGATATTTTGGCCAGTGGCTCGTATATTTTAAATAGTGATAATTATCAGGATGCAATTACAAAATTACGTTCTATATAACTTTTTATATAAAAGAAAAACAGCCTTAAGCGGCTGTTTTTTGATCTTTTCTTAATGTTTTTAATTCTCTTGTCGTTAGTCTTACTCTAGTTCCATCTTCTAATCTTACTACTTGTAAATTTAATCCTTGTTTATGACGAGTAGCTCTTAGTGAATGTGAACGGCGATTTCCAAATGATGGTTTTCTTCCTGTAACTTTCACAGCCATGCTATTTCCCTCCTTTAATAGATAAATACTTGCGTTTATAACTTTATCATATTCTTTTCTTAAAGTCAAACAAAATGTATAGAAAAAAAGACTTTTGTGATAGAATAATATTAGAAATGGAGGAGATATCGTGAGTTATCTATACGTCAAAAGTTATTATTCTTTATTGTCGAGTCTCCTTCCAATTAAACGATTGATATCTTTTTGCAAAGAGAAAAATATGCCGAGCATTGCTCTTACGGATGATAATTTATATGGAGCGATGGAGTTTTTGAAAGCTTGTGAACAAAATGGAATTCATGGCGTACTAGGACTGGAGCTTTACTTGGAGAAGGGATCGCTTTTGCTTTATGCGAAGAACTATCATGGTTATCAAAACTTGGCATGGCTATCGACGGTTCAAAGTGAACGGATGGTTACAACGGATGAATTCTTGACGCATATAGAGGATCTTTTCGTCATTATTCCATTTGCTTCGCGCGATCTTTATCCTTCTTTTTCGGCATTGCAACCTTATCTTGGTTATACGAATTCCAAGGAAGAAATGGAAGCGTTGATGGTGACGAAACAGGTTGTCTTTTTACCGAAAATCTTAGCATTTACGAAAAAAGAAGAAGAGTATTTACCTTATTTGATGATGATTCGGGATGGTAAAACGATCGCCGATGAATTTGTAATGGAAGAAGGGATTCATTCTTTTTCCGATTCGATTGGCAATTTTTCGAATAACGATGGTATTTTAAATGGAACACGTATTCTAGATGCTTGTCATATTGAGTTTCCAGAACCTAAATTACTCTTGCCGATTTATCCGACCGAAGAAGGACTTACGTCTCATCAATATTTACAAAAGCTCAGTGTGAAGGGGTTGGTGAAACGGTTACAAGGAAATGTTTCCGATGTTTATAAAACGAGACTTACTTACGAATTATCGATCATTGAGAAGATGGGTTTTTCGAATTATTTTTTGGTGGTGTATGACTTTATTAAATATGCCAAAAAAAACGGTATTTTAGTAGGTCCGGGACGTGGTAGTGCAGCGGGGAGTTTAGTGGCTTATTCTTTAGGAATTACCGAAATTGATCCGGTTCATTATGATTTGTTATTTGAACGCTTTTTAAATCCAGAGCGAGTTACTATGCCCGATATCGATACGGATTTTCCGGATGTCTATCGCGATCAAGTAATCGATTATGTTGTTTCGAAATACGGAAAAAAACGAGTTGCGGGAATTGTTACGTTTGGTACTTTGGGAGCGAAACAAGTGATTCGTGATGTCTCGCGCGTTTTAAATATTCCGCTATACAAAGTCGATATGCTCTGTAAGTATATTCCCGCGATGAGCAAAGATTCTTTGCAAGAACTAAAAAAGAAAAACGAGCGTTTTCGGTTGGCGTTGGAAGAAGATGAAAGCTTAGCGAAAATGGTAGAAATTGCATCTGTTTTCGAAGGATTCCCTCGGCACACTTCTTCTCATGCGGCCGGAATTGTCATGAGTCAAGTGGATTTAGATGAAGTCATTCCCCTTACCTATAATGATGGCATGTATTTGACGGGTTATTCGATGGAATACTTGGAAGAATTAGGTCTTTTAAAGATGGATTTTTTAGGCCTTAAAAATTTAACGACTATTATGAATGTACTTCACGACATCGAACTTGGCGAAGGCATTAAAATTGACTTTAATCAGATTCCGTTGGATGATGAAAGAACACTTTCTATTTTTACGACGGCGAATACATCTGGTATTTTTCAGTTTGAATCGACCGGAATGCGCAATTTTTTACGGCAATTGAAACCTAATACGTTTGAAGATATTTTTGCGGCGATTGCATTATTTCGCCCGGGTCCTAGTATTAATATTCCATCTTATATTCGACGTAAGCACAAAGAGGAACCAGTTACTTATTTGGATCCGTCTTTAGAAAGTGTTTTGAAAAGTACGTATGGCATTATCGTCTATCAAGAGCAGATTATGCAAATTGCGCAGATTTTTGCCGGATATTCTTTAGGAGAAGCGGATATTTTAAGACGAGCGATGAGTAAGAAGAAAATGGCTCTTTTGCAAAGTGAAGAGGAAAGGTTTCTTCGGCAAAGTGTCGAACGAGGACATTCTAGGGCAAAAGCAAAAGAAGTATATGATTTGATTTTAAATTTTGCTAATTATGGTTTTAATCGTTCTCATTCTGTTGCTTACTCTTTAATTGCGTATAAAATGGCTTATTTGAAAGCATATTATCCAAAATATTTCTTTGCTAGTTTATTTACGGGTGTAATTGGAAGTGAAGCGAAGACAAAAGAATATATCGAAGAAGCTAGGATGAATCATTTGTCTTTGTTAAAACCGCATATCAATTTTAGTAGTGATCGTTATACCGTGGAAAAAGAAGGAATTCGTTATCCTCTTTCGAATATTCGAAATGTTGGAATTGTCGCGTGCAAAGACATTTTAGAAGCTCGTCAAGATGGTTTGTTTCAAGATATCTTTGATTTCTTTGGAAGAGTTCATAAACGAAGTATTACAAGAAAGGTGATCGAATCTTTAATTGATGCTTCTTGCTTTGATCGATTTGGTTATAATCATGCTACGCTTTTTCATAATTTAGATGCTCTTCTAAATTATCAAGAACTGGCTAAGGACCTCGATCCGGATTTTATTTTAAAACCGGAATTAGAAATAGTAGCAGAATACTCGAAAGAGATGCTGATGATGAAAGAAAAAGAAGTCTTTTCTTTCTATTTTAGTGATCATCCTGCTTCTTCGATTCGCCCAATTCATCCCAAAGCTATTTTAGTAAAAGAGGTACCCAACTATTTTAATCGGCAAGTAGAAATGATTGTTTTAGTCGAAAATTTGAAAACAATTACTACAAAAAAAGGGGATAGAATGGCTTTCTTGAGTGGTAGCGATGAGACAGGAACGATGGATTTTACGTTGTTTCCAAAAGTTTTTGAACGATATAATGATGTCCAAAAAGGTCAACTTTATGTGATTCGAGGAAATGTAGAAAAACGTTTAGATCAATATCAAGTAATTGTACAAATTATAAAAAAGGTGGATAAGTAAATTTTAATTTGTAAGATAAGTGATCAAACAATGTCAAAAAATGGAAACAATTTCCAATTGGGAAATTGTTTTTTTATGATAAAATAAAGGATAGAGTAGAGTTTCTTTTCCTTTAGGGGGACTTTGTCAATAATTTAGACAGTTTTTATAGAGGGTATTATAGATTTTTTATATTTTTTTCAAACTCATCCGGA
>CALVRU010000037.1 GCA_944358775.1 uncultured Bacilli bacterium | reverse complement strand
AAATAAAAAAATAAAAAATTATAAAGTTTTGTATAGAAAATACTGTATAGAAAATACTTGACTTTATTATGAGAGGAGGAAAGTTATATGAATTATCGTCCTAGCGATAAACAAATAGGTAGTTTTAAAAACTGTTTTTCTCCCTTTTGCTATTGTATTGGGCCAACGGGACCAATAGGTCCTATCGGACCAACTGGAGCGACTGGGCCAACTGGAGCAACTGGGCCAACTGGAGCAACTGGGCCAACTGGAGTAATCGGACCAACCGGACCAACCGGGCCAACTGGGCCAACTGGAGCAACCGGAGCAATCGGACCAACTGGAGCAACCGGGCCAACTGGAGTAATCGGACCAACTGGAGCGACTGGACCAACTGGAGCAACCGGACCAACTGGAGCGACTGGGCCAACTGGAGCAACTGGGCCAACTGGAGTAATCGGACCAACTGGAGCAACCGGACCAACTGGATCAACCGGACCAACTGGAGCAACCGGACCAACTGGAGCAACCGGTCCATTAGAGTTACTATCTACGGTTGATCCTGCACCACAACCTAGTGTTGCTAATCAATCTCTTACTTTAGGAAATAACGTGTTGATTTCTGGTAACATTATTTCTCATACGAACGGGTCATCTGATATTGTGATTTCTGAATCGGGTATTTATCTTGTCTTATTTCATGCAACTGTAGGAGTTTTGAATGCAACGATTCCAGCAGTAGTGGCTCTTTTTCTGACAGTTAATGGTGCTATTAATAATATGGGAGCAGCTCGCCATATTTTTGCTTCTAGCTCGGAAGTTGCTACTGTTTCGTTTCATGCTACTGTTTCTGTCACTACAGTGCCTACCACTTTAACTGTTTTAGTTGAAAATAGCGGCTTTATTTTTAGTGATGTTGAAATTACTGTATTACGTTTAGGAGAGGCTACTTAGAGATATCGTATCATTTTATTTATGTTATACTAGATAGGGTGATAGTTATGAGTGAAAAATATGGAATTGTTTATAGTAGTAAAACGGGCAATACGAAAAAGTTGGCGATCTATCTTTCACAGTTATTATCAAGTAGTGCAAAATTATATTATGAAATTCCTGATTATGTTCCAAAACATTCTATTTTGTTTTTGGGCTTTGGAATTGATAAAGGGACGTGTTCGGTTGAATTACAGAAATTTATGCAACGCCTTCATCATCAGACCATTATTTTATTTGGTACATGTGGCTTTTCGAACGAAGTTCGGTATCATAATCTGTTGATCGATAATGTATCTAAAAATTTAGCAGCAGACAATACCGTATTGGATTATTTTATGTGTCAGGGAGAGATTTCCATACAGTTTAAAGAAAAATATGAGAAAGCACTTCTTCTCAATCCAGATGATCCGAAAATGTTAGCATCTTTAAAAATTTATCAAGAAAGTATCGGTCATCCGAATTCAGAAGATATGGATCATTTTCGAGAATTTGTCTTTCAAAATATTTAAGAATGATATGGTTGTCAAAAAAATGTCAAAATGAGAAATATTCTCGATTAGAGCTCGTATCTTATGATATACTATTAATGCAATAATCAAGGAGGTAACAAAATGAGAGAAGAATGGCTTAATTTTAAAGACGGGGCTTGGACAACAGAAATTAATGTTCGAGACTTTATTCAAAAAAACTATACTTTATATGAAGGTGATGATAGTTTCCTTACAGGAATTAGTGATAAAACGAAGAAAGTTTGGGATCGGTGTAGTGATCTTTTGAAGGAAGAACTTTCGAAAGGAGTATTAGATATTGATACGGTTCATATGGCCGGAATCAATGCATTTCAACCTGGTTATATCGATCGTGATAATGAAACGATTGTGGGACTTCAAACAGATGCTCCACTTAAGAGAATGGTAAATCCATATGGTGGAATTCGTATGGTGTATTCTTCTTTAAATGCATATCATTATGAACTTGATCCAACGGTAGATCGTTATTTTAATGAGTTTCGTAAGACTCATAATCAAGGCGTTTTTGATGTTTATACGAAAGAAATGCGGGTTGCTCGTCATGTGGGACTTTTGACTGGGTTACCAGATGCATATGGAAGAGGCCGAATTATCGGAGATTATCGTCGTGTTGCTCTTTACGGAATTGATTTTTTAAAGGCTGAAAAACAGAAGGATTATGATCGATTAGTAGGGCCTATGACAGAAGATTTGATTCGTCTTCGCGAAGAAGTTTCCGAACAATATCGGGCCCTTGATGATATTAAGAAAATGGCTGAGGGATACGGATTTGATATTAGTAAACCAGCGAAGAATGCTAAGGAAGCAGTGCAATGGACTTATTTTGGATATTTAGCTGCTGTCAAAGAAAATAATGGAGCGGCCATGAGTTTAGGACGTACTTCGACTTTCTTAGATATCTATATTGAACGTGATTTAAGAAATGGTACTTTAACGGAGGAAGAAGCACAAGAGTTAATCGATCAATTTGTAATTAAATTACGGTTAGTGCGTCATCTTCGAACCCCAGAATACGATGAGTTGTTTTCTGGAGATCCAACTTGGGTAACGGAGTCTATCGGTGGTGTCGGTGAAGATGGAAGAGCACTTGTTACGAAAAACTCGTTCCGCTTTTTGCACACTTTGACGAATCTCGATCCGGCTCCAGAACCAAATATGACGGTTTTGTGGAGTGAAAAGTTACCACAGAATTTTAAAGAATATTGTGCGAAAATGAGTATTCAAACGGATTCTATTCAATATGAAAATGACGATGTGATGAGACCTTTATATGGAGATGATTATGGAATTGCTTGTTGTGTATCGGCTATGAAAATCGGCAAACAAATGCAATTCTTTGGTGCTCGTTGCAATCTTGCCAAATCTCTTTTATATGCGATCAACGGCGGCGTGGATGAGATGAAAGGCGATCTTGTTTTGAAAGACGTTCCAAAAAGCGAAGACGAAGTACTTGATTTTAATAAAGTTAAGATCGCATATGATCGGGTATTAGAAAAAGTAGCAGATCTTTATGTTAATACGATGAATGTCATTCACTATATGCATGATAAATATGCTTATGAAAGAGGGCAAATGGCTTTGCATGACACGGAAGTAGAGCGTTTGATGGCGTTTGGAGTTGCCGGTCTTTCGGTAGCAGCAGACTCTTTATCGGCAATTAAGTATGCAAAAGTGAAACCGATTCGAAATGAAGATGGAATTGCGATCGATTTTGAAATTGAAGGGGATTATCCGAAATATGGTAATGATGACGATCGGGTCGATTTGTTGGCTACTGGTATTTTGGAAAAGTTTTATCGTGAGCTTACAAAACACAAAGTATATCGCGATGCTGTTCCGACGTTATCCGTTTTAACGATAACTTCTAATGTGGTATACGGTGAAAAAACAGGAGCTACACCGGACGGCAGAAAGGCTCATATTCCATTTGCACCAGGTGCTAATCCGATGCATGGTAGAGATAACACGGGAGCACTTGCAAGTTTAAATTCAGTTGCTAAAATTAATTATGCAAATTGTTGTCGAGATGGAGTGTCGAATACATTCTCGATTGTGCCAACGGCATTAGGAGCAACGGATGAAGAACGCATTGCGAATTTAGTTTCTATTTTAGATGGTTATTTTGTACAAGGTGCACATCATTTAAATGTCAATGTTCTTCATCGGGAAACTTTGATCGATGCAATGGAACATCCTGAAAAATACCCACTTTTAACGATTCGAGTATCGGGGTATGCGGTACGGTTTAATCGTTTGACGAGAAAACAACAAGAGGAAGTCATTGCACGGACTTTCCATGAGAAGTTGTAATTATGATAAAAGGTAGTGTAGATTCGATTGAAAGTATGGGATTAGTCGATGGTCCGGGAATTCGGACTGTCGTTTTCCTTACTGGATGTAAATTACGGTGTAAGTATTGTCATAATCCAGAGATGTGGGTACGTGGAAAAGACAATTATACACCGGCCGAATTAGTAAAAAAGATCATTCGTTTTAAACCGTATTTTAAGGACAATGGTGGGGTTACTTTCTCTGGTGGGGAACCATTGATGCAACCGGAATTTTTGCTAGAAACTTGTAAGTTGTTAAAGCAAGAAGGAATTCACATTGCCCTTGATACGGCTGGCGTTGGACTTGGCGACTATCGCGAACTTTTGCATTATATCGATTTGATTATTTTGGATATCAAACATGTTACAAGGGATGGTTATCTTGATCTGACTGGCCATCCAATTGATGATAGCTTGTCATTTATTCAGCAGGCGAACTCACTAGAAAAAACATATTGGATTCGACAAGTCGTCGTTCCAGGAATTCAAGATAATATGGAATACATGCAAATGTTGGCACAGTTTTTAAAGCAAATTCCGAATATTGAACGAATTGATTTTTTGCCGTATCATAAACTTGGCAGTGAAAAATATGAGTCTTTGGGTATTAATAATCCTTATAAAGATATGCCAGCAATGGATGAAAAGAAATGTCAGGAACTTTATCGAGAATTTATGAAACTTATGGGAGATAAAAAATAGAAGAAATTCTATTTTTTTCTTTATTAAAAAACAGTTGACAAAGTAATCTGTCATTCCTATATTGTTAATTATAGATAGTAAGAATTGTTTTATAAGAAAGAAGGAAAGTATGAATCAATATTTTGAGATTGTAAAAAGATTAACAGAGCAAGGAAAAACGGTAGCGACGATGGAGTCTTGTACTGGTGGAGCTATTTGTAATCAAATTACGAATGTGGAAGGTGCAAGTGAGGTGTTAAAATTTAGTGCTGTGACTTATTCGAATGAATATAAGATAAAGATGGGGGTTCGTGAAGAAATTATTGCGAAATTTACTGTGTATAGTATGGAAACGGCAAAAGAAATGGCTCGTTGCATTAGTAAATTTGCTGACAGCGATTATGGAATTGGAATTACTGGTAAAATGAATCGGGCTGATCGAATGAATCCGTGTGGAGAAGACAATATGATATTTGTCGTTATCTATGATCGGGCCCAAAATGTGGAGACTTGTTTTACGGTCGAAGCAACACTTGCCAGTCGAGAAGAAAATAAGCAGTTAGTTGTTCGAGAGATTGGGGAGAAGTTACTTTCTCTTTTAATCAATTAGGTTTCATTTGCTATTGGAGACATTGTCTTAGGGCGTTATTTTGATATTGAAAATAGTGGGGACACTATTTTTCTTTTGGCAAGATATGTTATAATGAGAATGGTGATGAGTGATGAAGTTAGCGGACAAATGGCACGATTATGAATTGTTGGATTGTAGTAATGGAGAAAAATTAGAACGATGGGGAGATATTTATTTGTTGAGACCAGATCCACAAGTTATTTGGGAGCATGGAAATTTAGCAAAGGATCCTCGAATTCATGCCCATTATCATCGGAGTAACAAGGGTGGTGGTTATTGGGAGAATTTAAAAAAAACACCAGAAAGTTGGGAAATTCATTATCGTGATTTGACTTTTCGAATTAAACAGATGGGTTTCAAACATACGGGACTCTTTCCCGAGCAAGCGGTTAATTGGGATTATATGATGGATCGAATCAAGAAAAGTGGACGCGATATTAAAGTTTTGAATTTGTTTGCCTATACTGGTGGTGCTAGTGTTGCTTGTTTAAAAGCCGGGGCATCGGTTGTACATGTAGATTCTTCTCGTGGTATGGTCGATTGGTGTAAGGAAAACGTGAAAGCATCCGGACTTTCGGATTGTCCCATTCGTTACATTGTCGATGATGTTGTTAAATTTGTAAAGCGGGAAATTCGAAGAGGTCATCATTATGATGCGATTATCATGGACCCGCCTAGTTATGGAAGAGGAGCAAATGGGGAAGTATGGGATATCGAAAAAGATTTAGCACCATTACTTTCACTTTGTGTCGAATTGTTGAGCGAACAGCCGTTGTTTCTTTTGATTAATTCTTATACGACCGGTTTATCTAGTAAAGTATTAGAGAATTTACTTTCGTTGACTGTCGTTTTAAAATTTGGAGGGACCGTGTCGAGTGGCGAAGTTGGACTACCAATTACCGATAGTTCTTTAGTTTTGCCGTGTGGCATTTATGGAAGATGGGACTGTCATGAATAAAGTAGAAGTATTATATGAAGATAATCATATTATCGTAGTCGTAAAGCCTCATAATATGCTTAGTCAAAGTGATGATACGAAAGACTTCGATTTGTTATCTTGGGTGAAACAGTATTTAAAGGAAAAATATCAGAAGCCGGGTAATGTTTATGTGGGGCTTGTTCATCGCCTCGATCGGCCAGTCAGTGGTATCATGGTGTTTGCCAAAACGAGTAAGGCAGCAAGTCGCTTAGCAAATGCAGTTCGTCTTCATGAAGTGACTAAAAAATATTGTGCGGTCGTTCATGGATTAGTAGAAGAACAAGGTACTTTTTGTGATTATTTGGAGAAGACAAAAGATTACAGTACGATTGTGACTACGGAGGAACGAGGAAAATACGCCGAACTTTCTTATCGACGGTTGGCGTATCTTCCGGATAAAGATTTGTCTTTGGTCGATATTTCGCTGAAGACGGGAAGACATCATCAAATTCGCGTGCAGTTTGCAAGTCGAGGATTTCCCCTTTACGGAGATCGTCGTTATGGAAGGGAAGAAGGATCGATTCTTTGTTTGCATGCGTATTGTCTTTCTTTCGTTCATCCGGTTACGAAAGAAAAAATGGAGTTTTTCCAATTGCCGGCGGTCGAAAGTGCATTTTCTTATTTCGATTTACAAATTTATTGGAAGAGGGGAGATAATTTATGTTAAATTCTGTATTTTTAGATCAATTGCTTTCGTTTTTATGGCGTGATGATGTTCCGCACGATGTAAAAAAATGGATTGTTCAACAAACTTCGGAAATTGCTTTTTCGGAAAAAGAGCATCAAGAAGAGCAGGCATTGTATCTTTTTTATATGGCACATCCGGAAATGGAGCCCGATGCCTTTTTGAAGAAAGATCCACATCTTGATTTCATCTATATGATGGATAATCCACAAGTTATGGAAAACTATATCGAAAAATCTACAGTGCGAGAACGGGAACAATTGGCTTTTCAAGAAGCACGTGCTTACTTTGCGTTAGTGGATTCTAGAGGTGAGGAACAAGAGTATTGTAAAGTGAAAAAAGGATGAGAATCATTTAAAATCAAGAAATGTATATTGCATTTCTTTTCTTTTTTTGTTATGATATGAATAGAATAAAATAAGGGAGATGAATATTATGAATATCATGGCGATTGATTTAGATTGGTTTTTAACAATCCCTGGAATTCTTATTTCTTGTGGTGTATTGTTATTATTAATTGCACTAATCATTTTTATTGTTACGAGTGTGAAGGCAAAAAAAGAAGAAAAAGCAAAAGAGGAAAGCGTTGAGAATGTGGCGGTAGATGCTGTTCCAGCAGTTGATCCGGTTGTTCCAGAAGCAGCACCAGTAGTTCCGGAACCAAGTGTTTCACCAGTTACACCAACGGTTCCAGTTATGGATGATGTGCAGCCTGCTACTGCTCCAGTTGTCGAAGAGAAAGCACCAGTTATCGATATGACACCAGTAGAGCCAGTAACTCCAGTGGCAGAAAATCCAGTTGTGACGAATGATAATGTGTTAGGGATTCCACCGATGGAACCGATTGCTCCAATTGCGGCGGTTGAAGAACCAGCAGCTCCTGCTGTTGCACCGATGGTAGAACCTGTGGCACCAGTGGTAGAACCAACACCAGTTACGAATATGGAAGATACGCTTTCTAATTTAGAAATGCCAGAAGCGACTAATTTAGAAAAGACATCTGTTTCGATTTATGGTGGTGCTGATCCAACGATTCCACCAATCACTGAACCAGAACATAGACCTATCTATGGGGGCGCTGATCCGATGGAAGCAACTCAGTCGATGAGACCAATTGTCGAACCGACACCGGTAGAACCAGTCGTTAGTCCAATTATTCCGGAAGTTACTTTTGAAGATACGAAGGCAGAGGATCCTGTCGAAGAACCGAAAGTAGTGATGGCAGAGGCGGAACCTACTTATACGGTAGAACAAACTATTCCACCAATTGTCGAAGAGAAAAAAGAAACAGTGGCTCCGATTCCAGTAGAAACTACGGAAAATATTGAAGAATTATAAGATGAGTAATCATCTTTTTTCTTTTTTTACCATATTTTTTCATTTCGTTCATATATTGTAATATAAGAAAGGAATGATTATATTTTTATGGAAACACTTAAAGTATCCAGTAAATCAAATTCGAATTCAGTAGCTGGCGCACTTGCCAATGTTTTTCGCGAAAAAGGAACGGTCGAAATTCAAGCAGTTGGAGCAGGAGCATTGAACCAAGCAATTAAAGCTATTGCGATTGCCCGAGGATTTGTAGCACCATCTGGTAAAAATTTAGTTTGTATTCCGGCATTTACGGATATTACGATCGATGGTGAAGAAAGAACTGCAATTAAATTGATTGTGGAGGCTAAATAGTCTCTTTTTGTTTGGAACTAATTTACAAATTTCTTTTTTTTGAATATCCTATGAGTAGGATATTTTATTTTGGAGAGATTAATGAGTGAGGAGTAAAAAATGAAAAAGAAAATGTTAATAGGAGAAACCCCTTTGATTCGGATTCGATTTCGGTATCGAGGACAGGAAAAATTCGTTTATGCAAAATTGGAATACTTTAATTTGACGGGTAGTATTAAAGATCGCATTGTATTTTATATGTTACAAGAGGCGAAAGAAAAAGGGCTTTTAAAAGAAGGGCAACCGCTTATTGAAGCAACGAGTGGAAATACAGGGATTTCACTTGCGGCGATCGCAGGTTATTTTCGTCACCCGGTGCATATTTTTATGCCTGATTGGGTGAGTGGAGAACGGATTTCTTTGATGAAGTTATATGGTGCCGAAGTTCATTTGGTATCGCGAGTGGAAGGGGGCTTCGAGGAAGCAATTCGAAGAGCTGATCAACTGGCGAAAGAAATCGATGGGTATCGGTTAAATCAATTTCAAAACGAGGATAACGTACTTGCCCATTATGAAACGACTGGCCAAGAAATCTGTAATGCGTTAACCGATGTACCAGCTTTTGTCAGTGGAATTGGAACAGGTGGCACTTTAATGGGAATTGGGAAGCGTCTATTGGAAAAGTTTCCGAACGTGAAAATTGTCGCATTGGAACCAAAACAGTCACCACTATTATCGAAAGGAACGATTGGAGTTCATCAAATTGAGGGAATTGGAGATGATTTTGTACCATCTATTGTGGATCGTGCTGTTATTGATGATATTCTTTTAATTGATGATGAGGATGCGATGAATATGGCGCGACGATTGGCACGGGAGTTAGGTCTTGGTGTTGGCATTTCAAGTGGCGCGAATTTTTTGGCAGCGGCCCTTTTGCCAAGTGGTACGGTGACAATTTTTGTCGATGATGCGAAAAAATATTTATCGACGAAACTTTCTCATGAGGTGGATTCTAATTCGGAATTCATCTCGAATCAAATCGAACTACTTGATTTTACTGTGATCAGTGGTTGACAAAAAGAAAAAAAGGGTATATGCTTGAGACAAATCTGTGATGGAAGACAATAATAGTGGTACTTTTTTAGAGAGTTCGTGGTTGGTGAAAACGAATAAGGGAATCTATTTATCTACTTCCTAGAGGACTTAATTCGTCCCGGTGATGAGCCGTTATACAACGAGTAATAAATTAGGATGGTACCGCGAGATATTCGCTCCTTGGGAGTAGAATATCTTTTTTTTTCACAGAAATAAGAGAAAGGGAGGATTTTATGTTAGATATTAAATTTGTGCGGGAAAATAAAGAATTGGTAAAAGAGAATATCAAGAAAAAGTTTCAGGACGAGAAATTAGTGCTCGTCGATGAAGTGGTCGATTTGGATGAAAAATGCCGTAAGTTAAAATTAGAAGGAGATACATTACGAGCAGAACGTAATCAAATTAGTAGTGAAATTGGCAGTTTGATGCGTTCTGGAAAAAAGGACGAAGCTGAGGAGAGAAAAGGAAGAGTAACGGAAATCAACGAGCGGCTAACTGTTTTGGAGGCGGATGAGGAAAAACTTAATGCAGAAATTAAGAAAAGAATGATGGTAATTCCGAATATCATCGATTCATCTGTTCCAATCGGTGAAGATGACAGTAAAAATGTCGAAGTGGCACGTTTTGGCGAAGCTACAGTACCTAATTATGAAATCCCACATCATGCCGATATTATCGATCGCTTTGGCGGGCTTGATAAGGAAAGTGCTGGTCGTACGTCAGGAGTCGGTTTTTACTATCTTATTGGAGATATTGCGCGTCTTCATGAAGCAATGCTTGCTTATGCGCGTGATTTTATGATCGATCACGGATTTACTTACTGTATTCCGCCATTTATGATTCGAAGTGACGTAGTAAATGGAGTTATGTCATTTAAAGAAATGGAAGCGATGATGTATAAAATCGAAGGCGAAGATCTTTATCTAATCGGAACATCGGAGCATAGTATGATCGGTCGGTTTAAAGGGCAACTTTTAAAAGAAGAAGATCTTCCGATTACACTTACTTCTTATTCGCCTTGTTTTCGTAAAGAAATCGGTTCTCATGGTCTAGAAGAACGTGGACTTTATCGTGTTCATCAGTTTGAAAAACAAGAGATGATCGTTCTATGTAAGCCAGAAGAATCGATGACGTGGTATGAAAAAATGTGGAAATTATCCGTTGAATTATTTCAAAATTTGCAGATTCCAGTTCGACAATTAGAATGTTGCAGTGGCGATCTTGCCGATTTGAAAGTAAAATCTTGTGATATCGAAGCTTGGAGTCCAAGACAACAAAAATATTTCGAAGTTTGTTCTTGTTCAACATTAGGAGATGCGCAAGCACGACGTCTTGGCATTCGCTATAAAGGAGAAAATGGGAATCAGCTCGTGCATACGTTAAACAA
>CALVRU010000036.1 GCA_944358775.1 uncultured Bacilli bacterium | reverse complement strand
ACAACACCGATTAATTATCGATGTTGCCATAGTTAAGAACTTTTTATTTCGTGTATAAATTTATCAAGTCAGTTCTTATGGAGCTTTTTTATTTGAGTCAAATTTGACATTTCAACTAGTTTCTGTATAATAAATATGAAAAAAAGGGGATAAAAGAAAAGAGGGGAGCTCATGTCTTTTTCGACGAATATAAAAAACGAAGTTGTAACACTCGAAGAAAATGAAAGTGAAACGATCGCCGAACTATCTGCATTTTTCCGAAACAATGCGATTTATGATCCATCACACATCGAACTACTAACGGAAAATGCGGCGGTTGCCCGAAGAATCTATACACTAGTGAAAACAAAATACCAAATCAGTCCAGAAATCGAACAGCGTCGTAATACGAATTTCTCACGAAACAGTTTGTATTTCTTAATTATCAAAGAAAAGATAAGTACCATTCTGCAGGACTTATCTGTAATTAATGATCGTTATTTCTATTTGCTACAACCGGAAGAATATATCACCTCGACGACCGAAGATAAAAGAGCTTATCTCCGTGGTGCCTTTCTGGCCAAAGGAAGTATTAACGATCCCAAAACATCGCGTTATCATTTAGAGTTCTCGATCGATACTATCGAAGAAGCAGAATTTATTCAAGAATTATTAAATGACTTCAATTTAAATAGTAAAATTCTAAATCGCGATAAAGGCTATATGGTCTATATGAAAGAAGCAGAAAAAATCAGCGATTTCTTAAGAATTATTAAAGCTAGTCAAGCCGTTTTATACTTTGAAGATATTCGCATCTATCGTGATAATCGAAATCGCACGAACCGCCTGAATAACTGTGAACAAGCAAACACGGATAAGATGATTGAAACAGCGACCCGTCAGCTCGAAGAAATAGAGTTCTTAAAAGAAAATTTAGGATTTGATTTGCTCGATGAAAAGACACAAGAAGCGGCGACGTATCGCTGTAAATATCCAGAAGCTTCTTTACAAGAGTTGAGTGAAATCATTTCTTTAGAAACGGGTAAACCGATTACAAAATCCGGATTAAATCATCGATTTCGTAAAATAAAAGAGTTAGTCGGACGAATGAAGAACACCAATCAATAAAATTGAAAAAGGGGGAATAAAAATGGAAAATAGACAATTAGATTCAACCACTACGATTGAGGAACTTCGTAATAGTGGAAAGTATCCGATCGTAGACCTAAAAATTTTTGATAGTTTATCGTCTTTAGCATTTTCAAATTACTCACTTTTTCGTGAACAGGAAGTGTTCGATCAAGCTCAGCTCTATCTAGAAGATATTTTAAGTCTTTCGGTATTACGAAGAAAACAGTATTTAAAAACGTTAAAATCACGAGAAATTGTCGATACGAACAAATTGGAACAAGAAGATGCCTATCTCATTGAAATGTATATGCAGATGCACCGTCAACATGCAATCGATTATCTATTAAAAAAACAAGAAGAATCTTCCGCTTTAACCAAAGAAATTTTGATCGAAGCACATAAAAAATTATTACAAGGTACATCGAGCAATCGGTATACGAAAAATGATTATCGAACAACCGACAATACATTTGTAACAAAAAGCGGAAGTGCTTTTGAAATTCACTATTTCGCTTTACCGACCTCACAAATCGAAGATGCGATGATGAATCTTATGTTTTATTATAATAGCCAAGTCCACAATGAACATCCTTTCATAAAGCCAATTATCATTCATGGTCTAATTGGCGCACTCCAAATGTTTGATGATGGTAATACACGGTTAGGAAGAACTCTTCAAAGCCTAAAAATGTACGAATTATTACAAGTTCGCGAAAGGTATGACTTCGCTAGTCCGTTCATCTATAGTAGTCGTTCTTATTTAGCTTATCGATATGATTATCGAGACAAATTAGGCGAAGTAGCCATTTGTCCAAATGAGGAAAACTGGGATCAATGGATTAAATTTAATCTGTTACGTTTAGAAGAACAAATATTCTATAATCGCAACAAATTAAAAGAGTATAAAAAAATATTATAAATAAAATAAAAGGGACCAATTAGGTCCTTTTTTCAATAATCTCATCGACAATTCCATATGCAAGCGCTTCTTCGGCATCGAGAAAATGATCACGTTCCGTATCATTTTCAATTGTCTCTAAAGCCTGCTTGGTGTTCTGTGCAAGAATACGGTTCAATTTCGCTTTTAATTTTAAGATTCGTTCCGCGGCAATTTTGATTTCAGTTGCCTGTCCCTGAGCACCGCCTAATGGCTGATGAATCATTACTTCAGCATTGGGTAAGATAAAACGTTTTCCCTTTTTTCCACAAGATAGAAGAAATGCTCCCATCGAAGCGGCCATCCCAATGCAGATCGTCGAGACATCACTTTTAACAAAATTCATCGTATCATAAATCGCCATTCCAGCTGTAATACTACCACCTGGTGAGTTGATATAAATACTGATATCTTCATGATTTAAAGAATCTAAGTACAAAAGTTGGGCCACCACTACATTGGCACTATCATCCGTAATTTCGCCACTTAAAATAATAATTCGATTCTTTAACAGACGCGAAAAAATATCGTAACTACGTTCCCCGTTGATTTCTTTATCAACGACCATTGGTACTAAATTCATTTTCATCACCTAATAACATAATAGTGGAAAACAAAAAAAATTATTCAAAAAAGATGTTTCTAAATGAAACATCTAGCAATGGTAGTAAATAAAAAACACGCAATAAGTCCACAAAGAGTTGGTATGAGAAAGGATAGTAAAGTCCATTTCCAACTGCCACTTTCCTTCTTAATTGTCAATAAAGTGGTGGAACAAGGCCAATGCATCAGAGAAAATAACATCATCGATCCAGCAGTAATCCACGTCCAATGATTATCGATGAGTAATGTTTTTAGTTCCATGAGATTGCTAAAATCCGTAATTTGATTGGTGGCAAGATAGGCCATGATAATAATAGGAACGACGATTTCATTGGCTGGAAAGCCAAGAATAAAAGCCATTAGAATAACGCCATCTAAGCCGATCAGTTGAGCAAAAGGATCGAAAAAGTTTGCGCAGTAGTTTAAAATAGATAGACCATTAATATGAATATTTGCCATACACCAAATGATAAGACCAGCTGGGGCTGCTACCATAATTGCCCTTCCCAATACAAATAAGGTACGATCAAAAATAGAATGAACGATCACTTTGCCGATTTGTGGTTTACGGTAAGGTGGTAATTCCAAAGTGAAAGAAGAAGGAACACCTTTTAAAAGTGTTTTCGATAGAATTTTAGAAATCAGAAAAGTCATTCCAATTCCCAATAGAATGTTAAGAACTAAAAGTAAAATACTTTTAAAAGAAGCACCGAAGCTATTGGAAAAGCCGACAAAAAACATGGTAATAATCGAAATAATAGTTGGAAATCGTCCATTACAAGGAACGAAGTTATTGGTAATCATAGCGATTAATCGTTCTCTTGGAGAATCGATAATACGACAGCCAGTAACACCTACCGCATTACAACCAAATCCCATACACATCGTGAGAGCTTGTTTTCCACAAGCCGAGCATTTGCGAAATATTTTGTCTAAGTTAAAGGCAATTCGCGGCAGATATCCAAAGTCTTCCAATAATGTAAATAAAGGAAAGAAAATGGCCATTGGGGGCAACATTACCGAAATAACCCAAGTAAGGACGTGATATACTCCATCGACTAAGATACTAGTGAGAATACTAGGACTACCAATTGCTTGTAAGAACCATAAAATATATTCTTTTAACCATTGAAAAAGATCAAATAGCAATTGAGATGGATAGTTGGCCCCAACCATAGTAATCCAAAAAATTCCCATCAACAATAACAACATAATAGGAATCCCCGTCCATTTATTGGTTAAAATCCGATCGATTTTACGATCTCTTTTTTGATAATCTTGATCTCGAAAAGAAATACAATGCTTTGCAATTTCTTCCGTTCGCTGAACGATTGCTTGCACGACATACTCCATTCGCTTGTCTTTCGTGATCCCATGTGTTTCTAGATAAGCATGTGCTTTTCTTAATTGTTCCGTAAATAGAGGATCTTCCAGAAAAGAACAGTCTTGATGTTTTTGAAGTTCTTCCATGAAACTTTGTTCTTCCAATAATAATTTTAGAGCAACATAAGAGCTTGGTAATGGGACAGTAATAAAATCATTTAAAAAAGGCAACAACATTTCTTGAGCATGTTGAATTGCCGGCGGATAAACGATCGGCTGCTGTTTTTTCGTAGTTGTTTGACTGACTGTCTTTGCTAAACTCGTCAGCATCTCTTTGATTCCTTTACCACTTCTAGCACTCGTTGCGACTACTGGTACTTGTAATTCTTTTTGTAAAGTAGGTATATCGATATGAATTTTTTTCTTTTCTGCTTCGTCGATTAAGTTGACGACGACCACTACATTGGGGGTAATTTCAATAGTCTGCAAGACTAAATTTAGGTTTCTTTCCAAGCAAACCGCATCGCATACGACAAGAATGGCATCATGTGGTTCAAAACAAATAAAATCACGAGCACATTCTTCTTCTTTTGAGTGAGCAATCAGTGAATAAGTGCCCGGCAAATCATAAAGGATATAGTCTTGTTCTTGAAAAGAAAAACGACCACTGGCATTTTCCACCGTTTTCCCAGGCCAATTACCAGTATGTTGCTTTAAACCAGTCAATGTATTAAAAATAGTGCTCTTACCGACATTTGGATTACCGGCAAGTCCTATGATCTTTGAATCAACATCATTTTTCTTCATAGCGCACCTACATCGTTCGAACAATAATATTTTGACTATCTTCTTTTCGTAGTGCAATCATAGTACCCCGTACCAAGTATGCAATCGGATCTTGCCATGGACTACTAAGAATAGCCTTTATTTTGGTACCTTCAATCATTCCGATATCGAAAAGCCTTCTTTTCATATTCTCTTCCATATCTAATTTCTGTATTTCGACGACCTTTCCTAAAGGAATATCGCTTAATCTTTTTTCTTGATACATAATTTTTCCTCCATTTCATAAAATGTATTAGAAGTTTCCTAACACTAACTTTCATAATAATATATGAACGAACGAAAAAAGAGGGTACATAATGAATGAAAAAAGTGCATTTTATACATTGAATGGATATCGTTTGAAAGAGGATCATCTACTGACCGAATCCATGGAAGATTACTTAGAAATGATCTATCGTCTGACCCAAGGAAGCCATTCCATTAATGTGAAAAAAATTGCCCAACGCCTCAATGTAAAACCACCTTCTGTTTCCAAAATGATGAATCGCTTAAAAGAATTGGATCTTGTCATATTCGAACGTTATGGAACAATATCATTAACCTGGAAAGGAAAACGGATCGGAAAATATTTGTTATGGCGACATCAAATTGTCATGCGTTTTTTCAAGTGGTTAAATAAAAAAGAATATCGACTGGAACAAGTCGAAAAAGTAGAACATTTTTTAGATGATACTACTTTAAGAAATATGGCTAAATTTTTAGAGAAAGAATAACTTTCTTTTTTGGTATGCCTATGATACAATTACTCTAGAATAAAATAAGGGGTGAAGTAATATGAACTTCTCGAACATTCAAATAAAAGTATTAAATAAAACCTTAGAAGTAATCCAGGGAACAACCCTTTTAGAAATCAGCAAATTAGTAGAAGAACATTTTAAATATCCGATTATTTTGGCCAAAATTGACAACGAATATTTAGAACTAAGTTACAAAGTTATGGAAAACTGTACGATAGAGTTTTTAGACTTAACCGACTCTTTTGCAAATCGTGTTTATGTAAATGGACTTATTTTCTTAGTGATATATAGTACAAAAGAAAAATATCCTGAGTTAAAACTACGGGTTCTTCATTCGATTGATAAAGGCTTATATATTGAAACGAATCAAGCAATTACAAGTGATATCGTCGATCATATAAAAGAAAAAATGGAAGAAGTCGTCGCGCGGGGAATGGAAATTAGTAAAATCAATGTAACGAGAATGGATGCGATTGATTATTTTAAAAGTCGTGATGATCTTTCCAAAGTTGGCATTATGAAATATAATACGAATACTTACGTAACGCTTTATAAGTTAGGCAATATGTATAATTATATTTATAGTCAGATGCCGGTTAATACGGACAGTCTCACTGCCTTTGATCTTACTTATTTAAACGATCACGGCTTTGTTTTGACATTTCCGACCATCTATATGAAAGATGGAATTAAACCATATCAACATCATCCAAAAATATTTGAGGTATTTCAAGATTATCGTAATTGGGAAAAAGTCATCCATTTAGAAAATGTTGCCCAATTAAATGAACGTGTCAGTACCGGTAATATTTCGGATCTAATTCGTATCGATGAGACCTTACAAGACCAGAGACTATTAAAAATTGCAATGGATATCGAAACAAAACGGGATCAAGTTAAAATCATTTTATTAGCTGGGCCTTCTTCTTCTGGAAAAACGACAACAACCAAAAAACTATCCATGTATTTTCGTAGTTTTGGGATGAATCCGACGATGATTTCGATGGATGATTATTTTGTCGATCGTGAGAAAACCCCAGTCGACGAAAACGGACGCCCGGATTACGAGCGATTAGACGCGTTAGATTTAGACTTATTCGATCGTCAAATTGCAGAATTATTGGCTGGCCAAGAAGTGAGAGTTCCGACTTTCAATTTCCTTTTAGGAATGAAAGAGTATCGTCGTACACTTCGCCTTGGTGAAAACGATGTTTTGATGATCGAAGGAATTCATGCACTGAACAAGGAAATATTAAAAAATATTCCAGAGGAGAAAAAAATAAAGATTTATTTATCCGCCTTAACGGAATTAAATCTAGATAATGAAACGAGAATTTCGACAACCGATAATCGTTTATTAAGAAGGATGGTAAGAGATAATCGGACTCGTGGTTACAGTGTGGAACAAACACTTCATAATTGGTCAAAAGTAAGAGAAGGCGAAGAAAAATACATTTTTCCATTTCAAGATGATGCAAACTATACGTTTAATACCGCTCTCATTTATGAGATGGGAGTATTGAAAACTTATGCAGAACCACTATTATATTCGGTGGAACCAACTTCTCCTTATTATCCGGAAGCAAAACGGCTGTTAAATTATTTAAAGGTGTTTTTACCAATTCCATCGGAAGATATTCCAGATACTTCCTTATTACGCGAATTTATCGGTGGTAGTTGTTTTCATGACTAGTTTACCATTGTTTGAAACCCTAGTTGCATATAGTGTTCAACTAGGGTTTTCTCATTTAAAGGATAACTAATTTTTTTAAATTTATACTATCCGGGAATAATATATTTTATATAGATCAATAAGATTCCTGTCTAGTTACACCCCCTTATGGTCCACTTTAAGTTTACCACTGCAATTGGCAAAAATTGGCTTGCAAAAAAGCCTGGGGGGGGGGTATAATGGTTTATAGAAAATAAAGTGAGGTAGTTTATGGGAAAATCTATCAAACAAATTTTTCTTACTGTCAAGAAGAACGTGAGATATCGATTTATCTTAATCGTTTTTGTATGTTGTCTTTTATTATTAGCTATTACTTATAGCTATGCCCTTTTTACTATTTCACTAGAGAAAAAGAATGTAATATCTGTTGTAGCCGGAGAGTTGAATTATCATTTATCAAGTCTACAATACCAAAATGATACCACCATTACG
This sequence comes from uncultured Bacilli bacterium, assembly GCA_944358775.1. Lineage (GTDB taxonomy): Bacteria > Bacillota_I > Bacilli_A > RF39 > UBA660 > Faecenecus. Next base: position 3,611 of record CALVRU010000036.1, on the reverse strand, counting down.
ATCCCCGCGAACAGTCCCATATCGGTTGACTTTACCATTGAAAGCCAGAACCGAATTGATTCACTTTTTCAATTATATTATGAAGGATCTTTGCCGGACGGAGTGGAATTAAGTTATGTGTTGGAAAAAGGAGGTCCAAATGATTCGATTAGTATTACAGGTAGTAAAAAAAGCATAACGGTTGTTATTTGGAATAATACTTTGCAAAGTCAAACCCTTACCTTTGGTGTCCAAGGAGGCTTCACTGGACAAACGATTGTTTTGGCTGAAAATCGAAATCCTGTTACTCAAGTATATGCTTTTAAAAAAGATTATGCAGTAAATGAAACCTATGATACTTTCATTGTTCCGACGAGTGGATATTATAAAATAGAAACATGGGGATCAGAAGGGGGGACGCAAGAAAATATAGATAAAATACTTGGGTATGGAGGATATTCTTCTGGGGTCATTTATTTAGAAGCGGGGGAAAAATTATATGTTTATGTTCGTGGTAAAATTGAGTATGCGGGTGGTGCTACCGATATCCGCTTAATAGCAGGGGATTATGAGGACTTAGAGTCACTTCGTAGCCGTATCATGGTTGCCGGAGGTGGAGGGCGAACCCTTGGTTATCTAGGAGCCAACGCTGGTGGAGCTGGTGGCGGTTTAATCGGAGGACGTGGAATTCTTCACTCTTATGGAGAAAGAACGTGGTATATGGATATTCCAGCAACCGGTGGTGGTCAAAGCGGAGGAGGACAGGTTGGCATTAATTCCGCGAATAATGTTCCAGTTTTAGAAGATGACTATCATCCAGGAGCAGCGGGCTCTTTTGGCATCGGTGGTGTAACAGCTTCAGATGTTATATCTAAGAAAACTGGCGGTTTTGGTTACTATGGCGGTGGTCCTTATGGATATTCAAATTCGTCGGTTTCATCTGCTGGCGGTGGAAGTAGTTATATTGCCGGCTATGCGGGGGTGAATTCGGTCAGTGCGAATGCTACGGAAAATGAAAATCCCACTCATACCAATCAAACGCTTCATTATAGTGGTAAATATTTTTTGGATGGGCAAATGGAAAAAGGTGTAAATGCCGGGGATGGCAAGGCTAAGATCACGTATGTCGGTCAATCTTATGAAAAAAAGCACACTAAACTAAATCAGGTGCGCTATATCAAAGATTGTATCAATGAAAATATCGTAAATAGTGATAATCATTGGATGGAATTACAAGCAATCAAAGATGGCGTAAATGTAGCGTATCAAAAAAGTGTAACGGGAACGACTTCCTTGATGCGCAAAGAATTGATCGTAGATGGCATCATGGACGATGGTGGATATGCTCAAGCAGGATCCGGAAATCAATGTATTACGATTGATTTAGGACAGGTTTATGATTTGGATGAGATCGCGGTATGGCATTATTATGAGGATGAGCGAACTTATTATGATCATGAAATGAGTGTATCGAATGATAACCAACACTGGACGACGGTGATGAAAAATAGTGCGCAAGAGACAAGTGAAGGAAAACGAGTCAATGCTTGGAATGATATTGTGACTCAATCCGAAACGATCACGGTCGGTCAGACTTATGATTTTGGAACGAGTAATAATATGCAGACATTTACAGTACCAGAGTCTGGCGTTTATAAAATTGAAACTTGGGGAAGTCAAGGTAATACATTAAGTGAAAAAGGAGTCGGCGGCAAAGGTGGCTATAACTCGGGTCTTATTTTTCTATCCCAAAATATATCGTTATATATTTATGCGCGCGGTTTAGTTGGTGAAGGCGGTGGTGCGGCAGACGTTCGTCTCATTGCTAGTGCATATGATGATACGATGGGATTACGCAGTCGGATTATGGTTGCAGGCGGCGGCGGTGCTGCTACGAATTATAATATTGGTGCCCCGGGTGGCAGTGGTGGCGGCCTAATAGGAGGAACCGGTTCGATCGATCGGACTTCTGATGCGTGCGCTTTAACATTAGCAACCGGCGGAACGCAATACGCCGGTGGGCAGGGGTCCATTACGGATACGGGAACTTGTGCTGGCGTCAGTGGTGCCAACGGTAAATTTGGTCTGGGTGGTATATATGGTGGTGTTCAAGCAGGCGGCGATGGATATTACGGTGGTGGTGGCCGTGGGTTTAGTAATAGTGTCGTCTCTTCCGGAGCAGGTGGAAGTAGTTTTATTGCGGGACATACCGGTTGTATTGCCGTATCACAAGAAACGGGAGAGACAATCGGCAACGCTCGCCATTTTTCCGGCATGAAATTTTTTCAATCGGTAATGCAACAAGGCGTTTGGGAAGGGACTGCTAAAGTAAAAATTACTTTCGTCAGTAGATAGTAAGTTCAATTAGCCAACTAGATAAAGTGGTCATCGATCATAAATGAAAAAATGAAATATGATGATTAGAGATATCCACAGAAATTGTGAATATCTTTTTTTGACAACTCTTGTCGAATTATGGAAAGAAGATTGAAAAAAGCGGAAAAAATTTATATAATGAAAATGATAGAAAGGGTGAAAAAAATGGTCAAAATAGCAATCAATGGATTTGGGCGAATTGGTCGTCTTGTTCTTCGGGAAATGATTGACGATCCAGAAATAGAGGTAGTGGCAATCAATGATTTAACGGACGCGGAACAACTTGCCTACTTGTTGAAATATGATACGAACCATCGAAACTACAAGGTTGATTTCATTTCACATAATGAAAATGAAATCATAATCGGGGATAAACATATTAAGGTTTATGCCGAAAAAGATCCGGCTTTACTGCCGTGGAAAGATTTGGGAATCGATGTCGTAATGGAATGTACAGGAAAATTCACTTCGCAAGAAAAAGCAATGGCCCATATTACCGCAGGAGCTAAGAAAGTAATTATTTCGGCCCCTGCTAAAGGAGATGTGAAAACGATTGTCTACAATGTCAATCAAAACATTTTGGACGGTACCGAACAGATTATTTCGGCAGCTTCTTGTACGACAAACTGCCTTGCGCCAGTACTTCGTGTTCTCGATTATTACTTTGGTATTCAAAGAGGGTATATGACGACAGTTCATGCTTATACCAATGATCAAGCAACTTTGGACGTTCCACATAAAAAAGGAATTTATGCGCGTCGTGGTCGAGCAGCAGCTGCTAATATCATTCCGGCATCGACAGGAGCCGCGAGTGCCATCGGAGAAGTATTACCACAATTAAAAGGAAAAATGAACGGCATCGCTATGCGTGTTCCAGTTCCAACTGGTTCGGTTATCGATCTTACTCTTGAATTGAATAAAAATACGACGGTAGAAGAACTCAACGAGGCCTTTAAGGTAAACCAAAATGAAACGTTAAAGTTCACGATGGATCCAATTGTTTCCAGTGATATCATCGGCTCCCACTGTGGGGCTATGGTCGACGGTTTATCCACCAGTGTATTAGAAACAGAGAATCATCAATTAGTAAAAGTAATTGCTTGGTATGATAATGAAATGGGTTATACCAGTCAAATGGTCAGAACGGCGAAATATTTAATGAAAATTGCAAAATAAAGACGCAAATTTTTAGACTAAATTCCGTTTTATAAAAATTTATTTAATTTATTAGACTTATTTCAGGTTTAAAGTATAAA
>CALVRU010000035.1 GCA_944358775.1 uncultured Bacilli bacterium | reverse complement strand
TTATTACTAGAAAACGTCAATAAATCTGATAAAGAAAAAGATCCGTTAAAAAACGGACTTTAATCTAAAAATTTACGTCTATCTCGCGTATACGAATGCCATGTAAAACAGAAATGCTAAAAAGATTCCCGTCATAATCCAGCCATTTATTTTTTCAAACGTACTACTTTTATATTTTACACCTAACGCTACTGTGATTAAGGTTCCTCCGATCAAACCACCAATGTGAGCAAAATTATCTACTCCGACACTGATAAAGCCTAGTAGTAAATTCAAAACAATCAAGGGAATAATTTGACTACGCATCACGTTTCCTAAATAGACACGATAGTGATAGCCAAAGTAAACAAGACTACCCATAAGGCCAAAAATGGCACCAGATGCACCGACAGAAGCAGTATTACCACCGAACGTAATCGATAATAGGCTACCTGTTAAAGCACTTACTAAATAGATAATCGTGTACTTACCTTTTCCTAAAAAACTTTCCAACTGGCTACCGATAATATAAAGCGCATACATATTCAACAGCAAGTGAAAAATGTTCGCATGTAGGAAAGTTCCCGTAATTAAACGATAATATTGGCCAAGTCGAATCAATGGTCCATAGACACAATATCGATCCAATAAGCTATCAAAACGGCCAGAGACCATCATGAACAAAAAGATGAATACATTAAGACCAATTAAAATATAGGTAATAATCGGTTTCTTCGGTTTAAATACTTCTTCTACTTTTTGCGCATCATTTTTGTTTTTGGCGTTGATATCTTCCGTTATTTTCATAAACAATTGAAATCCTTCTTCGGTAAATTTTAATTTATTTGTAATATCTGGAAAATGAGAAGTTACATCCAGATATTTTTTTAAATCTTTTTCCTCTTTAATTGCAATTGAAGTAATATTTTTTTCATTACGAAGATCAGCATTTTCTCCTAAATCAAGATAAATACTTAGGACATTTAAAGAAAATGAAAATGTTTTTCTTTTGATTTTTTTCATAATCCGTTTGGTTTTAAAAAGATCAAAATCCATCTGTTCTTTATTGTGAATATAACCAGAAACAATACGAATAATTTTATAATCTAATTCTAGATTCTCGAGCCATATTTCATTTTCAGCACCTTGTAAAATAATCGGGTTATAATCCAATTCCGTAATAAAATAATGGATGAGTTTCATTGTTAAACGATTTACACGATCTAATGTTTGTTCTTCCATACTGTTTCCTCCTCATGCAGTTTCATTTAGTATTATATATTAATTTAAAAAAAATGAAAAGAATATTCGCATATTCTTTATGAGCATTTTGTTCGATCCATTTATCGACAAATATATATCCTATTATAAATCTTCTAATTGTTCTAGATAATCTTCAAACTCTTTTGGTAATGGAGCTTCGAATTGAATTTTTTTCTTTGTTCTCGGATGCAGAAATGAAATTCGTTGTGAATGTAAGAATTGGCCGAAGTCACTTGTATTTTTGCGCTTACCATAGACTGGATCATTATAAATTGGATACCCAATATAAGCCATGTGTACTCTGATTTGATGCGTCCTACCAGTTTCTAATTTACACTCAATTAATGTTTGATTGTGTTTCGGAAAACGCTTTCGTACTTTAAAATGGGTGATTGCTTCTTTGCTATTGATATCCGTCACTTTCATTTTTAAACGATTGTCGACATCTCTTCCAATCGGTGCATCAATCGTTCCTGTTTCATGTGGAATAATACCGTCGACTAAAGCAATATAGATTCTTTCTACTTCTTTTCGTTTTATCATCTCGCTTAATTTTTCATGTGTTTCATCATTTTTAGCGACAACCATCAAGCCCGAAGTATCTTTATCGATCCGATGAACAATACCAGGACGGAGTGAGTCTTCTTTACTTAACGAAAAATGATACAGTAACGCATTTACTAATGTCTTATGATAATTACCAGGAGCCGGATGAACGACCATACCACTTTGCTTGTTGACAATTAACAAATCGTCATCTTCATAAACAATATCCAAAGGAATATTTTCTTTTTCTAAAGTAATGGGTACTCCTTCCATCTCTTCCATTTCAATTTTGTCATTTTCTTTTACTTGATAACTGGCCGAGACGATCTTTCCATTTACTTTCACTTTTTGGTCTTTGATCGCATTTTGAATTTTACTACGACTGATTTCTAATTTTTGCGCTAGATACTGATCGAGTCGTACTTGACTGTCTTCTTTTTCGACGATCATAGATTTCACTCCTTACTATATCGATAATTAATAACACGATACCAATGACAATCGCAGTATCGGCTAAATTAAAGATGGGAAAATGGTATTCGAAGATTTGAAACGATAGATAGTCGATTACATATTCATGAATCAAGCGATCTACTAAGTTTCCTAAAATTCCACCCATAATTAGTCCATATGCCCAAATAGAGCATTTACTAAACTTTGTTTCGTGAAGAAGATACTGATTTAAAGCAATTACTGCAACGACACTGATTACGATTAAAAGAAAAACATTGCCTTCCAAAAGACTCCATGCAGCACCGGTGTTTTGGGCATATTGAAGTGAGAAAAAGCCAGGAATTAGAACTACTTCTTGATGAAGCGTTAAGCCACTCGTAACTGCGTATTTGATCAATTGATCTAGTATTAACAAAATCAGCGTAATAATATAGATGTTTTTCTTCACGGATGTCACCTCTTTTCAATTATAACAAAGAAAAACGACTATGACTAGTCGTTTGTGCAAGTATATCCCTGGTTTGTTAAATCTGTTCTGATTGTATCCATATTTAAGTCAAGTTGATATTCGATTTGGTAACTTGCTTGATTTGACGGATCCCATAAACTATAATCGACGGTTATGGTCGATGTTTGCATTAAATTCTCTTGCGTACACGCATGTGTTAGTCCTGGTAAGGTCGGTGGAATTTCATTACATGCTAGACTTAAACCGGTTAGGAATTCTGTTAATTGATCGTTGATTTCGGGAATGGTCGTCGTCGTTGTCTTCGTCATTTTCTTTAACAAGTTGTTCTCACTTTGGAAAACTCTTTCGACCTCGACTGTTGCATTCGTCGTACTATCTAATGTCGTTAACGTACAAGTCATTTGTCCTTCTGGCACAATCGGTTCTTCCGTTGGCACTGCCGTCGCAGTCGGCGTTGGCGTTGGTGTCGGATTATTGCGAATATCTTCTTCTTTTTTACCGAAATTATTAATAAATTCACTAATGTTTGGTAAAAAGAAGACGAATGCTAATAGAAAAACAAAAAGAATGACTAATAAGATCGTTGACAATTTATTATTTTTGGGATTTCCGTCTGAGCTTTCATTTGTCTTTGGTGATGAGATTGGTGGTACTGCTGCACTTTCTTTTTCCTCTATGGGAAGTGGTGACCCTGGTGTCATAGTCGATGTTGGGGTGATATCCGAATCACTTGGATTCATTGGAACCTCGTTCGTTGTCGGTACTTTCATCGGCTCTGAAAGAGTGATATTTTGATCATTTGACGACGGATCCGATTGATTTTCAGGCATTGGGGGAATTGGATTTAAATTTGTTGCCGGCTGGTTCTTTTGATTTTCTTTTTCATTATTTAATTCTGGATTCATTTTAGCACCTTCCTATTCTAGATAGAATTATAACAAGAATTCGATAAAAATTCTACCTATAAATAAAAAAACACTTATGTGTTGATAAGTGTCTATTTCCGAGCGTCTATTTTTTTTCGTTGTTCGGTATTAAGAATCCGTTTCCGCAAACGAATGTTGTGCGGTGTTACTTCAACTAATTCATCATTATTAATATAGTCAAGAGCATATTCTAATGGAATTGGACGTGGTCGTTTTAAGACAACGGTCTTGTCACTGCCGGCTGCACGCATATTGGTAAGTTGTTTTCCTTTGACGACATTGACAGCAAGATCGTTTTCACGATTGCATTCACCGACGATCATACCTTCGTAAACTTCGATACCTGGTTCGATGAACATAACTCCACGGTCTTCTAGCCCACCGATTGCATAAGCAGTCGATTTACCAGTATCCGAAGAAACTAACACACCGAGTTTTCGTTCACCGATTTCAATATTTTCATACGGACGATACTCTTTAAAGGTATGATTAATAATTCCATATCCTTTGGTAATCGTCATGAAATCCGTCATAAAACCGATTAAACCACGAGATGGAATTGTGTATTGTAGTCTCACTTGATCTCCTATATTCGTCATATTTTCCATGATAGCACCACGTGATCCAAGTTGTTCGATGACTGTTCCGACACTTGCTTCTGGTGTTTCAATTTGAAGATCTTCGTAAGGTTCCATCTTGATTCCATTTTCTTCTTTGAGAATGACTTTGGGTTTCGAAACTTGTAATTCGAAGCCTTCTCGGCGCATGTTTTCAATGAGAATTCCTAAATGTAGTTCACCACGTCCTGAAACAATCCATGATTCACTATCATTTGGTTGTACTTTTAAACTGACATCACGTTGTGTCTCTTTGTAAAGTCGATCTTCTAGTTGCCGAGCAGTTAAAAATTTACCGTCTTTTCCGACAAACGGAGAAGTGTTGACACCGAACGTCATTTGAAGTGTCGGCTCATCGATTCGCAATAATGGAAGTGGTAAATTATCGTTAGCATTACAGATAGTCTCTCCGACCGAGATATCGGCAAGACCAGCAACTGCTACAATATCCCCTGCTTCGGCACTTTCGATTTCTAAACGTTTCATACCTAAGAAGCCAAATAGTTTTTGAATGCGGAATTGTTTATGCGTCCCATCAAGACGAATACAATTTACCATTTGACCTACTCGAATCGTACCATTATGCACACGACCAATTCCAATTCGACCGACGAAATCATTATAGTCAAGAAGCGCTGGCTGGAATTGTAATGGCGCATCTTTATCTCCTTTTGGAGCCGGGATTTCATCGATAATCAAATCCAAAAGTGGATGGAACCCTTCTTTTTGCGTAGAAAGATCGGCATCTAAACTACACGTACCATTTAAAGCAGAAGCATATACCACTTTAAATTCTAGTTGTTCTTCATCCGCTCCTAATTCGATAAATAAATCGAGTATTTCATCGACGACTTGTTCACAACGAGCACTTGGTTTATCGACTTTATTGATTACGACAATCGGTTTCGCACCTGCTTCCAATGCTTTCTTTAAAACAAATCTCGTTTGTGGCATTGGGCCTTCGTAAGCATCGACAACCAAAAGAACGCCATCCACCATGTTCATGATTCGTTCTACTTCACCACCGAAATCAGCATGTCCCGGAGTATCCAAAATATTAATCCGATAATCTTTGTAATCGATTGCCGTCGTTTTTGCCAAAATGGTAATACCACGTTCTTTTTCAATTGCATTCGAATCCATCGTCACATTGGAAACATCTTCATTTTCACGAAACATTCCACTCGTCTTTAAAATTTCATCTACTAATGTCGTTTTTCCGTGATCGACGTGAGCAATAATTGCAACATTTCTTTTTTTCATAGTTTCACTTCTTCCTTAAATAAATCTTTCTGATTATATCATATTTCACCAAAAAAGAAAACCCCTAAAATATAAGTGTTTTTCCTATCTTAAAGCAATCTATTTCACATGATAAAAGAAGCCACAAAACGTTTTTTCTTCTGAATTATATTATTTTCTTATATATATTCTACTTTGGATTCATCCATCCTATGTATGAGGTAATTTTTACCAATTATTGTATAATATTTGTTTCCTTTACGCACAATATCAATGGGTGATATTATGCAAAAAGAATCGCTTTGGAAACAATATCAAAATCATAAGAGATATCCTGCTTTAACCAAAGGAATTACTTGTGATGTACTCATTATTGGCGGCGGTATTACTGGCATTTCGTGTGCTTTCGAATTATCGAATAGCAATCAAAAGATAGTTTTAATCGATCAAAATCAAATCGGTCAAGGTATTACCTCCGGAACAACAGGTAAACTAACTTATTTACAAAATGGTATTTACCAAAAACTATTACATACCTTTGGTGAGGAAATCGCCCTTACCTACTATCAATCACAAAAAGAGGCTGTTGAGACAGTAGAAAAATACGTCAATCAATATCACATCGACTGTAATTTTCAAAAAGATATTTCTTACCTATTTGCAACAACGCGGAAAGAAGAAGATACTTTGCAAATAGAAAAAGCCTTTTTTAAACGAAATCAAATTCCTTATATTTATGAAAAGACCAATCCCTTTTGTCGATCAAGAGGGGCTATTAAAGTACCGGATACTGCCGTCTTTCATCCTTTGAAATACCTTTATCATTTAGCGGAGCTGGCTTATAAAAGAGGCGTTCAAATTTATGAAAAAACAAAAGCAGTCGGCTTTAAAGATTATGAAAACAACGTGATCGTCGATACCGAACGAGGTTATATTCGGGCAAAAAAAGTCGTGTTTGCCTGCCACTATCCATTCTTTTTACTACCGGGACTTTTTCCACTACGAGCGCACATCGAACGTAGCTATGTCTGTGCCGGAAAGGTAAAGGATGCTGGCAACGGAAATGCCATTAATCCAAGTAATCCAACTTATTCTTTCCGCTACCATAAAGATCGAAATAAGTTTCTTATTTACTGCGGGGCATCTCACAAATTAGGAGATCATTTAGATTACCAAGAAAACTATCGTTTATTAACCGAACAAGCAAAAGAGTTTATGCCGAATGTTGATTATATTTGGCAGAATCAAGATATTATGACGAATGACTACTTACCATTGATTGGTCGATTACAGAAAAATAATGATCATCTTTATATCGCTACTGGTTATAATACTTGGGGCATGACCAACGGGGTCATTGCCGGAAAAGTGATTCGCGATTTAATTCTCGGCGAAGAAAATCCTTATGCTTTCTTGTTTGCTCCTTATCGCGGAATCCATTTCGATCAAATTAAAAATTTTACTTTAGATGCTTATCAAAGTGGAAAAAGTTATGCTATTTCGAAATTAAAAAATTATTATTCTTTCTATTTAGACGAAGTGAAAATTCGGAAAAAGAAAGGAAAAAAATTAGGAATTTATATCGATGAAGATGGAAAATATCATATTGTTTCTACGATTTGTCCACACATGAAATGTAGTTTGACTTTTAATATGTTTCAAAAAACATGGGATTGTCCTTGTCACGGATCCCGGTTCGATATGGATGGAAAATGTATCGAAGGACCCAGTTTAAAAGATATTACGATTATCGAAAAGATCTAAACTGGATCTTTTTTTCTATTTTGAAGAAATTTTTTTATTTTCTTATACAACCATGAGATAATGAGTGCTAAAAGAAGAAGACGGATCGGAACTTTTAATTTCGAAGTATAGTTCGAAAGAAGTACCCAGTTATTACCGAGTGCATAACCGACATAGACGAAGGCAAATGTCCAAGGAATACTTCCTAATGTGGTATAGAGTAAAAACTTCCAAAAATTAAGACGGGTAAAACCGATTGGAATTGAAATAAAGGTGCGAATAATCGGAAAATTGCGGCCAATAAATGAGGCGAACATTCCATATTTAGAAAACCAACGATCAGCTTTATCGAGGTCTTCTTTTTTCATAAAGAAAAATTTCCCATATTTTTCGATAAAGGGACGACCACCAAAGTAGCCCATCGCATATAATAAAGCAGCACAGAAGACACTTCCAAAAAGGCCAATCAAAAATGCCCCTGTAAACGAAAAAATTCTTTGGGATGCTAAAATACCACCGGTCGCCAAAATCAATTCACTTGGAATAATGATAATAATCGCTTCTAGTACCATGCCTAAAAACATCCCAAAATAGCCAAATTGACTAATCAACTGAATGACGTATTGATCCATTGTATCACCTACTCTAGTATATTTCTGCTTTTCAAATTTAGAATTTTATGATAGAATATACAGCAATCAAGGGGATGATGGTATGTGGCAGGAAAAACGAGGACTTGGAACGATACATAAAATTACGCAGATTTCATTGAAGAGTGGCATGTTGTCGATTTCGACTGAAGTAGTCAAACGAAAAGTACCTTTTATCATTCTAAGAAATCAACGTTATCAATCTTTAAAAACAAATCGTGAATATATTGGTATTTCTTTGAATGGAGATACTGAAGTCAATTTACTTCCTTTAAAAGTAGGAACCCAATTCGTCGATACTTCTACTTTTATCATGCCCCGCCGTAAATAAAAACATTGACAAATTAGAATGTTTATATTATAATCAGAAGACAGAAAAGCAAGGAAAAGAAGTAGTAACAAATCCCCTCTTTTCAAGAGAGTTCTAGGTTGGTGGAATAGAATAAAGAGTATTTGTGAACGTGTCTTGGAGCTGATTACACGAAAATGTAATTCGTTATTTTCCGCGTTATGGATGAGAGTGATAGTGCTAATACTATAAGTAAGGTGGTACCACGGAATGAATTTCCGTCCTTATCGTATTAGCACTTTTTCTTTTAGATAGAAGGAGGAATTTATATGTATTTAGAAGAACTACAATCGTTTTTAAACAAAATAATGAAGATGGCTGGATATGAAATGGATGCTCGGATCATTTTATCGAATCGACCAGATCTATGTGATTATCAATGCGATGATTGTTTTAAGATCGCGAAACTTTATCACAAAAACCCAATTGAAGTGGGAGAACAATTGGTTTCTTTGATCGAACAATCGGAAGAAAAAGAGAACTATTTTAAAAAGGTTGAATTTGTACGTCCAGGCTTCATCAATTTCACTTTAAGCGACGCTTTTATTAACAAGTATGTGAAAAAGATGTTGGATGATGAGCATTTCAATATGAAACGTCCAGAAAAACCCGAACTTTTCTATGTCGACTATGGTGGAGCGAATATTGCAAAACCACTTCATGTCGGGCATCTACGGCCAGCGATTATCGGAGAAAGTATCATTCGAATTTTAAAGTTCGCTGGACATAAAACATTGGGAGATGCCCATCTTGGTGATTACGGATTACAAATCGGTGAAGTCATCTACGCTATTTTAAGAGATTTTAAAGATGTCCCGTTAGAAGAAATTCATTTCGATATGGCTTATTTAGATAAAGTCTATCCGGAAATGAGCAAATTATGTAAAGAAGACAAAGCAATTTTAGATATCTGCGAAAAAATCACAAAGGATTTACAAGATGGTAATGAAACATATCAGGCTTTATGGAAACAAATCTGTGAAGTATCGATGCAAGAAGTAAAAAGTATTTATCATTACTTGGATGTCGATTTTGATTTCTGGTATGGCGAAAGTGAATGCTATCCGGTGATTCCGGAAATGAAAGCTCAACTTGAAAATATGGGAATCGTCAAAGAAAGCGAAGGGGCCAAGATCATCGAAGTAAAAAAAGAGGATGATAATCGTGAAGTTCCACCTTTCATTTTAGAAAAATCAAACGGCGCTTCCCTCTACTCGACAACGGATCTTGCTTGTATTTATGAACGGGTCAAACGGTTTGATCCAAATCATATTCTCTATGTCGTCGATGCTAGACAAGGACTTCATTTTGAACAAGTATTCCGGGCTGCTCGAAAAGCAAAATTTGTCACTCATACTTCGTTGGAACATATCGGATTTGGAACGATCAATGGAAAAGATGGTAAACCATTTAAAACAAGAAGTGGCGAAACGTTGAAATTACGTGATCTGATTGATGACGTAAAAAATACTTTCTTAAATTCCAAAGAAAGTAATCGGCAAATGAAAGACGAAGATGTCGATAAGATTGTCAATGCTATCATTAAATTTGCGGATTTACAAAACAATTTGGAAAAGAATTATATCTTCGATATTGAGAAGTTTGCAAGTGTGGCAGGAAAAACAGGACCATATATTTTATATACTTATCTACGAATTAACAAGATTATCTCAAAAGATGCAATCATTTCGGAATTATCTTCTGATATTTATAATGAATACGATCGCAACTTACGGTTGAAATTTTTAGAAATGGAACAGGCAGTTCAAAATGCCGTTATGGAAAGAAGACCGCATTATATTGCAGAATATTTATATCAGTTATGTGTAGAAGCTAACAACTTTTATCAAAACAATCATATGATGAATTTAACAGATGAACAAATCAAAAGCGATTGGACACAAGTGTTATTACTTACGAATCGAATTTTAAAAGAACTTTTACATTTATTGGTCATCGAAATTCCAACTGAGATGTAAGAAAAGAACTAGTTCTTTTTTTATGTTATAATTTGTTTATTGGAGGGAATGCAGTATGAAACAAAATCGAAAATTTCCAAAAGTGTTTATTACTAAAAAAGGAGAAGCAAGTGTACTTCGCGGGCACCCTTGGGTTTATGAGGGTGAAGTTGTCCAAATCGATGGAGAATTTCAGGATGGTGAAATTGTCGATGTGTTTAGTCCCAAAGAGAAATATTTGGGAAGTGGGTTTATTAACTCCCATTCCAAAATTCGCATTCGACTTATCTCACGTAATGCTAATGATTTATTCGACGATGCTTTTTGGCGGCGAAGAATTGAGTATGCATGGAGCTATCGAAAGACCGTAATGGGAGACGATCTTTCTTGCTGTCGGATTATCTTTGGTGAAGCAGATCAAATTCCTGGTCTTACCGTCGATCGGTTTCAAGATATCTTAGTAGTACAAGTATTATCTTTAGGAATTGAAAAAATTAAATATCGCCTATTTCCCCTACTCGTTCAGGTCTTGCAAGAAGATGGCGAAGAGATTCGCGGAATCTATGAACGAAACGATGTTAAAATTCGATTGCTTGAAGGAATGCAAGAAGAAAAAGGATGGTATCCACTTGCCGGAATGGATACTCCAGAAGAAACAGTCACTCGTATTTTCGAAAATGGTATTTCCTATCTAGTCGATTTTGAAAATGGTCAAAAAACAGGATTTTTCTTAGACCAAAAATACAATCGACGGGAAGTAGCCAAGATCTGCAAAGAAAAAAAAGTACTCGATTGTTTTACTCATACCGGTTCCTTTGCATTGAATGCTGCTTATGGCGGGGCGAAAGAAGTCACTGCTGTCGATATTTCCAAAACTGCTCTTGAAACTGCCGATATCAATATCGATGAAAATAATTTATCTCATATCGTACACACATTGCAAATGGATATTTTCGATTTGTTAAAAGAATTGGAAGAAAAACACGATCATAGTTACGATGTCATTATTTTAGATCCACCGGCTTTTACGAAATCACGGGATACTGTCACTTCCGCTATGCGAGGCTACAAAGAAATCAATTATCGAGCAATGAAATTATTACCACGGGGTGGTTATTTAGTCACTTGTTCTTGTTCGCACTTTGCAACGGATGAGTTATTTCGAAAGATGCTTCAAGAAGCGGCAATCGACGCCGGCGTCAATTTACGCGAGGTTTTGGAACGTAAACAAGCACCGGATCATCCAATCTTGTGGAACGTCAAAGAAACAGAGTATTTAAAATTTTACATTTTCCAAGTTGTCTAAAGGAGAAAAAGTTTTCTCTTTTTTCTTGTTTTTTTTAATTATGACAAAAAATTCACCTATTTTGATGATTTCTATGATACACTTTATGCTTGGAAAGAGTTGATACAAATGAATGCTTATACAGAACCAATTTTATGGGCAGTGATTATTTTTCCGTTTGTCGCAATGTTATTTACTGCTCCTTATGTCTTAGTGCAATATCATAAATATGGAGCAATTCCAATGATTCGCGTTGGAATTGTATACTCCTTTATTCTTTATTTAATTGCCGCCTATTTTTTGGTTATTTTACCACTTCCTTCGCAAGAAGAAGTAGCGATGATGACAGGGTCCACTACTCAGTTGGTTCCATTTGCTTTTATCACTGATTTTATTCGGAATACGTCATTTGTCCTAAGTGATCCTAGTACTTACTTAAAAGCATTTACAGAGCCGTATGTCTATCAGGTGCTATACAATGTTCTTTTATTTGTACCATTCGGCATTTATTTACGATACTACTTTAACTGTAGTTTTAAAAAGACATTGTTTTTGTCTTTCTTACTTACTTTATTTTTCGAATTAACACAGCTCAGTGGTTTATATGGAATTTATCCACGCGGTTATCGCTTGTTTGACATCGACGACTTAATGCTAAATACATTAGGCGGCATCATCGGTTACTTTATTGCAGCTATCGTTACAAAAGTGCTGCCATCACGCAATCGCATCGATGAAATCTCCTTTCAAAAAGGAACAAAAATTACCGTTTGGAAGCGACTTGTCGGTTTTTTCCTCGATCTTTTCTTGGCGAGTATCAGCAGTATTTTCGTAGGTGTTTTCTTTCGTATTATTGTTCCAAATAGTGCTCGAAATACACAATTTATGATATCCATCACTACCTTTGTTCTTTATTTCTTAATCATTCCTGTTTGTCTGAATGGGGCTACTCTCGGCAAAAAATTTCTCAATATGAAACTCGTCACCCTCGATCAGCAAAAGCCAAAATTTTATCAGTACTTTGTTCGCTATCTTCTCCTTTTTGGGGTCGTTGTTCCGTTTCCAATCTATCTTGCTCAAATTTCGCTTGTCTTAATCGGAATAATGCGACTCGACCAATCGCTTTTACTTCTTTTTCTTCTTTTTATCCTCGGGTGCATTACGTTCTTTTATTACTTCTATCTGTTTGTAAAAATGGCTCAAAAGAAACTATTATGGTATGAAAAAGTGAGTAAAACTTGTAATGTTAGTACAATTCGTCTCAAGTCGTTAAAACATGATCAAAATTTAGAAAAAGAAGAAACCATTGAAAAAGAAGTTTTTAATGAAATGCACCCCTTAAAGTAGACATTAATAAAAAAGAGTTAAGGGCGTGGTATAATACACCTCCGAAAGGAGGTG
>CALVRU010000034.1 GCA_944358775.1 uncultured Bacilli bacterium | reverse complement strand
TGATGCATTTTTCCATTATAGATTACTGTTCTATCTTTGAATGTTACACCAAAGCTAGCTAAATCTTCTTCTGTTAAATCTTTAGCACTAACATTATAAGTACCATCAACAAATGTTACATCATAGTTATCATTTGCCCAAGTACCAGTAATAGCATATTTACCAGCATCACTATTTTTAGTTGCTTCAGTATTTAAAGTAACTAAAATATCATGATTATTGTATGCTACTTCATTAGCATTTGATGTTAATTCATGTAATTCATCACCATATGTAGCATTAACATCGTTAATTGTAACTGTTACTTCACGTTTTAATACTTTTAATGTAAATGTTTCAACAGTTTCATTTCCTAAATTATCTGTTGCTTTAACAGTAACTTCATAACTACCAAATTTATTTGGATTAACTTTAGTAGTATCAACATTTACTTCAACACCTTCAGTACCATAATATTCATCTGTTGCTTTAACACATGTACCAAAGTCTGGTGTTAAATCATAAACTGTCATTTCTTTATCACATGCTGTTAAATCAATTGTTGGGTTTGGTTGATAATCAGGATATTCTTCCTTATCATCAAAATCAGTTCCTGCTTCTTTTTCTTCTTCGTTTGTATATCCATCGTTATCTTCATCACCTTTTGGATCTAAAACGATAATAGTTCTCTTAGCAGTAGCAGTTTGTCCCGCATTATCTGTTACTATATATGTAACTTCGTGAGAACCAATTTCTAATTTTGTAGTATCAATTAAACTTGCATTAGCTGTTAATTCTTCTTCATCTTCTACTACAACACCATTTAAAATATTATAACTTTCACCTTTTAATATTTTAACGATTTCTGGTGTTACTGTAATAGTTGGAGCATTATTTACTTCAACAACTACATCTTCATCGTCTTGGTCATTTTCATTTTCGTTAGTTTCAGTTTCATTTTCGTTAGTTTCAGTTTCATTTTCGTTAGTTTCAGTATTTTGATCATCTTTATTTTCATCTTGTTTGTTTTCATCTTCTTTTTCTTCAGTATCATTTCCTGGAACACGTTCTAATTCTTGACTAGGATTAGCAAACGTAAACATGAAAAATCCCATGATTAAGAATAAGACAATTGCAAAAATCTTCTTCTTATCCATTTAAAACCCTCCTCGTATAATATATTTTGTAAGTTGTTTTAGACTTACAATTTAACATCTTTATAGTTAGTTTTTAACTAACAACTTTATTAATTGGTCGTGAAACTCTAGTGTTAAAATATTGTTGAAATATTTTTGACTGAGATCTTTATATTTTTAAATTGCAATTTGTTTGCAACTGACTGCCATAAGCATTCTTTTAGGCTCTAGAGTTTTGTGTCACTATATTTCTATAGTTTTGCCAATAAATAATTATTTTTCCATTCTAATAAAGAATGGTGCGAATTGAACTTTGATATTAATAGATTCACGATTATAAGTATAAACTTTATAGCCTAAACCTACACATTCATCTACAGTACCATCTTCAAATTCGTGTGTTTTTTCTTGAATACAGAAGACTGGTTTTTCTTCATTTTTAACTTTCAAGAAATCAAACACCCAAACAAATAGTAAACATACAATTACTACCCAAAAAACAACATCGAAAATTATCTTTCCAACACTCTTCTTTTTTGGTTCATAAAATTGTTCTACTTGTTCTTCATTTTGAACTTTTTTAACCATACTATCACTCCTAAAGGCATATTATACAAAAAAATTAATATTTGTCAAATCAGTAACTTGTTCCACTAGACCTGCTGCATAGTCAACATCTTTTTGAGTGAGAGAAGATTCTGCTTGACTGACTGCCGCTTTCGCAGCTTCGTAAGGATCTCTGCCAGCTTCCCCAATACCACCAGGAAGTTCATTGTTTCCATCATTTACAGGAACTGTTACTTCTGGAGTAGTAGGTGCTGGAGTTGGACGATTCGTATTGTCATCACCAGGAACTTCTGGTGTAGCAGTCGGTTCCGTCGTACCATTCTCACCGTCATCAAGCGTCTCCCCTGAATTATCTTCTCCTTTCAATAGATTTTCTTCATTGTTCGGGTTTGCGAACACGAATGTACCAAGCCCAACAAGTAAGAATAAAATTACTACAATAAGTCCAATTTTCTACTTATCCATACACATATCCTCTCCTCGACTTATATTTTAACAACTTTTCCCAAAAATGCAACAAATTTCGACATATTTTAAACAAAAAGCACCAAAAATGGTGCTTTTCCTACTTAAAATAGCTTAAAATTCGTAATCGGCCAGAATCGTAATGCGATTTTTCCTAAAATATCCTTCTCAGAAACAAGACCAATACTACGACTATCTAAAGAGTTATCCCGATTATCTCCTAGGACAAAGTAATACCCTTCTGGAACCGTCTGATAGCCTAAACTAGACAATTGAAAATCTTCACTATCGACATTTTCTTTTAAATAGCTCTCTTCATATAAATTTCCATTAATGTATACTTGATTATCCTTTATCTCAATGACATCTCCTGGCAATCCGATCACTCGTTTGATTAAGTACTTCGTATCCGCATAGGAAAATGCAATAATATCTCCTCGCTTTACTTTTCCGAAGCGATATTGAATCTTATTTAACAATAAGACTTCACCATCTTTTAAAGTAGGACTCATCGAATCCCCAACTACCTGTGTCACGGAAACAACATATATCATTAGAACAAGGACGAGTACAATTACAATTACAAACTTAAAAAGATCCAAAAAAAACTCACGAATCGTCAACCAATCCATAATATCGCTCCCTTTATCTAACCGATTTTCAATATACCATAGTTAAAATGGAATTGCAATCTTTTCCCAAAACAAACTCTTTCTAGTTGACACCGAGTATTCTTTACGAAAACAGACAAAAATGCTATAATAACAATAAGGAGATGAGCATATGAATGACTTAGTAGAAGCTACCATTGAAATCCCAATGGGAACGCGAAATAAATATGAAATGAACCCAAAGACCGGTAAAATTCATTTAAGTCGGGTTCTTTATTCGACCATGTCTTATCCTGCCGAATACGGTTGTATTCAAGGAACTTTAGAAAAAGATGGTGACCCGATCGATATTTTAGTATTGACGAGTGAACCAACCGTCCCAGGATGTATCGTTCCCGCCAAAATTATCGGTTATCTCGATACGATCGATGCCGGTTTTCAAGACACCAAATTAATCGCTGTCAATAACGTCGATCCCCGTTATAATTATTTAAACTCATTAGAAGAAGTCCCAAAACATTTATTAAAAGAAATCGAATACTTTTTTAAGCATTATAAAGACCTCCAGGAAATCGAAGTCATCGTCAATCAATTTCATAACAAAGAAGAAGCACTTGCACGTCTTTATGAATCAAAACAGCGATATCAAGAAAAAGAAATAATTTAAAAAGCTCTATTTAAAATAGAGCTTTTTTTGTATCGAAATATTTCTTGACCTCATCGTAATCACAATACGGCAAATAAAGATCGCGATACGCCATATAATTATCTCGTCCCTTACCAGCAATCAAGACAATATCATTTTCCTTGGCGAGATCAAGCGCATGAAAAATAGCTTCTTCTCGATTGATGATGCGTTCATAATTCTTTTTATCCGAAAGCGATATCAAATCATCGATAATCGTATTGACATCTTCGTTACGTGGATCATCCATCGTAAAAATGACATGATCGGAAAAGTCGAGCACTAACTTTCCCATTAGCCCACGTTTTTCTTGTTCTCTACCACCAGCAGATCCCGTTACCGTAATAAGTCTTCCTTTTTTTACTTTATCTAGATAAGAAAGAATTTTCTGAAGTGCATCTGGAGTATGTGCATAATCTAGTATAATTTGATATGGCTGACCAAACTTTAATAATTCCATTCTTCCCGGAATCATCGAAATACGATCGATTCGCGCAATTAAATCATGCATAGAAAGCTGAAAACAATATCCGACTAAGAAAGCCGCCATTAAATTATAAACATTAAACTCGCCAATTAAAGGACTGTGTACATCATATGTTTCTTCTTGAAATTGAAACGTGATATCTGTCCCATCGACAAGTGATTTCATTTTTAAAATGCGTAAATCCGCTTGTTCACTCGTTCCATAGGTAAGTACTTTTCCACTGCAACAACTACGGACTGTTTCAAAATGTTCATCATCTCTATTTAAAATACAAAAACCATCTTTTTTCGTTTTCCGAAATAACTTACATTTGCAGTCGATATAATTTTCTAATGTTTTATGAATATTCAAATGGTCCTGCGTAATATTCGTTAACACGGATACTTGAAATCGGAAAAGATCCAAACGTTTCCGAAAGAAAGCCTCACTACTCGTCTCCATACTGACAATTTTACAGCCACTATCGGCAAAACGTCTTAAATAAGGAATCATTCGATCGACATCGGGTGTCGTATTCCGAATACTTTCCTGAAAAGCATGACATTTGATACCATTCGTTCCAACATATCCACAAATATCGGAACCAAGTAAATCTTGAATCAACATCGCTACCGTCGTTTTTCCATTCGTTCCCGTTATGCCAACTAAAGCGAGTTGATCTTGCGGATTTCGATAAAATTTAGAACAAAGATGAGGAAGTTCACGATTCGTGTCCTCAACATAAATAACTGGAACCGAAACATCGATCTTGCGTGAAGCAACAATTGCCACTGCCCCATGATGAATGGCATCTTCGACATAATCATGACGATCGGCCGTAACTCCCTTCGTACAAATAAATAAGTCCCCCGGAACTACTTCTTTCGAATTCATCTTAATCCCTTTAATCTCCACATCATATGGACAATCATATAATTCATTTAATCGCATTTTTCCATCTCCCTTTGATAAAATATTTTAAATGCGCGATAATGTTCCGCTTCTTTTTGATAAAGTGCTAATAAATGATCTTGTTCATCGTATAGCAAAAGATAACGTTCTTCTCTTGGCAAAGTGATTTTAGCACCATTCTGTACTTTTTTTACCAATTCCTGTGAAATCGTTTCCCGTGGATAAATTCTTTGTAATACTTCACTACAAGAATATCCAGGCGTCTGTTTTGTAAATTGCGCAAGCGGAATTGCTTCCTCGATCGAAAACATACCTTGGTGCAATCTTCGTAAGTTTTGCATACTCATTGGTATTTGCAATTTTACTCCAATATCACGAATTAAACTGCGAATATAGGTTCCTTTACTTACTCGAACTACAAAAGAAAAAGTATCCTGTTGCAAATTCAAAAGCGTAATTTTTGAAATTTCGACTTCTCTTTTCGGTAATGCAACTTGTTGATTTTCTCTTGCATATTCATATAATCGTTTTCCTTGAACTCTGACAGCCGAATAAAGAGGAACTTCCTGTTCATATTTGCCTACAAAAGATTGCAATGTCTTTTCTAATTCCATAAATGAAACACTTGATACTTCCACTTCTTCCAATACATTTCCTGTAATATCAAGAGTATCGGTTAAAAGTCCCATTTTGACTTCGGCCAAATATTCTTTTTCCGTACTTGTCAACAAGTCTATGATCTTGGTCGCCCGGCCCACTGCGATTACCAAAACCCCTGTTGCCAGTGGATCTAATGTGCCAGTATGACCGAGATGTTTCGTTCCTAAAATTTTTCCCATCTGATTCACAACATCACGACTCGTGAGTCCTTTTGGTTTATCGATTACATAAATTGCATCCATATTACTCACCTTTTCTTTATCTAATCATAGCATTAAAGTTTTCAATTGCAAATAAAAAATTTTAGAAATAAATCTAAAATTTTTCTTCGTCTTCCTTCAATTCTTTAATCTTTTCCTCGATCTTCTGACCGTATTCGATCGATGTATCATAAATGAATTTGAGCTCTGGAGTATGGCGAATTTCAACTCGCTGACTGAGTAACCCCCGAATAAAAGAACTCGCACCATTTAAAGCTTTTTCAGTCGATACTCTTTTACTATCATCTAATACCGTAAAGTAAACTTTAGCATAGCTTAAGTCATTGGTAATATCACAACCCGTAATCGTGACAAAATGAATATCTTCATCTTTAATTTCGGTTTGCAAAATCTGACTGATTTCTTTCATAAAAATATGATTCAAACGCTCTATTTTAATACTCATCTATTTCACCTCATTCGTATTATACCACGAAATGATAGGATACACTACCATCTATCAATAAAAGTAATGAAAATACCCCCATCCAGTACTAGTATCATAAATAGCAAAAGAGCAAACAATTATTGTTTTCTCTTTTCGTTTTTATCGCTTAATTTCTACTTGTTCGAATGTTTCAAAAAGATCGCCTACTTTAATATCTTGGAAGTTTTCAAACGTAATTCCACAATCCATATCCTTCTTTACTTCTTTCACTTGATCTTTTTCATGTTGAATCGAACGAATACGACCGGTATAAATAACAATGCCATCCCGGATAATTCGGACCTCACTATTGTTTTTAATCACCCCTGAAGTAACGTGACTTCCAGCAATGTTACCAACTTTGGAAAATTTGAAAATCTGCCTGATTTCTCCTTCACCCGTTGTCTTTTCTTCGTAAACTGGTTCTAACATTCCTTTCATAGCCGCTTCCATATCTTCCACAACTTTATAAATAATGTTGTAAAGTCGGATCTCGACACTATCCTCTTTCGCCATTTCCATTGTTTTATTACTTGGTTTTACATTGAACCCAATAATAATAGCATGGCTCGCTTTGGCAAGGACGACATCACTTTCTGTAATCGTTCCTACACCACTACGAATGACATTGATTTTAATATCTTCTACTTTTATTTTTTCTAATGAATGCTTAACCGCCTCTTCGCTACCTTTGACATCGGCCTTCAATACGATATTAATTTCTTTCGTACCATCTTGAATGGCTCCAAATAAATCTTCCAAACTCATTCCCGAACGATTTGTATCTGCCTCTTTCGCACGAATTTTACGATGATTCGAAACTTCACGAGCTTGTTTTTCCGTCTCAAAAGCCATAAACTTATCACCGGCAGCCGGAAGTTCGTTTAATCCCGTGATCTCGACTGGCGTACTAGGTCCTGCTTCGACTATATTTTGTCCTTGATCATTTTTTAAAGAACGAATCTTACCATAAGCAGTTCCTACGACGACTGGATCCCCTAACCGTAGGGTACCATTTTGAATTAATAAACTTGCAATCGATCCTACTTGTTTGTCAAGACGAGACTCTAATACAACGCCCGAAGCATATCGTTTTGGATTCGCTTTTAATTCTTTCATCTCGGCAACAAGTAAAATGGTATCGAGTAATTCTTCGACCCCTTCCCCTGTTTTAGCCGAAATCCGCGCAACTAAAGTATCACCACCCCATTCTTCTGGTGTCAATCCATATTCGGCAAGTTCCGTTAGTACTTTATCCGCATTCGCATTCGGTTTATCAATTTTATTGATTGCTACAATAATTGGAACCTTCGCTGCTTTCGCATGATCGATAGCCTCTTTTGTCTGTGGCATCACACCGTCATCGGCAGCTACTATGATAATAACGATATCCGTGACACTGGCCCCACGTGCCCGCATCTCGGTAAACGCCTCATGTCCAGGAGTATCAATAAAGGTGATTTTTTGATCATGATAGGTAATTTGATAAGCTCCGATTGCCTGCGTAATTCCGCCGGCTTCTGAAGAGACCACATTTGTTTTTCGAATATAATCCAAAAGAGAAGTTTTACCATGATCGACATGTCCCATAATCGTGACGACACTTGGCCGTGTGATCAAATCTTTTTCATCATCGATGATTTCAAACTCTTCGAAATTCGCAATATCCGTCGTTTCTTCACGCTTCAAAACTTTATCATAGTCGACCACCAAGAGTTCCGCAACATCAAAATTAATGGCCTGATTTAAAGTCGCCATCACCCCTAATTTCATCAACTTCTTAATTAACTCAGATGGCATTACACCAAGTACCTCGGCAAGATCGGAAACCGTCATTCCTTCTTTGTATAATACGACGTTATCCGAGATATTCTCTTGATTAGATTGCAATTTTTCACGATGACGATAGATTTCTTTTTTATCTCGTAAAAATTCATCTTTCTTTTCTTTATTGGAAGGAATTGCTTTTTTAGTCTTCTCTTTTCTTACCAACGTTTCCCCATCAACCCGAACTCCTTGAGCAAGATCTTCGGCCTTATCTTCCAACTCTACTTTTTCTTCCCATTCCTCTTCTTTATCAGGAACGTAATCCACTTGATCTTGAAGCTCATTATCAAGAAGAATAATATCGTCTTCACTTAATAGATCGTCTTGTCCTTGGATCGTAAGCTCAAGTTTCTTGGCCAACTCTAAGATCTCCTCTACTGATTTATTTACATCTTGGGCGTATTCTAATACACTCATCATAAATAATCACCTACTTTCTTCTATTTCTATTTTTTTACTATCTCTATCTTTCGATTATTGTCTGAATTTCTTCATAAACACTATCTGGAATCGAAACCTCTAAATAACGGTCCAATGCTTTTGTCTTCTTTGCCTTTTCTAACACCGCAAGGTCTTTCTTAATATATGCACCATGACCATTCATCTTACCTGTTTCATCCACCAAAATATCGCCATCTTTCGTGCGGACAATTCGTAATAATTCTCTTTTCGGAAATTTTTCTTTTGTCACAACACAAGTACGAAGTGGTATCTTTTTCATGAAAAACCTCCCTTATTCAGCGCTTTTCTTTAGGTTAATGCCAGCTTCTTGCGCTTGTTCAAATGTTTTAATATCGATTTTATAATGGGTTAGCCGAGACGCAAGTCTTGCATTCATTCCCTTCTTACCAATGGCAAGAGAAAAATTATCATCATCGGCAACGACGATCGCTTCTTGCTTTTTCTCGTCTGTAATTAAAACCGTTAAATTTTTCGCTGGACTAAGCGCATTCGCGATAAAAGTACTTGGATCTTTATCGTAGCGAACAACATCGATTTTTTCTCCATGTAATTCGTTGATAATTCGCGCAATCCGACTTCCTTTCTCACCAATACAAGCACCGATCGGATCAATATTTGGATTCTCCGAATAAACAGCCACTTTACTCCGATTACCAGCATCTCTTGCGACACTGTATATTAAAATAGAACCATCACTTAATTCTGGAATTTCTAACTCAAAAAGACGTTTTACAAAGTTATAATGTGTTCTTGAAAGTAATACCAACAGACTCTTTCCATTGTTATCTACTTTACTAACATACACTTTGATCTGTTTGCCCATCTCGATTTTCTCGCCTGGAATGCATTCCTTTTTCGGTAAAATTCCATTCGTCCGTCCAAGATTAATAAAGTAATTGTCGGTATCTTCTAATTCGACCGTTCCAATTAAAAGTTCATCTTGTTTATCACCAAAATCATCCAAAATCGAATTACGTTCTGCTTCACGAATCTTTTGAATTAATACTTGTTTAGCAGTCGAGGTAGCAACGCGTCCAAAATCTTTTGGTGTTACTTCCGTATCGATCGTATCTCCGACATTTAAAGACTTATCGATTTTTCTTGCTTCCGTCAAAGAAATAATCGTATCTGGATCAAGTTCTTCTTCCATCTCATCGAGTTCTTCTTCGCCTTCTAGAATTTTTTCTTCTTTCTCGTCATCCACTACCATCAAATAAGAATATACTTTGATATCTCCTGTTTCACGATTAATTAACACTTTCACATTTGTCTTCGCATTAAAATTCTTTTTATATGCTGCCGCAAGTGCTTGCTCCATCGCCCCAAAAATAATCTCACGATCAATTCCCTTTTCTTTTTCTACCAAATCAACCGCTTTTAGAAATTCTGTTCCTTTCATTCTTCTACATCACCTTTCTCTTTTGCATACACATCAAGGGTATAACTACCATCGACTAAATCCGCTTCATCGACAATTGGATTTAAAATCCGTGTAGCTTGGACTACTGTTTTTAAATCTAACATTTCCTCTCGATCTAAAACGACATATAACGTTGTTTCATTTCCCTCTTTACCAATATAAACGTCATCGATTACAATTCCTAAAGAATCCAACTTCGTACCAACCAAAGCTTGCAATTTCTCTTTCATTTTACCTCCAACTACACTGAAAGAGTGGTCACCCACTCTTTGCTGCATCTACATTATAGCATAGAAAAGCAATAATACCAAGAAAAATCAACTAAAATTAAGAAAAAGCACGAAAATAATAATTGCACGGTTTCTCAAATAGAATTATTATGATAAAATAACAATAGAATGGAATGTGATAAAGATGAAAATAGATTATACGAATTTTATGGTGGCACTTATTATAACATTATTGCCAGTCATTATTTTAAAATATCGTGGGTTAGAAAAACCACCGAAAGGAATCGGTAAACTATTAATTACTGGTTGGGGTGTGTTAGCACTTCTATTTACTTTACTATTAGACTGGTTGAGTAAAACACCGATTTCTTGGATTACTATTATTCCAACGATTCTCATCGGATGCATTTATTGTTATTTTGTAATTATGGATCATATCAATTTGAAACATCTGATCAAATCAACAATTGCTGTTCTGTTGTTTTTCTGCTCCAGTTTATTACAATTAATTCCTATTTTGCTTTTTAAAATAACACCGGAAAATACTACTCCTATGATAGATGCATTGCTTGTCGTTTTCAGTGATACGATTTTAGTGATTTTACTCATTCTCTTATATCGTCAAGATTTAAAACGAGACTGGCACTCTTTTTGGAAAAATTGCAATCAAATGTTAGATGACGGATTCCGCTTTTGGATCTTAGGATTCGTCTTAATGATGGCAAGTAACC
The DNA here is from genome assembly GCA_944358775.1 of uncultured Bacilli bacterium. Classification (GTDB taxonomy): domain Bacteria; phylum Bacillota_I; class Bacilli_A; order RF39; family UBA660; genus Faecenecus. The sequence continues at coordinate 2,255 of CALVRU010000034.1, read as the reverse complement.
TTTTGATTCAGTTACTTGCACCACAAAGTGTCGCCGCAAACGAAGAAGCAGTCCAAAACATGTTGAAAATGGCTACTGTTCCAACTTTTATCTGCACCACCATACTTGCACCATTTATTGAAGAAATGGTTTTTCGCAAATCCTTTAAAGAAGTATTTAAAACCAAATGGCTTTTTGCTTTCACTTCCGGTCTCGTATTCGGCGGATTACACGTCATTTTATCATTCACCAGTGCTTGGGATTTATTATATATTATTCCATATTCTTCGTTGGGAGTAGCATTTGCCCTTCTTTGTTATAAAACCGATAATATTTTCCCATCGATTACGGTGCATACTCTTCATAATCTTTTAGTTACTAGTATTTCGATCATGGGAATGATGGTGATCTTATAATGAGAGAACAAAATCGTGTCGAACGAAATGAAAAAAAACAAAAAGAATTAATTAAAGAAGAGCATCGCGAACAACGCAATAAAATAATGAAAAAAGTATTGAAATGGACCACTATCATCTTAGTTCTTATTTTCTCTTTTCTACTTTATGCTCGCTTTGTTGCAACCGAATTCCTAGTAGTTCGTGAATATCCGATTGAAAGTAGTACATTACCACAAGAATTCCACGGATTTAAAGTGATTCAATTCTCTGATCTTCATTATGGCTCCACCATCGATCTGGATGATGTAAAGGAATTAACCAACAAAATAAATACTTTAAAACCCGATTTAATTGTTTTTACCGGAGATTTAATTGATAAAAATTACACCTTATCAATAGAAGATCAAACAAAGTTAATCGAAGTTTTAAAAACAATGTCCAGTACAACTGGAAAATATGCGGTGAGTGGTAACCATGACCAAAATGCTGATTTGTTTCGAAAAATCTTAGAAGAAAGTGGTTTTAAAATTTTAGATAATACGTATGATCTTATTTACTACAAAGGTTATACGCCTATTTTAATTACCGGAGTTAGTAGCAGTCTTTTAGGAGAAATGAATATCGATCAGGCCTTTTCCTATTTAAAACAAGAACAAGCGATTCAAAATCTCTATACGGTTACCCTTCTTCATGAACCAGATAATATCGATAATATCTTAACGAATTATCATGTTGATTTAGCACTAGCGGGACATTCTCACAATGGCCAAATTCGACTCCCTGGAATTGGATCGATCATCACCGTTCAAGGCGCCAAAAAATACGACGAAGAGTTTTACCAAATCGGTTCTACTTCTCTTTATATATCAGGAGGAATTGGTACTAGCACTTATAAATATCGTCTATTTAATCATCCAAGTATTAATTTCTTTCGATTACGACATACTTCATAAAAGACAAGTTTAAAATGAAAACTTGTCTTTTATTTTACAATATACTTTTTGAAATACGTTTTCTCTCTTCTTTTCTGGGTCGACTACTTCAAAATAATATTTGCAACAATCCTCTGAAAAATATCCGATTGGAAAAGCCCGAGGCGAAAACTCATTGGCAAAATACAACAAATAAAATAAATGTTTTTCTAACTCGGGAGTGATCTCCTCTAACTGAAAACGTCGATGATCTTTCCGTTCGACAACACCTACAAAGGGACGATGCAAATCATTATAAAAGACATAAGAAGAAGTATCTTTATCTTCACAAAAATATTTTTCTCTCATCCAGTCCTCCTAATAAAATCATATGCGAATAGATAAAAGAAAAAGCACGAAATGAGTCGAATCATCATAAAATACTTTGGAAGGAGAAATCACTATGTATCAAAGATTTAATAACCAAAGATACCCAAATCAATGGATGGGTAGACCTTCTTATTCCAACAACAATCGTCTTTTGGGAGGCGGCTTTGTCGTCCCATTCGTCCTCGGTGGAATTACTGGAAGTTTATTAAACCCACAAAGACCAAACTATTATTATCCACCTTATCCAACATTCTACAACAATAATTATTTCTATCCATATCCTTATTACTAATTACAAAAAGAGTATATATACGAATGATATACTCTTTTTTATTTGAACTAAATTAAAATTGATTACGTTATTATAAAACGCGCAGAAATTCGGAAGTGATTCACACCAATATAAATAAACATATGATATATACCGGGACCCATATTAACATTACTTTCTTGACGACTATAAACAAAGATTATACTCCCCTAAAAAAATTGGATAACAGCATTTTTTATTCTTTTTTTTCAATTCCAAATATTGATTATATAATTTACTCATATATATTCTCCATTCCAAAAAAAG
>CALVRU010000033.1 GCA_944358775.1 uncultured Bacilli bacterium | reverse complement strand
CCTTCTTTTCTTCCTTCTTCCATCCCTTTCTCTCGGGAATACGCATCTTTCATCATCTGCACCATTCGATCATGTTTCTCGCCATCGTATACTCCGATCAACTTTTCATCTCTCGACATCTCCTCTAATCTCTCTTTCGCTTCTTTCAAGGTATCATCTCCTTCACTGATCTTTTCGATCTCTTCTTTTCTCTCCATCGTCAGTAGTAACAAACATTTCTCAAATCTTGTTAACTTCTGGATACCTTCATTATAATATTTTTTTCGTACATTGGCTAGACTCACATGATATTTTTCATAATTTTCACTCTCGATCATTCCACGTTCTTGGTCCACGATTTGAAACTTCACTACGATTCGCTCATCAAAATAGGTGAAACAATCGAAGTTGATTTGAATCACTTTTAATCCCCCACTATATTCTCCTCCTTCCAAATACTGTTCCGCAAACAACTTCCCTTGATATGCCTGATTCCGCTCGAACAACCCTTTATAATACACCGGATTCATTTCGATATTAATCCGCATCGATTCGATATCGACAATCAAGTCGACTCGCATCTTTTTCTCATGAATATTCGAAATACTTAGTTCTTGATTCCGAAAAACAGACTTTTCTAATATCAATTCTTTGGGAATCTCGGGAATAATTCCATGAACAATTTCTGCCAAAAAGGCTCGTTCTTTAATCAACAACATTTTAAATACGGGATCGAACGTCCCCGGAATAATCATTCCTTGTTTTTGTAATTCTTCTTTCGTCATTTTGATTCCTCTCCTTTCCGTGAAAAACACTGTAACAAAAGAAGGAACGAAACACAAATGACCATTTTTCGATATCTACCGGGAACAAGAAGAAAAAAAACAAAATCCTATCTAGTAATCTCCAAAAATCCGTACTCTTTTTCCGACCCAAATAAAACTTTACAAAAAAAAGAACCATCTTGGTTCTAAAGAGATTGCTTTAAAAAAGAAATCGTTTTCTTAGGAGCTTTCTTCATCGCTCCAAGATAAACAACACTAAATAAAATACTTCCCGCGAAAGCAATCAACATATCCGTCATCGTATCAGTAACACCGGTCTCAATCACCCATTGCACATTACTACCGGTAAAAGTATCCAAGCTAAATTCAAAAAACTCCCACAAAGATGCAACTCCTAAAGTAATCGACAATAGAAAAATAATTTGCAACCAAAGATATTTTGAATCGAGCAAGCGATACTGTTTCAAAAGCACAAGACCGATAACACAAGTTACAATACCTGAAATAAAATGGGTAAACAAATCAAACCATGATACACTATGATACCAATTTTCAACACACCCTAAAATCTGCGCTAAAAAGATAAAGATCCAAAAACAAAATTCAAGACGATCAGAAAGCGGATATTTCAATACCTTACGAACGAAGAACGGAACAAGTAATACCGGTAAAACAGCCAACACAACCATTAAACGATCCGTATCTCCATTCATTAACCGCGTAATAAATTCATAAATCACATAAATTAAAAGACCAATTTTAATCCATTTGTTGACTGTCTTCATGAGTAATCTCTCCTAACTTTTCTACTTCTACTTGATTGATAATCTGAAACTTCTTCGATATCTTCTCTGTAGTAACATGGACACTTTCGACATCTTTATTCACTGCTTGAATACTTTTTGCAAGATGATCCCACCGATCTTTATAACGAGCAAACTCAACTCCAAGCTTATTAAGCTCTTCATGAATAATCGACGTATATTTATCTCGTTCCATATTCTTGATAATCATCTCTACTACCGTAAGCGTAGAAATCAAAGTAGTTGGAGACGTAATCCATACCCTTTTCTTATAAGAATAATCGAGTAAATCTTGATGATATGCATGAATTTCTGCGAAAATTGCCTCCGCTGGCAAAAACAAAATCGCTTGATCGGCCGTAAATCCCGGTATGATATATTTATCATGAATGGCATCAATATGCTTTTTCACATCCGCTTTAAAATGTCTCACATAAAGTTCACGTTCCGAAGATGACAAATTTTTATCTACCATCTTCTGATAATTTTCAAGTGGAAATTTAGAGTCAATACAAATCGTTCCTAACGGTTCCGGAGCATATAAAACGGAATCAGCAATTGTTCCATTTGGAAGTGGACACTGAAGTTTATAAATCTTATCATTATTCTCACCAAATACATTTGCTAAAATATGTTTTAAATTAACTTCCCCAAAAATACCACGTGTCTTTTTATCTGTTAAAATGCTTTGCAAAGAGATAATATCGTTCGATAACGAATCGATCTTCTTTTGTGCTTCATCGATTTTACTAAGTCGTTCCAAAACAGACGTAAATGTTTTATTCGTCTTTTCAAAATTCTGATCGAGCCGTTCATTTACCCGATCGTTAATCTGATTTAACCGCAGTTCAATCTTCTCGTTTAAAGCAGTAAAATCTTTATGCAAAGATTCGCCTAAATCTCCTTTAAAACTAGCCATATCTTTCGTAATATTTGTTTCAAAATATCCCAATCGCTGTACTAAATCTAACGAATCACTCTTTTTATGTGAGGTAGAAAACAATAAAAACAGCATCAAAACAACTAATACAACCAATAACCCAATGATAATATATTCCATAACTTCCTCCATTAGACATGCAATTTTTTCTCTAAAAATTTCGACAGAAAAAAAGCAAGCACCAATAATAATCCAACTTTAATAATAACCATGATATCCGTGAAACTTTCCAATAAGCTTGTCCCAACATAACCCCAAAAATAAACGATAGATGTTTTACCAATAAATAATGCAATCAAAAACTTTTTCAAAGGAATTTTCGAAAGAGCTGCTGCAATATTGACGAGAAATGCTGGTGTAAACGGTAATGCAATCAACAATACCAAATGAGAAAATGGTATTTTTCCGATTTTTGCAATCATATTAGAAACCCGATCCATCTCTCTTTTTTTAATAAACTTTTCAAAATGTCCTTCCACTATATAAAAAAAGAAAAAATAAGAAAGAAGACATCCCCCGATCGTCGCCAACCAAGAAATTACAAATCCGAAAAAATCACCAAACGTCAAAATATTAAGAGCAATAAATAAAGCCAGTGGTAACACCGGAAAAATAGATTCCAACAAAACGAGTACTACACCACCGAAAGGACCACATTGATATAACATTGTCGTAAGGTAAGATACTGCTTGATTGATCATCTCTTGCATATGTTCCACCCTTATTATTATACCACAAAAGAGAAAAGTTCATAGCCTTCTATGAACTTTATTTTGACAAATATGCCTCATACCCATAATATCCATCCGTAATATCGACGACATGATAACCAAGTCCCAATAATACCTCACGAACTCGTTTACTCCGATATCCAAATTCACAATAAATATAATACGTATTCGTAAAATTTAAATATTTACTCGGATTCTTCGTTAACTCACTCATCGGAACCGAAATTGCTCCTGGAATATGCCCTTTATCATATCGGGCCTTATCCCGAATATCGATAATAAGCGGAGCTTGTAACTTTAACAATTGAAAAACAGATATCGAATTATTCATAGTTTCACCTAAAGTATTATATGCCAAAAAAAAGAAAAGTGTAAAACTTTTCTTTCAATTATAAATCAATTCATAAGTATAATATACTATTCCTCATCATCATCGAAGAAATCATCAAAAAATTGATCATCCGTAACATCGATCTCTTTTGGTTCGATTTCTTCTATCGGTCGAGTTTCCACAACTTTTGGACTCTCTTTTGGTACAATTGGATCCGCATTTTTCGTAGATTCTGTTGGTTTTGGCAAAGTCTCTTCTTTTACCGGTTGTTCTTCTTTTATAGATTCCGCTTTCGAAAGAGCTTGCTTATTACGTTCCTCTTCTTCATTTAAAGCGGCTATCTTCGCATCGATCTCTTTCATCAAACGATCGACATTAAACATCTCTTCCTGTTTTTTGGCGATATTCGACTGATTTTCCGAAATTTTCCGATCCAATTCACCTGGATGTATACCAGTAGAAGGATTCGAAGCATTCATACCACCAGGGAACATCATAGGCGAATTTGCTCCAAACGGTGACATCATCCCACCCGGCATACCTCCTCCAAAGGCCGGAGGGATTCCTGAAAAATCACCCTGACTCATTGCTTCCTGCAAGGCTTTTTTCTTCTGCGCTTTTACAAATTCTTTAATATCAAAAACATGAACTGGATTTTTTTCACGACTTGGATATGCTGCCTTCGGATACTTTTTACCCCAATCTAATTTAAAATCTGGAACAAACTTCGTTCGAAATGGTTGTTTCCGCAAACGTAAAATAATTACTTCGAACTGTTTCATGCGTTGCAAATCACTAACCGTAACAAGAGGCGTAGAAGCCGTCTTATCATCTTTTTTCGATTTGACCTCACCACACATCTTACTAATTTCTTCCAAAGCCTTTAACTCAGTCGTAATCAAATAAATAATATTACCACAGTTACCTTTTAAAGTCTCGGCATTCTCTTTACCATAAACTTCATCCAACTGAGCAAAGTTTTGAATAATCATCGTAAAACGAATTCGTCGTGAACGAGCCGCCGTAATCATCGTCGTAACATCTTTTAAAGGTGGCATATTCGCAAACTCATCCAATAAGAAATTAGTTCGTACCGGCAATTTTCCGCCATTTCTCTGTGCGACATTAATTAAAGTTTCATAACACTGTTTTAATAAAATGGTAACTAAAGAATGATAGGTTTTCTTCTCGTCTTGAACGACAATAAACAACGCAGTTTTTTTCTCACCAATACTAGCAAGATCGATATCACTGTGCGATAGCATCTCACTCAAATTTTCACGAGATGCAAACAGCTTGATCTTTTGCCGGAAAACAGACAAAATACTTCCCTTTGTTTCATTCGGTGCATCGATGGTACTAGAAGCATTGATAACTGCTGCACTTGATGGATCTTTCGCTTTGAAATACTCTTTAATATACGTACTATTGCCAAACTTTTCTTCACCAGCTGTCGTCATCAAACTGATACTATTAATATTAATTTCATCAGATTTTGCATCATCAAACATTCCAAGAGCCACTCCAGAAAAATAATCCGCTGATGTTTTCTCCCAGAACGGATCTGCATTTTTATTACTCTCATCATACAAAATATTAAGTGCTAAGTCATCGAGTAACTCGATTGCCTTATCTTGATTACCGCTCTTATAAATTTCATATGGCAAAGAAAGAGGATTCCACGCATCTCCATTTTGTGGATCACGGAAATTTAAAAGCAAAATTTGATAACCTTTTTCACGTAACATCTCCGAAGTTTTTTCATAAATTTCACCCTTCGGATCGGTAATAATCATACTCTCGCCGGCTTTGGCAAGATTCTTTACCGTCGGTAAAATAACCGTCTGAGTTTTACCAGAACCAGTCGCACCAATTACTAGAGTATGATATTCCCCGTTATCCACCCACATCTCATTTTGTTTAATAATCAACGGCACACCTGCAGCGTTCGTTTTTTCATCCAATATCTTGATCTCGGCAATTCCATCATCAGTTTTGATTTCTTTTTCTTTGGCCCAACGGCTATATCCACCTTTATTCGATTTCTCAGTAGAAATACCGAATCCTTTTTCGACATCGAAAAAATAAGATTTTACACTCATGAATAAACCCGCTAACGCTAAGATATAAAAGCCAAGAGTTGGTACGATCTTATCCTCTGCAAACGCTGGCAATGGATTCAAACCTGCAAATTCTCCATTTACCGATAAACTCGGAATGTTTACCATTGCTAACGCAATAATATAAAGTAGAAAGATAGCAAAGACGATAAATATAACAATATCCTGTAATTCTGCTTTAAATTTCAATTTCATAGTCTCAACTCCCTAACAGCCGTGTTTTAATTCGTACTTTCCATCAACATAAGAATAAAGCAAATGACAATCTCCTGCATTTCCAAACGGACGACTTCGTTTAATTATTATATCATAAAATTCAGATTGTCCAATACGAATAATATTGGAAATACGATACAAATAACCAGTTTGTTGCTCACTATTTTTCGTATTTTCAAATTGATGTAGAAACTGAATCGTTCCATTATCAACATAAGCAATAATCGCATAAATTTTATCACTATAATCAAGAGTATCATTATATAAGTTGGAAATATTCCACAACTCTTCTTCTACTCCATCTTGATCAAAATCCAAAACAACTTTTTCATTGACTGTTAAAGTAGAATAATCGATACCTTGCAATTGTTGCAATTCTGTTTCATTCAAAGAGTCTATTGAAAAAGAAACAGGAGTAATTTTTTGATTACCAGCAGTAGCCAATAAATTACCGGTCAACCGCACTTCTTTACTACTGGAATCATAAAAGTACCACGTATCACTAACAAGTTTCATAGTATATAGACCTTGATATTCATTGTTCATATAAACATCAAAATAACGGTTCGCTGTTACTTTATTTACATCTTCAATTGTTTCGATACTACCATCAAAGAAACGTAAAAAAGTATCGTACCCCAAGATCAAATAAGACGAATTTTTTTCTTTATGATTCTGTAACAACGTAGCACGATTTAATAGAAACATTGCTCCAATATATACAACTGCAAGAATCACAAGAAAAATAATATACTTTTTTTTCATTGCTTCATCTCCCTAATCACTCTTATAAAAAGCTCGATATCCATATATTCCTGTATATTTTGACAATAAATCGGTAGCATCGGACGCCGGATCAAACATATACACAATACCATTTTCGACCCGATCAATCGCAACAAAGTGGGTATCTGGAGATTGTTTCACCTGTACAATTAAATAATATCCTTGCTGTAGTAAAGATTCAATATCGCTAGGACTAAGCTGATAATCACCACGATCAATATAAGAAAAATTAGGAGCAATTTGATTGACTAAAGACCAATTAGAAACAGCTCCACCAGAAGTAAATCCACCAATAGCTGTTAAAGCTTCTGCAAAAGTACCAGGATTAAATGGATCGATATTAACCGCCGTTCCACTTCTAGCAATTTGAATTGCCAATGATGTCACCGCACATCCAATCTGACAAAGACTATTTCCGGAACCACTACCAAGCCAAATGTCACTCCATTCTGCTCCACACTGCTTCCAATTAGCATAATCTCCATCTGCAGAATATAAACTAGTTTTCCCAACTAATGTCTCATATAATCGATAAATTCCCTCAACAACTTCTAACTGAACTTCATCATTGATCGTTCCATCTTCATTTTTAACATAGTCACCATAATACTTCGAAAGAAAAGTTTCATCTTCACCAAAGCCTAAAAAGGTACTATATCGTGTCATTAATTTATAATAATAAACACCTTCACGACGAGCATCAACGGTATAACGCTTCGTAACCTTAGGCAACTCGCTACAACCATCGTAAACAGGATCCGATGAATCAAATGCAGCCCGAGAATGTTGATATGGACATTCAAATGAAATCTCTGAACTTCCTAACGGACTATTTATAATATTTAAATCCTGCGCATACTCTAACACAGATACAGAAAGATTATTATAATTTGCCTGACTTCGTTGACATATTTCTATTTCTAAATCACTCTGGGCATTTTCACACTTGTCCACCATAGAATTATATGCTGTATTCAATCTTTGATAGCTAGGATCATTTTTATATAGATTGATTGATTTTTCTTCATCATCTTCATACGGACAACTGCCAGGAAGATTTGGATCATCCAAATAAGCAACTGTTCGAATAATTTTTCTACTATTACCATGATCAAAGCCAAACCAGTTAACTGAATTTTCGGCGATTTCTTTTGGATCCTCCGGAATATTTACTACACTATTACCTGCTGCCGAGCAACTATTCTCAGTCTCCACTTCAACAACCATGTATTTAGCTAATGTTTTAATATGCCCTTTTGCTTTTTTATAAAAGTCGGCTACCGCAGAAGGATCTTCCGATGATTCAGCGTCATTATCACAGGTTTCACTATTAACATCATCACAACCAGTATCAACAATATAATCTCCCATCGTACGACGATAAAATAACGTAGCCGTAATCAAAGTTTTATCAATTGTCACACCATATTCTTCTTTATAATCTTCAGCAACTTCATCGAGCTTAGCAAAATAATTTTTTTCCGCTTGAGAAGCCACTTCTTCATCTGTGTTAAATCCATTCAAAGTAAATAAATTACCTAGCTTTTCTCCGAAATTACCAACCCCATCTTTAATATCTTCAACGACTCCCGCCGCTGACATAACAAGAATAATAATAAGGAAAAAAATAGCAAAGGCACCTAATGCCCAGCCGATCGCTGGCCATAACCAAGGAGGTACTTTTTTAATAAAACGAACAACACTAGCAGCAAAATCAAAGGTGCTACGTTTATTATTGTTATTATTATCCATAAAATACCTCCTTTACTTCAATTTCTAACTAAAATCCGCCACCTGAACCAAAAGATTCCAATTCTTCTTTAGTAACAACGACATTAATCTGCATTCGTCTATTTCCACAAACAAACAATGCTTCTCCTTGCGAGTAACGTTTGATACTCTCTTTTTCATTTTCATTCAAATCAATTAATTTTGACAAATCCTCCGTAGCCTGTTTACGAAGTCCCATAACAAGGTAATAAGAAGCATTATCGAAAATTGCCTTACCTTGTGTAATCACTGCTGGATCAGCAAAGTCACTTGGCTGCTGAGTAATGACAATAGATCCGGTATTGTATTTACGAGCCCGACGTTGAACTTGTCCCAAGAAATCAGCACCCAAAGCATTATTACCACTTAATAATACATGCGCTTCATCAACCATCAAAACTGTATTAACACTTCGATCCAAGCAAAGACCCCAAGCATATTTTAAAACGTTAAAGAACAAAGCATTTCTTACATTCGCATCCGCATTCATTAATTCCTTAATGTTAAATACAATAAAATCACTATCTTGCGTAACCGTCGTATGACCATCGAAATAATATTTTAATTCCCTTGTTAAAGGACGAACTTTCAACTCAAGACGTTCCATAATATCACGTTCATGAGTATGATCCGTCATCGAAGTTAAACGTCCTTTAATTGTTGCATATACATCGGAAAAAGTAGGATAATCGGCTGCCGTAAAATTAGTAAAATCACTTCGGAAATCAATTCCAAACCGAGCGTACGTATCCTGAACAACTTCGCTAAATAAAGTAAGAACATCCTCTTCAATGGATGGATCATAGTATTTCATAAACGCCTTCAAGAATTGCAATGTCCTTGTCAATACAGTGTATCCTAAACCTTGTTCAATTTCTTCTTCATCTGCATCCAATACGATTTGTAAAGGGTTTACCATTCCAAATTCTCCACCCTTACCAAGATCGATCACATCTCCACCAAAAGCATTTGCCATATCGGCAATTTCATTTTCCGGATCGATTGCAACAATTTGACAGCCATTTCGAATATGACCTCTCAAAATAAGTTTAGCCGCAGTCGATTTACCAGAACCAGAAGTACCCAAAATAATCAAATTAGCATTGTTCCGATTATGTTCATTCCGCGTATCTTTTTTCGTTTGATAATAAAATTGATTAAATAAAACGACACCACCAGAAAAATCAATACCAAGTAAAGTCGACAATCCAGGATCTTTGATCGTATCAAAGATAAATGGATACATAGCCGCAATCGTAACAGATGGAATCGGTGTTCCAATCCGATCTTCAATATCTTGCTTTGGAAAAATAGGTAAAATCGATTTTAAAACCTTCTCTTGTTCAAAGCGAAGAGAAACTGCCTTTAACTCCATGGCATCTAAATAATTTTTAACGTTAACTTTTCTTAATTCCAAATCTTCTTTGGTATCAGCTGTAACCATAATATGCATTTGAAAATCGAAAATCCGCGCTTGACTACCTGCTAACATCGTGACAAACTCTTCCAAAGACTCTGCATCTAACCGAATTCGCTCACGAATAGTATTATCTTTTTCTTCTTGATAACGAGATTTTAATTCAGCAATTTGTTTATTCAACATTTTAGACATCGTCGAAAAAGGAACCGGAATATGCTTGATAACAATCTTGATTCCAGACATACTAGTAAGATTAGCAAGAAAACCAGGACTGATCGCTTTTGGATAAGAAACAACTGTTAAAATAGTTGCATATTTATCACTGATAAAAAAGTCACTTGCATTAAATTGAAGCCCTTTCGGAGCAATTTGTGATTTAATATCTATCATAAAGGCATCACCGTCCCAAAATCAGTTGTATTTCCACCATTTAAGAAGTTATCTAAGATAATTCGAATATCCTCATTACTTGTTTGGGAAGCAGTAAGACCACATCCAGCAAGTCCATTGATCAACATTCGGACTTTCTTTTGAAGTGCTTCCAGATTTTTTTCTTTAAAAAGAATAAAATATTCCGTATCCACAACGTTATTATTCACAAAATTATTTCCTTTTTGAATATCTTCATTGATCAACTTTCGAATTGCTGGGTTCGTCGTTTCATTATACAAAAGTTGTAAGTGAGACATATAAACAGAAATATCAACTGGCCGATCCGCAACGACGAGCCAAAATTCAAAATCGATCATATTATAAAAATTCTTTAAAGCAATTAAAATATTTTGTTGTGAATCTTCATCTAGAATAAAAATATTTCTAGGCGCAATTTTCACTCCAGTCACTTTAAGTTGTCCTGGTAAAATTGCCATTCCTCCACTAATTCCCTGAAGTGGTAACCAATCTTCCGTATATTTTGATCTATTTTTTGTTGCCATCTAAATAACACCAACCCTTCCAAATTAATCTTTGTCTTGTTGTAAAAAACTCATATCCTTCAATTAACACATTCATTACATTATGATAATAAGGAACTGGTGCTACTAAAATTGCACTAATAATAGCAGGAGCAATACAAGCAACCGTTAAACCGGTAGAACTAAGCGAATTTTGAAAAATCAAAATCGCTATGAATGTAATGCCCACACCAACTCCAAAAATAATCAAATCAATTGGCCGAAAAATACTAAAAATCAAATTTCCCCTTTTTGTATTAGCCGGAATAATATACATTACTTATCACACTATCCTTTCCTATCATTATTGTTTTTTATCATAACCCATTTTCTTCAAGACAGCTTCCATTTGCTTTTGGGTATCTTGAGCAGCTTTTGCTTTATCACGCTCTACCGAAGCATTTGCACGCGCAGAATATTTATCGCGTCTACGAATATCTCGAGCAAATCCAGCATCATAATATACACTACTCGGATCTGCCATTTTTGAAGCCACCATTTCCGCCATTTGAGCTTCGTACATTTTGGCATCATCACCAGTAGCATAAGAATGCTCTATCTGTAATTTCTGATAATCTTCATCGTTTTCTTGTAAACTCATTGCCACCTGATTAAACTTTTCATTATATTTAGCATAACTTGACATTCCCTTAACTCCGGCATGCCCCGTCAATCCAAATTTACCATCACTACCCATACCGGCAGTAAATCCTCGTTCTCTTTGACGTTCTGCATTTTTTCGAGCCATTGTTCTATCGTATGCAGCTTGAGATCTTAATATAGCACGATTAGCTTTCTCCTTTGAGCGTCTTTGTATACCGCCAGCAAAACTTGTATCATAATTAGGATTCCCAGTAAGGGCACGCGCCGTTTCGTTTGCTTGATTACGCCATTGACCAAATCCAGCTTTGATTCCACCAGTTCCTTGGGCAGCACCTAAGGCCATTCCAGCCCGTCCTTGAGTTAAAGCTCCGCGGAGACCTTGTCCTTGCTTAAGCGCTTGAACAGTAGCTCCAGCACCACCAAGCAAGCTTCCAACAGCCATTCCACCAACAACTCCTATACCGGCAGCGGCCATACCTGCAAGCTTTCCGAAGAAAGAACCGCCACTATCTAACTTAACTCCAAATATATCAGCAATATATTGTGGCGCTTGTTTGGCAAAGAAGAAAATAGCAATAACTAATAGAACTAGTAACCAACCACTAATAGGCTCACCATCGGCAGTAACAAAAGCAGTAGAAGAAGTAATTTGTCCCAACAAGTAAATCGCAAAATAAATAACCGCCAATTTTAAAAACAACTCAATATATGCACTTATACACATTTTAATCCAATTATCAAAAGACTTCTTAGAAGATTTAGGATCTGCATAGCTAATAATCGGAATTGGAGCAAGCATTTGCAAAATTGCCAATTTAATAACTCGAACCGCAATATCAACACAAAATCCAACCAGTACAAACACTAAAAAGATTCCAACTACTGTACTAAGACCAAAGTTATAATCAAATACATACAAGGAGCGATCATTCGGACAAACTTCAGTCACCAACGAAGTAACAGCAGAAATGGTGTTAGCATCTTCCCAAAGAGGAACAGCTGTACTCGTCTCATCACAATTACCATTTTTTGTAACAAAGGCTTTCAAAGAAAGCGCGGCCATTTCTTCGGTAGAAGAGTTTTTATAATCACCATTTTCTATTTCCGATGCAGTATATCCATCTAAAGTGTCATTAGTACCTAAAAGTAACTTGGGAATCGTTCGAACAATTCCACCTTGTGCCTGCATTGCAAAAGAAAATACCCAATTAACCGAAAGCAACATAACAAGCATAATAACAATTCGTGAAACGATTTTTCCAGTGCCTTCCTGTTTATCAGTAAGAGCTTCCGGATTTACAACCACATTAATTAAAGACATGGTCAATTTAAACAACATTAATATACCCAAAATAACAAAAATACGACTAGAAAAATCTGCAATCAAACTATCGGATAATCGAATTTCCGATAAACTAATAAGTAATCCCGCTAATAAAGAGACTAAGCCGTATACCATCGAGTCAATAACTGCAAATAAACTAAGAATGGCATCAAATATAAAATTAGCACTAATAGCAAGTAACACAAAATCACTCCTTTCTAAACACTATCGAATTTGACACAATGGATCATCTGATACCAAACCATCAAGACCTGGCAAAGTCAAAAGATAACGAATAATGGTTGGTAAAAAGAATATAATAACTGCCGCTACCGCACGTTTTAAGAAAGACGATGCAGCTTTTTTCAAAGCATCTGGATCATTAGCAATAACAGCCTTACCAAAATCCATGCTACCAAATAAAACTAAAATAATTGGAACAATCAAACGTACAATATCAAAAATTTGTTGAATAGTACTCACTAATTCTGGATCCAACAAACCACAATCAATAGGTAACTCACCAGCACCAATTCCATCATTATATTCCCGATACACTTCATTAAATCGATCCACTAAATCATTCACGGCTTTTTTAGCCTCTTCTGAAATATTATCATTAGAATTTACATTCTTAAGAATTTCATCAAGTTCTTTTTTGAGATTCTGAATTTTTGCTTCAAAAGTTCCTCCTTCACCAAAAGAAGTACTCCACGGGTTATTTTCTAAACAGCTAGAATAAGTATCTCGAACTGCATTTAAATTTCCTTCAATCACATCAATATCCGTTTCAGCCTGATTCGACTGATTCATAATCTTCTCATTATTTGGATTTGCGCTTGTTGACTCAATTTTTAAATCCTCTAACTTTGCTTCAAGACTAGATGTTTTTGAAGACATCTCTCCATACAATTTTGCATAATTAGTACTAGAACACAATTCAATGGAAGCATCTCTTCCTACAACTCTCTGAATCTCACTATAAGATCTATTTGTGGGAAGTGTTCCAGCCAATTCTTTTTTAACAATCACACTGGTATATCCCCACGACGCCGGAGTATTTACAAAATATAAAACCGGACAACTATTCTCCAAATCAGACGGTTTTACATCCTCATTTTTTTCTAACTGATCTCCTTGACCATCCCAGTCCCAATCCCACTTAAAACGCATATATTTATCATCATTACCATTTATTGTAACGTTATGCTTAGAATGGTCCAATCCTTTAATTTCATCCAGCAAAAAAGTTACAGTCGTTTTACAAATTAGTTCTTCAGGATGACCATAGGTAAGACCAGTATCTGCACACCATAAATCAAAAGTATACTGACATAGTGGTGCAGCATGAACATCGGACCATGAGAAAAAAGTAAATAACAAAAAAAACATAAAAAAGAAACTATACAACTTCCTATTTTTATCAAACAAGAAACTCACCTCTTACTATAAATATACAAAAATATTATAACATAAAAAAAATAATAAGAATAGTTATTCTTATTTGAGTTTCGGTATTTTACGAAATTTTCCTTCAATTATTTTAAAAATCTGGGTAACTTAGATAAAACTCTTATTTT
>CALVRU010000032.1 GCA_944358775.1 uncultured Bacilli bacterium | reverse complement strand
ATTGTTGCAGAAATTATAGCATTTATTGTAGAAGAAAAAGCATATAAAGAAACATTAAAAGTTATAAAAAAGAATAGGGTTGGCAAAAATGACACTTGTGACACTAAAAAGTAGGAGTATCCCTCACATAAAAAAGTGTCATATCTGTCATTATAAAAGGAGCAAAAATTTGCTTCTTTTTGTATACATAAGTTTAATTTTTTGTGAAATATATGTATTTTTGATTACAAACTGGTTATTTTTGACTACAACTATGTTATACTTTTATAAAGTAGTAAAATTATCTTTTATTAATTAAAGAAGTTATAAATAATGTATTTAACAAAAAAGGAGAAATAGTTATGAAGTTTGATGTACCACCAGTTGTAATGGGAAAATTATTTGAAAATGGATATGAAGATCAAATTATTGATATAGTTATGGCTTTTGAAACTGATCCTAGTAAAGAAGTTAGTGATATTCCATTATCACCTATATCTATTAGGAATAGTGAACAACATATAGTATTAAGCACTGATGTTTTAGAAGAATATAAAAAATTAGTTGAAAGAATTAAAAATCCTGAAACTGCAGAAGAAATTCCTTTTTATTTATTAGGTAATAATAAAATAGTCAATGGTGAAGATGTTATATCTATTGAAAAAATAATTTATTCAATAGATGACAATTTAGATGATTTAAGGGTTTCTCTTGATGAACAAAAGTTTAAAAAATTATTAATGGATTCTAATTATTCAATTATTTCAATAGGTCACACTCATGGAAATGTTTCGGAAGAAAAAAAGAATAATACACTTACTGAATTACTTCCAAGTGATATAAGGGAGAAATATTCTATTCGTGATGTTGGATTAAACTTATCAATAGCAGATATTTGGCAACACGAGGCATTTAAAAGTATAGCAAGTCAAATTTCAAATAAAAAAGTTTTACAAACAATTATAATGTATAATGGCGATTTTATCACTATAGATGACGGCTCGATTTCTAAAAGCAATAATGTTCAAGCAATTAATCAAGAAAATGAAATTGTTGATATTCCTTGTTGTTCTGGACAAATATTATGTAAAAAGCATAAGTAAGGAGTGAATGATTTATGAAAAAAAAGAAAGGTAATAAAGATCATATTAAAATATTAAGATATTTTTACAATATTAAAATATGGTTAGGAGTATTAGCAATTTTAATGCTGTTATTAGCAGTTGTTAATGTCTTTAATCCTATTGTAAGTGCTAAATTACTTACAAGTATAACTGAACTTAATATTAAAGGTGCTTTTATTTTTTCAATATTATTTTTAATTGTTTCTCTAGCAAGTATTATAATAAATGAACTCACTAATGTTGTGTATTTAAAGAAATTAAAAAATATGATTATATATAATATTAGAAAAGATATGGTTAAAAATATTTTTGAAATGAAAACTATTAATTTTGATAAACATACATCAGGGGAATTATCAGAAAGATTAAAAAGTGATCCTGAAGCAATATCTAGTGTTTTAGGGGTTGTTCAATATAGTTCATTGTGTATGTTAACAGATTTAATTGTTTTAATATATGTATTTTATTTAAATATTGTTATAGGTTTGCTTTATTTACTATGTGTAATATTTGTATATTTTTATGAAAAGAAAGCATTTAAAAAATATGAACATACTAATAAAATTACAAGTCAAATAAAAGATAGAAATGCTACATTATTAAATGAATCTATGAAAGGAATTAGAGATATAAAGATATTAAATATATCTAATCCAATTTATACAATGATTTGTAAAAACTTAAATGAGTCTACTGAATGTGATTCTAAAATGAATTTACAATACATTAGAATAACTGACACTGTGGAAATAGTTAAAGCAATCACTACTGTTTTAGTTGTTGCTTGTGGAATCTATTTAGTTAGTATAGAAAAATTGACTGTAACAAGTTTATTAGTTATTTTTATGTATCGTACTAATATATATGATTTAGTATTATGTTATACAAGTATAAAAGATTACTATACAAAATATAAAGTCTCATCATCAAGAATTTTTGAAATTATGAATGAAAAGAAATTTCCAAAAGAAAATTTTGGTAATGAAAAATTAGAAAATATCAATGGGAAAATAGAAATTAAAAACCTAACATTTAGTTATGATAAAGAACCTGTTTTAAATGATATTAGTTTAACTATTGAACCTAATGATACTGTAGCAATTGTAGGCGCAAGTGGTAGTGGAAAGACAACATTATTTAATCTTTTAAGTAAAAGTTATGATGTTGATAATGATTCAATTTTTATTGATGATGTTGACATTAATAAATTATCTAAATATAGTATAAGAGATAATATTTCCGTTATAACTCAATCTCCTTATTTATTTAATTTAAGTATTAAAGATAATTTAAAACTTATGGGTGAGAATGTAAAAGATAAAGATATTGTTGAAGCTTGTAAAATTGCTCAAATTCATGATTTCATTCAAACTTTACCTCATAAATATAATACTATTATTGGTGAGGGTGGAGTTAATTTGTCCGGTGGACAAAGACAAAGAATAGCAATTGCAAGAGCTTTAATTAAAAAAAGTAAGATTATTTTATTTGATGAAGCCACTTCTGCTTTAGACAACATTACTCAAAAAGAAATTCAAAAATCAATTAACAACATTTCTGCAGATTATACTATCATAATAGTTGCTCACAGACTATCAACTATAAAAGAATGCAGTAGAATTTATGTAATGGATAAAGGTAAAATTGTCGGAGTTGGAACTCATAAAGAATTATTAGAAAAAAATAAATATTATAAACAACTTTATAATCAAGAACTTGTTTAAATATAATAATAGAGGGATGCCTAAATGTTTGATTCAAAATTAAGAGAAATACCTAGTATGATTATTTAAAAATAAAATATTGTAGTATATGTGAAAAAGTCATTATTAAAATAGGCTAATCTGACAAGTATATGTTAAGTTTTACAAAATGTGTAAAATTATAAAATAATCAAATATTTTTGTGTTATAATGAAAAAAAGTAGGGTGAAGATAATGAGTGAAAAAACTAATGATTTTAATATATCGTTTGAAAAGATGGTAAAATTAAAGGTTTCAGATCCTATTGCAGTAGATAGTATTGTTAGTTATTTTAAAAATAATGTTAATACAAATGATACAATTTGTAAGATTATATTTGAAGGATTATCTAAATATGACGACATATTAAATGAATTTATTAAATGTTTAACCAATGATAGTTTTAATTTTCCAAATCAAATAATGATAGAAGGATATACTGCAAAACAAATTTCTGAATTAAAGTCTAACTTTAATGATGTAATTAGAGTATATACAATTTTGCAGTCGTTAAGAGAAGCACCTGAAGAGACTAAAATGGCATTAAATTTTGGTTTTTCAAAGATAGAGTCAATTAAATTAAATATATCTTCTAAAGAAAATATAGGAAACTTAGAATTAGAAAAAAAATATTTAAATGAAATAAGTGATGAAGTTGATGAATTAATGATAAAAGAAGGACTTTATCATAAGGATGAAAACGGAAATATAATCCCCTCATTTGGTAGTTGTCAAAGAAGATGGTCTATTGAAAAAAAGATACTAAAAGAAAGATATAATTTAGATTGGCAGACACCATCAGAAAAAAATCCTTTTATTGATTATGATTAGGCAAAAAGAAGATTTAATAAAGAAGAACTTTAATAGAATAATATACGAATATGTTCAATAATAAAGGAGGTAAAAATGGAAAAAGAAGCAACTAAATTTTTTGAAATGCTTTTAAATAATTCTGCAGATATATTAAGAGAATTAAAAATGCAAGTTTATAAATTACTTGATTTAGATGGAAAAATAATATTGCCTAATAAAATTGATAATGAAAGATTATTAGAACAAATTAAGACAAGCATTGAAACTTTTAATTTTAATTTGCAAGAAGAACAATTTTTAAGTTTAATTCAAAGAATTATAAAAGAAGAATTAGAAAAAATTACAACAAGTAGAAATTATGAGTTATTTGGTAATAATTTAATCGAAAGACTAGAAAGTTTACGTGAATTTGATATATCTTTGGAAAATGATTTTAAAGACTTATCTAGTAGGATTGCAAGTGAATTTCATACACAAGAAGAATATTATAATTACTTTATTGCTAGACAAGAAAATATTGTTAATATGCTAAAGTCGTACAATAAAAGTGTTGTAAGTGCATTAGTGAATTTAACACCAAGATTAATTGAAGAGTTAAAATTTGAAAATGAAAAAAGAACAATATACACTGCACCTGAGTATGCCAGAAAGAGTGATGAAGCTCTTGCTGTTTCATCAGACTTGAAAAAGACTACTGAACAAGCATTGTTAGAAAAAACAATAGATATATGTCAAAGAAGAAAAAAAGAATTAGATGATATGTTTAGAAATCCAAACTATAGTTCTGATAAATCTGTTATTGCAAAAACTTCAAGACAATTAGCAAATTTGATTGAAGAATTATCAAAAGGAACATATAACGAACAATTAAGTGATATTTCAGATATAGCCATAGAAAGTTTTATTTCTCATAAGATCCCTGCACTTGAAGAAATAAAAAAACTTGAAAGTTCTATGAATAAAATATTAAGTTCTAATAATAGTCAACAATTAAATGGAGTATCTGTAAAACAAGAAACTAAAGTGGAACAATCAAAAGAAGATGAAGAATACTTAAAAAGAAAACAACAAATAATGGATAATTTTATTAATTCAACTGTAATGGATTTTGCTAATAAAATATACAGGACTTACCCATATTCATTAAAAGATGCTGACGTTTCTTCATATAAAGAGCATTTTAAATCGATTTATCATATACCAAGATATCCTATATCGGATGAAGAATGGGATATGATTATTGAGCAAATTAATAAAAAACTTTTTAAAATTGTTAATATGTTGATAAAAGAAGATCAATTAAATAGATTAGGAACTATGACACAAAAAGCAGAAGAAGTAGAAACTACTGGTTCATTGCAAAATGTTGATTCTATATCAAACACCAAACCAACTCAAATTAGTCAAACTAATAATTCATCTATCGAGGGAGAGGTAAATGATGATTTAAGTATGGTGGTTGCTGATGAAGTGAAATGGAATATAATTTTTGATATGTATGAAAAATATAATAATGGTTTTCCTTTTGTACCAATTACTCCAGATGATTTAAAATCACGGTATAATATAAATAGCAATATATCGCAAATATTAGCATTGGAGATTAATACAATTGTTAAAAATCATATCAATGAGAAAGAAAAATCTAAGACAAATTATCAACCATATATTTTAGATGGATTTGGAGAAGAAAACAAAGGAATACATAGATAAATAATATATTTATAAAAATATTTAAAAGCAAGGTTTTAATTATAAAAAATGATTTATATGATAAAATAGTATAGGAGGTATAAATTATGAATCATGAAAATGGCACAACAAATATTAACGAATTAATCAAAAAAATTGACGAAAAGTTAGAGGAAATCAAATTGGAATCATCAAACGATAATTCTGAAAATGGTAATGATGTACAGGATATATTAAATTATATTCATGAACATCCACAAAATTTACAAGATTTTCTAGAAACTATTAAAGAAAAATCTAATAACAATCAATAAAAAAATACCTAGCAGGATTATTCCCACTAGGTATTTTTTAACTGTTTAATATGTAATATGAATAATCATAAATTGGTAATAATTTATTTATCTCATTATTAATTATTTCATCATTAAAATCAGTTTCATAAATGTTAAATAACATTTCCACAGTAAACTTTTTCTTTTCTAAATCATTTAATTCTAAATATTTGACTGAAAAAAATAATAAATGTTTATATCTACTAAAATTGACAATGATTTTACCATAATTAGAATCTAGTTTAGATAAAACTTCTTTTAAAAGAATGATTATATCTCTAGTATTAAAATTAATATTAAAATTCTTGTTTTCTAATATACAAATACTTAATCTTAATTTGTCAATATTGTTTAAAGTATCAAAATTATTTATTAAATTTATTACCTTTTTTGTATTATTATCTAACAACATAATTTACCTCTTTTCCTTTATTTATAAGGGTTATAAGCAACTTTACATAATTATTACCTGTGTCTATACTGTATTCATACTACTCTTTGCCGCATTCCACCAGATAAAGAATCTGGATATTTATCTTTAAATTCAATTAAACCATACGTTTTTAGTAATCGATTGACTCGTTCTTTTGTCTCGTCATTTAAATTATGATTTAATTCTAATCCGATACAACAGTTTTCAAATATGGTTCGCCATGGAAAAAGAGAGTCTTTTTGAAGCATGTATCCGATCTTCGGATTTTGTTGTTGAAAAGTGATCGTTCCATCTGATTTTTGATCGAGCCCTGATAAAATTGATAATAGGGTTGACTTCCCACATCCAGATGGACCGACTATGGAAATAAACTCATGGGGATATACGGTAAATTCTACATTCTCAATTGCCATGATTTCATCTTTCATATCATGATAATTTTTTTTCAAGTTTTTAATCTTTAAGATTGGTTCCACTTTAGTCTCTTAAATAAATTAAGTCTTCGTAAGGGACTTTTTCTTTTAATTCGTTCGATGCAATCATGATATCTTGTAGATGATTGAATGATTCTTCTGTGAATGTAGTCGAAGTTGGCCATGAATCGATGCTACGATATCGTTTAATTACATTAACTAAGTCGTTTTTTGAAGTATCTGGGAAAAATTCCATAATTGCTTCTGCGACTTCCTCATCCGTATGACTGTGAACAAAGTCCAATCCTTTTTGAATCGCATTTGTGAATTTTTCGATGATGTCCGGATGATTTTCGATATAACTTTTTCTAGCACTATAAGAAGTATATGGAACGATCCCCCCTAGTTCACCAATAGATGCAACCACATAACCAAAGCCCTGTTGCTCAATTTGAAGTGCATTTGGCTCAAATAGAGTTACGAAGTCACCGTTTCCACCAATGAACGCACCACTCATTGCCGCAAAAGCGACTGAAGTATCGATAGTGAGATCTTTTTTTGGATCAATTCCATTTTGACGGAGTGCCCATTCAAATGTCATTTCTGGCATTCCTCCTGCTCTTCCCCCCACTACTGTTTTACCACGTAAATCATCGAGGGTGAAGTTATCGATCTTTTCACGTGATACTAAGAAAGAGCCATCTTTCTGGGTAAGTTGGGCAAATGTTTGCAAGTAATCTTTTTCTTCTCCGTTATAGACATAGATGGTCGCTTCACTTCCAGAAAAACCAATTTCAACATCGCCAGATAATACTGCTGCTGTCACTTTATCTGCACCTGGGGTTAGAAGTAATTCGACATCTAATCCTTCTTCCGCAAAATAGCCTTGATTAATGGCTGCATACATCGGTGCATAGAAAATCGTTCTTGCAACTTCGGCCACTTTGATTTTTGTTAGATTCTTATTATCATTTTTATTCAAATCTAAAAAGAATAAGCTAATAATTGCTGCTAACAGTAAGAAAAAGATACAAATCCATATTATGAATTTCTTTTTCATAAATTCCTCCTTTTTTCAGTTTACAATGTATTATATGAAATAGGAATTTATCGGTGCTTTGGATCGAATTATTTTTCTATAGAAAAAAGTCTCTCATTCTAATATTTAAAATGAGAAACTTTTTTACTTTAAATCATCGGTTGATTTGCTATTTAAATCAAGGCTCGCAATTCTTCCTTTTCGATATGCATAATAACCAGCGGCAGCAATCATCGTGGCATTATCGGTGCAATACTTCATTGCCGGAATCGTCAAATGAATCTGATTCTTTTCACAAGCTTCTTGTAATGCCTTTCTTAATCCCTTATTTGCTGCAACACCACCGGCAATAATTAAATGAGAAACTTCTTTTTCCTTTACGGCATGCATTGTTTTCGCTACGATCGTATCGATCACAACTTGTTGAAAAGAGGTTGCTACATCTTCTTTTCTAATTTCACAATGGCGTTGTTCTTCATTATGTACTAAATTAATAACCGCACTTTTTAGACCACTGAAACTAAAATTATAACTGTCATCTTTTAATGGATGAGGTAATGAATACGTCGGTTTACCAAGGGATGCTAACCGATCAATTTCAGGACCACCTGGATATGGAATTCCGAGAACTCTTGCCACTTTATCGTAGCATTCACCTACTGCATCATCTAATGTACCACCTAGTTTTTCAAAGTTATAGTGATCTTTCATATAGATTAATTCGGTATGACCGCCACTGACCACTAACGCAATCAAAGGAAACTTTAATTCTTCCATTAAATTGTTCGCATAAATATGGCCGGCAATATGGTGTACTGGAACCAATGGCTTTTGCGTTACAAAAGAAAGCGTTTTAGCAGCTTCCAAGCCGATTAAGAGAGATCCGATCAAACCCGGTCCATATGTAATCGCAATTGCTGAAATATCGGAAAGGTCCATGTTCGCTTGATGGAAACATTCTTCTAGTACAATACTGATATTTTTAATATGTTGGCGACTAGCAATTTCTGGTACGACTCCACCATAGTTTTTATGAATATCAATCTGCGAAGAAATTACGGTTGCAATCTCTTCTTTTCCATTTTTGACAATGGATACACTTGTTTCATCGCAGCTGCTTTCAATTCCTAAAATATAAGTATCTTTCATTTAAATCATCTCTTTTTCCATTAGAATAGCGTCAACGCCATCATAATATCCTTTTCGTTTGGCAACTCTCTTAAAACCGTAATTTTCATAAAGATGAATTGCAATCACATTATCTTCGCGTACTTCTAACGTAATATTTTTTACTTTATCGCGATTGGCATCTTTGATCAACTGTTCTAGTAACTGAGCTCCTACTCGACGATGACGAAACTCTGGCAAAACATAGATATCAATTAATTCCATGCGATCGTAAAGTAGCGTATAATTCATGACCGCTAAGATTTGGTTATGATAGGTTGCATAATAGTATCTTGTAAATGGATTTCGTTTAAAGTCTACACTGATCGGATGTTTTTGAAATAATTCGGGAAAGGTTTGTTCTAAACGAGCAATTTCTTCTTTATTCTCTTTCGATAGAAGAAGTATCATCGCGATGGTTGCTCTCTTCTGCTTCGGTTAGTTTTAAATAGTTTGGTTCAACAGCATGGGGATTTTGGTTTTCTTTATCTTGAAAACGATTGACGATAAGTTCGATGTCTGGATCATAGATTGACTTACTACTTCCAAGATCGACCTCATCGTTCGTAATGATTCGTTTTGTTCCAGGTAGTGTCTCCATCGCTGTTAATAGTGTTTCTTTTTTTAGATATTGCTCTTTTAAAACTTCTTTTCCTTCTTTATTGTAAATGGCACTATAAACACAGTTATGTCTTGCATCAATTACTGGAATTCTATAATCTTCTGTTAATTTCTGACAGGCCATCGCCATTAAACTAGAAATGGTCGTAATTGGAATTTGAAGACTCCAAGCATATATTTTTGCAATCGTTACGCCAATTCGCACGCCCGTAAAGGAACCTGGTCCGTTCACGACGATGATCTTATCGATTTGACTCGGCTCCAAATGGCATTTTTGAAACATTTCTTCTATTTTGGGAAGGGTTAGAGTAGATAAATTCTTTTCTAACTTTTCTTTGACTTCACCAACTAGATGACCGTTATCCACAATTCCTGTGTATAGATAACTTGTCGATGTATCTAAATAGAAGACCTTCATAAGACAGCCTCACAAAGGTCTTCATATTCTTTTCCGTATGGGGTTATAATGAATACTCTCGTATTTTCATCGTCTAATACTTTGATTCGAATATCAAGACGCTCCTCTGGAAGATACTTTTGGATAAGATCTGCCCATTCGATGATGACGACCCCTCCTTTGTGGAAGTATTCTTCTAATCCTAGTTCTTCGACTTTATCATCTACTCTATATACATCCATATGATATAACGGAAGTTCTCCTTGCGTATACTCTTTGATAATATTAAATGTTGGAGAAGTTACCGCCTCTTCAATTCCCATTGAAGCAGCGAACCCTTTCGTGAAAATCGTTTTACCACTACCGAGATCTCCTTCTAAGCAAATTACCATGTTTGGAAATTTTTCTGATTCGATATTCTGCGCTAATTCAATTGTTTCATTTTCACTATGTGTTGTAATCTTATACATTTTCTATCACCATTGCTATTATAGCAAATAAAAAATAGGATATACAACCTATTTTTCTTTTTTTTAATTATTTTCAAGACGAGGTTCTAAATACTTGACAAGAATATCTAGAAGATCTTGTTCTTTTACTTCGTTGACATTGATAATGTTATTTACTTTCTCTTCTTTAAAAATTTTCATTTCATCGCGAATATCCGTTTCATCGTCCGTAACTCCAACGACTAACAGATAGCTGTTCTTCTTATAAATCGCTTGATTTAATACATAGTATTTTTTTCCATTGTCTAAAATCATTACTTTATTGATACGATTATCTAACATGGTGTGCCTCCTCTTCTACTACCTTATGGTTCGTAACATCCTGATAACGATGTACTTTTGCAGGGTCAATATAGGCAAGACGATCAACTCTTGTTCCATTTTCATAGGTATAAACTCTCGCTAATTTAGCATTTTCATAAGGCATTAAACTCTCTTGATAACGTTCGATATCTTGAGATGTCCAAGCAGATAAGTTAGGAGCGAATTCATAAGAACCTTCGATCCATCGCATATCATAAAAAGGTAAGCTTTGAATCGAGATAGTTGGTACATTTATTTTAGGAACAGACGGTTGTTTCATTTCTTGTTGTTTTTGGGTCGCTGATATTGGAGTCATCTGAGATTGATTTGTTTCTTTCTTATTGAAAGAATCCATGATATCACGAATTAATTCATTATCGAATTCATATGGTTTCTGTTCTTTTTTCGTTATTTTATGAAATAGTGCAACAATTTGAGTTTTTCTTTTCGAAATATTTTCTTGTAATTTTCGGAGTGGACTTTTGTAAGTTACTTGATGCACTGTTTTTTCTTCTTGTTTTTGTTTTGATTTGGCATATCGAAAATCGATCTCTTCTAATTCTTTATCTTTTAATAGAAGTTTTGCTTCTTGTAAATAATCGACAAAGTCTTCTGCCTTCCAACCATCGAATTTAATTTCATCGACCATTTTATTCACAATGACGCGTACATCTTCCATAGTTGATTGTGGATAAGGTGGTAGACTCTTAATTTGTGTTACCATTTCTTGCAATCGTTGTCTTGTTTCTTGAATTTTGGCACTCTTCTGATGATTGTCCGTAGTAAGATTTGGTGTTTCATTCTGTTTTTGAAGTAATCTTTGTTTTTCTATATTTAAAATTTCTAAATAACTTTGGGTCATTGCCGCGGTCGGGTTTTCAATTTGATTGTAATAATTTGTCATTTCTTCTATTCGAGCTGTTTTATCGAGATCAGAACTTGTTTGGTATGCATCTATTTTTTCTTGTAATTTATCGCGATGATAGCGGTTCAAAAATTGTTGATATTCTTTTTCTAATTCGGCAAGTTGGGATGGTTCTAAACGTACTTGGTCATACGTTATTTCAATCGTTTTTCTTAATTTATCTCGTAAACTAGGTGCTGTTTTCTCATAAGAAGCCATTAATGTTCTCATTACCATAATAGGATCCGGTTGTGAAGTTTTGGAAGGATCTTGTTTCGTATGTTGTTGTAAGAAAGTAACAATTCGGTTTGCAATATCATAATTTTTCTCTTGACACTGTTTTCTTATTTGATCTAATCTGTTTCGAATTTCTTCTTGTTCTTCTACAGTGGTCTTATGAACCACTCTATTCCCATTACTGTCTTTAGTGAGTTGACGAAAATATGTCGACATTAAGTTTTCTGCTTCTCTTTCTAATTGAAACATTTCTTGATTATTATCGTTCATTTTTCTTCTACTCCTTTCCATTATTTGGATTTAAATATTTTAACAGTAGATCTAATAGTGTCTGATCCTTTACTACTTTTAATAATGGTTTTCCATCTTCTACTAGTTCTGTATAAACTGCAAACTCATCATTGAACTGTAATGTAATAGGATCAATACCGACTGTTAAATAATAGTTTTGATTATTATAAATGGCCTGATTCACTACAAATACTTTATAATTATCTTCCAAATTTATTATTTTATTGATCTTATTATCCATAACTTGCTTCCTTTCTTTTCACAGAATTTATTCATGATGATTATCGGTCATAGGATTCGCAATTCCTGCAATTCTTAATACCGGAATTATGGCATTTATCTTTTGCAAAAACTCTTTTGTGTTTGATTCCATTAACATTGCTTCGGTTGGATTTTCATATCCTAAGATGAGATAAGTATCTTTCGGTTCCATAATCGGAGTCTTTTCTTCTTTTAATGGAATATTTTCTATAGATGGAGTAGGTATTGTATCTTCTTTTAAAAGGTTTGTGAAAACGGCAGTATGAGTAGTATTATTTTCTTCTTTTGCTGGTTCGGAAACGATGCCTTTTCTTAAAATCTCCAAGTCTTTTAGAAGACGCTCATATTCTTCGATATCTTCATGTAAAATTAAGTTGCGATCACTGGCAACATCGAATTTTCCATCGTTTTCTAAAGTGGATTTTTCTTGTAAATTAAAAATGCGCGATAAAATTTCTGTTTCACTGGTATACATAATTACTCCTCTATTCTTTTAGTCTATGATTATTATAGCATAGCCTACTTTTAAATTGCAATTACTCCTCCGTTTTTTCTTGGCTAAAAATAATTTTACTTTTCTTTAATTGACGTGCTCTTTTCGCCTTCATTCGATTTTGGCTGTCCGTAAACAAAATAGCATATACGGCCTCCCAAATGGCAACCCACCCTGTAATTAAAAGTACTTCTGGAATGACGAAGGATAATACACTGTCCAATGTAGCATATAGTGCAATAAAGAAAATTCCAATTAAAAATAAAATCAATACCTTTCGAAAAATATATTTTGATGCAAAATCATAGGAAGTAATTTGATGCTCATAGTGTTGCACAAATTTAGAAATAAATTGTTCTTGTTCTCTTTCGGATATTTTTTGCTTACTGTGAATGTTAATTTGAATGAGTTCACTAAGGGGAATTCCTAATAATTGATAGTTGATATACTCATTAAAATCATAAGATAATTTATTGTGATCAAACTGATTCTCTAAAATATCTAGTTGATCAATATGAATGTTAATCTGTGAATGTTTTTTTGTCATATTTTCACCTCTATTTTAATTAGAGTATATCATTTTTTGAATCGCTATTGAACTTAAAATGAAAAAAGATCCATATAAAGTTTTTCTTTACATAGATCTTTTTATAACAAAAAAAATCCTTGGCAATGACCTATTTTCGCATACACTATCGTCGGCACTGAAGAGCTTAACTTCTGAGTTCGGGATGGGATCAGGTGTACCCTCTTCGTCATAATCACCAAGGAAAAACTATATTTTAATAGTTCTTTCAAAACTAAGATAATGTGTTTCAAATTAGAATTTATCAATAAATGATTAAATCCTCGATCTATTAGTACTGGTCAACTCAACATATCACTATGCTTCCATCTCCAGCCTATCAACCTTGTAGTCTTCAAGGGATCTTACTTTAAAAAAATGGGAAAACTCATCTTGAGGTTGGCTTCACGCTTAGATGCTTTCAGCGTTTATCCGTTCCCTACATAGCTACTCTGCGCTGCAACTGGCGTTACAACAGATACACCAGAGGTAGGTCCATCCCGGTCCTCTCGTACTAAGGATAGCTCCCCTCAATTTTCCTACGCCCACGACGGATAGAGACCGAACTGTCTCACGACGTTCTGAACCCAGCTCGCGTGCCACTTTAATGGGCGAACAGCCCAACCCTTGGAAGCGACTTCACCTCCAGGATGTGACGAGCCGACATCGAGGTGCCAATCAGCGCCGTCTATGTGAACTATTGGGCGCTATCAGCCTGTTATCCCCAGGGTAACTTTTATCCGTTAAGCGACGACCATTCCATACTGAATCGCCTGATCACTAAGCCCTACTTTCGTATCTGCTCGACTTGTAGGTCTCGCAGTTAAGCTCCCTTATACCTTTACGCTCTATGAATGATTTCCAACCATTCTGAGGGAACCATTGGGCGCCTCCGTTACTTTTTGGGAGGCGACCGCCCCAGTCAAACTACCCACCAGACACTGTCCCTGATCCGGATAACGGACCTAGGTTAGAAATTCAATATGTTAAGGGTGGTATTCCAAGGTTGACTCCATTAGGACTAGCGTCCTAACTTCATAGTCTCCCACCTATCCTCTACATAACATACCGAATCTCAATATCAAGCTATAGTAAAGCTCCATGGGGTCTTCTCGTCCTGTCGCGGGTAACCTGCATTTTCACAGGTATTAAGATTTCACCGAGTCT
>CALVRU010000031.1 GCA_944358775.1 uncultured Bacilli bacterium | reverse complement strand
TGGCCCAAGGAGCGTAGCGATTACTTAATTTTCAAAAATTTTTTTTGAGCTAAGCATTCAAAACACGGGCCACCCCCCTTTTTAAAGGGTGGCCCGTGGGGATTTATCTGTAAAAAACTTTTTTACTCTTTCTAGTTCTTTCCTTGGTTCAATCGTGGTGGTAACTGGAGCAACACTACGAATGCCGGTGTGTTCTATTCCAACAACACGAACGGTTACGCGGATGGCAGCAGCGCGGCACGTTTCACGATATCACCATAGTCTCAGAGTATTAGGTATATTTAAATTACCAATTAATATATGATTTGGAGTAACATTTTTGATAGAAAGATAGAATAATTTTATGTCTCTAATTTCTAAGATTAGAGATTTTTTTATTTCAAACGATTGAATGAAAAAATCTGCTATGGGCATGCTTTATCGGAAACGTCAGGTTGGTATAGTGACTTTGAATACTTTATTGATAATCGATATCCGTGGCTAAGTAGAGGCGGTGCTGCTAGTACTGCGATAGCGGCTGGTGTTTTTGATTCGGATCTTAGTACTGGTATTAGGCGTCTTGATTTATCATCTCGTTTTGTGATAACGCCATAGTAAAATCTGGATGTTTGTATATTAGTATTTTAAAGTTATTGAGCATTCCTGTATTAACTATTAAGTAGGGGGCAAGCAATCAAATTAAATATAAGCAAAATAGAAGATTTATATGATACTGTAATAGGGTATATCATTATGTTGATAATGTAATATATTTTACTTGCTTTTTATTCTTTCAAATATAGGGATTTTGAATTTTTTGATTTATGTGTACTTATGATGATTTGCGAATAATATGGCATTTCGGATTATTTTAATTTCTACAAAATAATATATTTTTACTAAAATTTAAAAATTTTCTGTTTTCTATAACAGAGATTTTTTATTTGAGCAAGCAGTTAAAATATTATATAATGGAAACAGGTGATGAGGCTTATGAATTCATTAAGTCCGATTGTTTTGCCGTTATTATACTGGTATTCTTTCCATAAAAGAGATCTTGCATGGAGAGTGAATATTTCTCCATATAAAACTTGGGTATCTGAAATTATGTTGCAGCAAACAAGAGTAGAGACAGTTAAAGATTATTTTGCACGTTTTATGAGACGATTACCGACGATTTTTGATTTAGCTACGATCGAAGAAGATGAGTTGTTAAAATTGTGGGAAGGTCTTGGATATTATAATCGAGTTCGGAATATGCAAAAGATGGCTCGGATTGTTGTTGAAAAATATCATGGTGAGATTCCGGCAAATTATGATGAATTAATTCAATTACCAGGAATTGGTGATTATACGGCAGGCGCGATTTTATCGATTACGTATCAGAAAAAAATCCCTTGTGTCGATGGTAATGTGTTGCGTGTCATTACACGTGTTTTGGGAAGTTATGAAGATATTGGAAATGTTAAGACGAAAAATCGTATTAAGAACTTGCTACAAGAAATATTACCAGATGAAGTCGGTGATTTTAATCAATCTTTGATGGAATTAGGTGCACTTGTTTGTCTTCCAAATGGAGAACCATTGTGTGCTACTTGTCCACTTTGTGATCTTTGCGTTTCTCATCAAAATAATTTGACTGAAGTGATTCCCGTTAAAACAAAAAAGACACCACGAAAGCAAGAAGATTGCACGGTGTTTTTGATTACTTGTCAAGGAAAAATAATGTTAGAAAAAAGAGACGATAAAGGTTTGTTAGCGTCGCTTTATCAGCTTCCTAATCGCCCGGGAATTTTGTCGGAAGAACAAGTAATTCAAGAAATCAACAAGATGGGATTGACAGTTCACACCTTAAAAAAATGTAGCAATCAAAAACATATTTTTAGCCATGTCGAATGGAATATGGTATTATATAAAGTAGAAGTAGAGCGGGAAAATAATGGGCTTTTTGTAAGCGAAGAAGAACGAATACAAAACTATCCATTGCCGACTGCTTTTGAAAAATTGTTAAAGTGAGTGATGGAAAATGAGTTTCAATAAAGTAAAAGAGTATATGAAATCTTTTGGCAAAGAAAAAGATATTATCGAATTAACGGAATCGAGTGCAACGGTAGATTTGGCTGCCCAAGCTCTTCATATTAGTCCTAGTCAAATCGCCAAAACATTGGCCTTTGAACTTCCCGATGCAGTCATTGTGATCGTGATGAGTGGTGATGTTAAGATTGACAATCATCTATTTAAAGAACAGTTTCATACGAAGGCGAAAATGTTATCGAAAGACGATACGTTAAAGTATACTGGTCACGCCGTTGGAGGTGTCTGTCCATTTGCCTTACCAAGTAATGTCAAAGTTTTTTTGGATGAATCGTTAAAAGCGTTTTCAAAAGTATATCCTGCTTGTGGTAGCAGTAATTCCGCAATCGGTTTAACAATCTCGGAATTAGAAAAGATGACGAAACCAAACGAGTGGATTAAAGTGACGAAAGCGAGGGAAGAAGCATGAGTGGCGATGAAAAATATCAAAGATACCGGAAACGGAAGATTCTTCGTTACCTTATTATTTTAGGAGCAATTTTGACGATCGTTTTAGAAGTGCTTGCATTAATGAAAAAAATTTCGCTTATTTATGGAATCATTCCTTTTATTATGGTAGTGATCTGTCAAAATTATTATGCGAAGCTTGATTATCATGAAGAAAAGGAAAAAAAGAAATGAGATAAATGTCTACAATAGTAGATGTTTTTTTGTCAATTGACAAAAAATGACAACAAAAAATTGACTGAGAAGGAGGTAGTTGTTTTATAATATAAGAGGAGAACGAATAGAGAGGAAAGAAAGATGAAAGCGAAAGAAAAGAAAAAACAAAGAAACAAACAAGTGATGACGGGAATTCTATTACTTAGTTTGGTCTTCTTGATGATTGGAGCTAGTTATGCGATATTTCAATTTCAGCAATTAGGAACGAAAGAAAATACGTTGAAGACCGGCAGCTTGTCGTTTGTTTATGATGAGAAAGCGGAAGCGAAAAACGGAGTTTCTATTACCAATGCGATTCCGATGAGTGATGAAGAAGGAAAAAATCAGACAGGTGATGGCAATGTATTCGAATTTCAAGTAATTGCGAGTACCAAAGGAGCACCGATCTATTATGAGATTTATGCGATGAAGCAAAGCGATTCTACAATGCCAGAACAGATTGTAAAAACCTATTTGACTACTGTGAATGGAGCCGCCGAAACGGCAGTGACGGATCCTTTCAATAAGCAAGAGGTCAATTTATATAGTTCACTAGGAAATAGTAACGTTCCCGATCAAACAGGCGGAAAAACGTTGTATCAAGAGACGATTACGGAAGGAGAAGCAAATTATGTGAAAACTTTTCGGTATCGGATGTGGATCGATGCAGCAGCTAGTGGTGTAGAAGATGGAAGATGGATTTATAGTGGGACAAGCTTTACTGCGAAGATTAATGTACATGCTTCTAATCAAGAAGCCTAAACGCCTTCTCCTTGAAAACTTGGAATAAAAGATGCCTGATCCGTACCTTGTTCTTGAATAAAAGCATTTTCGATTCCTAGTTGAATTGCATATTGTATCACTTCTTCGTATTCCTTTTCACTGACCGACCGGTTTAATTCTGGATATGGAAGAAGTCTTGTTACAGTATACTGATTCATAATACTGATAAAAATCGAATCATGGTAAGTGTGATATAAGTAATGTAGTATTCTTTTAGAGTCATCGATATGCCCTGGTAAAATTAAGTGGCGTACGATGACTCCTTTTTGTAAGGTGCCATTTCGATCGAATTGAGGTTTTCCAACTTGGCGAATCATTTCTTTTAAAGCTTCTTTACAAATGGCAAAGTAATGAGAAGCGTGGGAAAAGCGAATTGCTAACGAGTCGTCGAAATATTTAAAATCGGGAAGGTAAATATCGATTAAGCCCTCTAAAGAACGTAGTGCTGTAACATCTTCATAACCACTACTATTATAAACGATCGGAATGGTTAATCCTTTTTTCTTTGCTATTTTTAATCCTTCTCGAATCTGTGGAATATAATGAGTAGGAGTCACCAAGTTAATATTTGTTGCTCCTTTTTGTTCTAACTCAAAACAGATTTCGACGAACCGCTCGATGGAAACTTCTTTGCCCGCGTGTTTGGAACTGATTTCGAAATTTTGACAGAAAATGCATTGCAAATTACAGTACGAGAAAAAAATGGTGCCACTTCCATTTGTTCCCGATAGACAAGGTTCTTCCCATCGGTGAAGAGCGGCTCTCCCGATTTTTAAGTTTGCTCCAGCTTGACAAAAACCTCGTTCTTGACGGTTTCTATTTACTTGACAATGCCGTGGACAAATAGAACAGGATGTGAGTTCTTGCATTGGTTTCACCTTCTTTTTTCCTTATTATAGCATGCTTTCTGAAAAAAAGAAGCAATGATCTTAGCAAGAAGCAATCATTCAAAATGCGTATCTTGCATATTCTATAGTAGTGTGTTATACTTTTCATTGTGTAGTACACGGATGGTGATAATTCACTGGACTTATAATTTGGACTTTATCTCTTTCTTAATTAAAGGTAGAAATCAAGTCAAAAAAAGATCCATTATTTAATTAAGGAGGGTATCGAAGTGTCGGAATATCAAGACAAGACAATCAAGTGTTGTGATTGTGGTCAAGAGTTTGTTTTTACTGCTGGGGAACAACAATTCTATGCCGAAAAAGGTTTTACGAATGAACCAAAAAGATGTAAAGCATGTCGCGATGCGAAAAAAGCAGCAATTGCCAAAAAACAAACGACAAACGAAAACAAATAAGATGAGATCCGTCGGGATCTTTTTTTATCTTCTTTTACAAAAATGATCTTTTATAATATAATAAAAATGAAAGAAGGAACGATTTTATGAAGTATTATTGTATCGGAATCAAAGGATCAGGGATGAGTACCTTGGCCCAAATTTTATACGATCTAGGCAATGAAGTGTCAGGTTATGATGATACGATCGAAGAAAAATATACGGAAGCTGGATTAAAAAAACGAAATATTCCAATCTATCATGAAGCTCATCCGCTTGATAAAGATACGATTGTCACGTATTCGGCCGCTTTTCGCGAGGATCATAAAGAGATTCAGCGTGTAAAAGAATTGGGCCTTACGATTCGCCCATATAATGAGTTGCTCGGTGATTTAACGGAAATGTTTGAAACGACCTGTGTCTGTGGGACACACGGTAAAACCACGACCTCACTTTTAATTTCGCACATTTTGACCAATACGCTTGGCTGTAATTATTTTGTCGGTGATGGTAGTGGTTATGCCAGTGGCGATAATCGTCTCTTTGTGATCGAATCTTGTGAGTATAAAAGACATTTTCTGTCTTATCATCCGACTAATGTCATTGTGACGAATATCGAATTAGAACATACGGAATGTTATAACGGCATCGAGGATATTATTCGGACCTTTCAAACATTTACGAATAAAAGAAGCAAGTTGGCAATTTTATGCGGAG
The DNA here is from genome assembly GCA_944358775.1 of uncultured Bacilli bacterium. Classification (GTDB taxonomy): domain Bacteria; phylum Bacillota_I; class Bacilli_A; order RF39; family UBA660; genus Faecenecus. Next base: position 9,061 of record CALVRU010000031.1, on the reverse strand, counting down.
ACGACGAAAATATTCGTAAGATGGATATCGATGGGGAAAAGATCTTTTACGGATTTGCGAACGAAAATGATTATCAAGCAAAGAATGTAGTGTTGAGTCAATCGGGCAGTGAATTCGATTGCTATATCAAGGGAGAATTTTTCGGTCATTTCGATGTACCACTTTTTGGCAAGCACATGGTTTTAAATGCGTTAGCAGCGATTGCCCTTTGTCATTTTTACGGATTATCCTTCGAAGAGATTCATCAACATATGGAAACGTTTCAAGGTGCCAAACGTCGTTTTAAAGAAAGCGTTTATGGCGACATCGTCGTCATTGATGACTATGCCCATCATCCGACTGAACTGAAAGTTACATTAGAAGCGGCCCATCAAAAATATCCAGATAAAGAATTGATCGCGGTTTTCTTGCCGAATACATACTCTAGAACACTTGCTTTGTTAGATGATTTCATTCGTGTTTTAAAAATGGCAGATACGGCCTATGTAATGGATATTCACTGTGATCGTGAAAAAGCCGAAGATTATGAGAATATTTCATCCGACGCTATTTTAAAGGGGCTTCCAAATGGTCATAAATTAAGAATGGAAAATATCGATGATCTCTTGAAACACAAAAATGCCGTCATCTGTTTTATGAGTTGCACAAATATCTATTTGTTAGAAGACGCATACGTTCAAAAAATCAGTCAAAATAACAAATAGAACATATTTTCGATGTACATAACTTTACAAAAAAAGTTATGTTTTTTTTTGCTTTTTTCTTTACAGAAAAAGATGTTTGGGATAATATTAGATTGTGCAGTGGTAGATTGTGGTGAAAAGTGGGGGATTTTTATGTTGATGGGAGAATATCATCATTCAATTGATGACAAAGGCCGATTAATCATCCCAAGCAAACTACGAAGTGAACTAGGGGATAACTTTATTGTCACACGTGGTTTAGAAGGATGTTTATTCGTCTATCCAGAACAAGAGTGGAACAACATTGTCGAAAAACTAAAGACACTCCCATTTACCAAAAAAGATGCCCGTAACTTTTCCCGTTTCTTTTTATCAGGTGCTACTGCGTTGGAGTTTGACAAACAAGGTCGGATCAATATTACCTCTCCATTGATTCATTACGCCGATTTAAAAAAAAATTGCGTGATCGTCGGTGTAAGCGACCGTTTGGAAATTTGGTCAGAGGAACGCTGGAATCAATTCTTCGATGAGAATGAAAACGATTTATCGGAAATTGCCGAACATCTTTTCGACTCTCAAATCAGCATGTAGGTGATCATTATGAAACATAAAAGTGTATTACTAGAAGAAACGATTGAAACCTTAAACCTACAGGAAGATAGTATTGTGGTCGATTGTACGTTAGGGTACGGTGGACATTCCAGTGAAATTTTAAAAAGAATAAAAAGGGGTTATTTATTCGCCTTTGATCAAGATCAAGAAGCAATTGATGCTTCTTCTGTGCGATTAAGTGAAATCGGAAATAATTTCACTATTATAAAATCTAATTTTGTATATCTAAAAGAAAAATTAAAAAGAGAAGGCGTCGAACAAGTCGATGCGATTCTTTTTGACTTGGGGGTATCTAGTCCACAGCTCGATGAGAAAGAACGCGGATTTAGTTATCATCAAGATGCAAAATTAGATATGCGAATGGATCGTGATCAACCTTTTTCGGCTTATGAATTAGTAAATACGTATTCAGAAGGTCAGTTAGTCGATATCTTTTATCGATTTGGAGAAGAAAAATTCAGTCGAAGTATTGCCCGCGCGATTGTCAAAAAACGGGCGACTCACCCGATCGAAACGACCTTGGAATTAGCAGAAGTGATTAAAAACGCCGTTCCAGAACGAGTACGTCGCGAAAAGCATCCGGCACGGAAGGTTTTTCAAGCTATTCGAATTGAAGTGAACCATGAACTAGATATTTTAGAAAAAAGTATCAAAGATGCCCTTACGCTTCTAAAACCGCATGGTCGTCTTGCTGTCATTACCTTCCACTCGTTGGAAGATCGTATTGTGAAAAATATTTTTAAAGAGGTAACGACCGTCGATGATATGGTAAAAGGGTTGCCAGATATTCCTATTGAGTATCAGAAAAATTATCGACTTGTCAATGCGAAAGCAATTGTCCCTGGCAAAGAAGAGTTGGCGGAAAACAATCGAGCACGGTCTAGCAAATTACGAGTGATCGAGCGAATTCGATAGAAGTAAAAAGAATAAAAAGGAGAAAAGAGAACATGAGAAAAGTAAAGAAACGATTGAAAATGTCAAAGTTCGAAAAATTACTTTATGCATTTACTCTTTTATTAGTCGTTTTGGCACCGATTAGTGTTGTCTTTTCTAAGGCTACGTTATCGAAAGTAAATTTCGAAGTGGAGAAGACAAAAAAAGAGATTGCGTCCCAAACGAAAACGAATGAAAGTTTGACGATGAAAATCAACGAATTAGCCTCTCTAGATAAAATTCAAGAGATTGCCAAAGAGCAAGGTTTAAGTTATAATAATAATAACATTAAATCGATAGAGTAAGGTGATAAAGTGAAGAAAAGAGCAAGAAATGATATTAAACTAAATAAGTTAATATGGATTGGCGCTCTTTTTTTGTTTGTCTTAATGATGGTCCGCGCCGGGCAGTTATCCTTATCTTCGACGATCGATGGCATCGACTTAAAAAAGTTTGCCAGCGCCAGAACCACTCAGAAAGATGTTATTCCAGCAAAACGCGGCACTATTTATGATGTAAACGGAAACATCTTAGCCCAAAATGTTTATTCTTATACGTTGATTGCCTATTTGGATCCTTCCAGGACAACGGACCCAGCAAAGCCAAAACATGTCGTCGATGTGGATAAAACGGCGGAGGCATTAGCGCCTATCTTAGAAATGGATGTTTCGGCAATCAAAGAATTATTGTCGAAGCAAGGAGTATACCAAACCGAATTCGGGGCGAAGGGAAAGGGTATTACCGAGATTACGAAAGATAAAATTGTCTCGCTTAATTTACCAGGTATCGATTTTATTGAGACGCAGAAAAGATATTATCCAAACGGCGACTTTCTATCGTATACATTAGGTTATGCCAAAAGTAACAGCGATGGTACGATCGTTGGCGAGATGGGACTAGAACAGTATTTTAACGAAGAACTATCCGGAACAGATGGTAGTATTACATATCAAAAAGATTTAAAAGGGTATCAAATTGCCGGAACAAAAGAGATTAAAGTCGATGCAATTGCCGGAAAAGACATTTATTTGACAATCGATAACAATATTCAATTTTTTGTCGAACAAGCGATTAAAACAGCTGCTTCGAAATATACGTTTGATAATTTAAGTATCGTCGTCGCAGATGCCAAAACCGGAAAAATTTTGGCGGATTCGACTTATCCATCGTTCGATCCGAATGTTCGAAATATTACGAACTATCTCGATCCGAATGTAGCTAGTGCGATTGAACCAGGATCGACTATGAAAATTTATACTTATATGGCTGCGATGGAAGCCGGTGTTTATAAAGGCGATGATCTGTTCCAATCCGGTACTTATGTTACCACGGATGGAACAGAGATCGGTGACCATGACCGGAAAGGATGGGGTAATATTACGTTTGATCGAGGCTTTGCTCTTTCTTCAAATGTCGGAGCATTGCATCTGGTCAAAGATTACATCGATGCGAAAACGTTGAAAGATTATTTCTTGAAATTAGGATTTGGACAAGTAACCGGAATCACCTTGCCAAGAGAATCGGCGGGTAAAATTGATTTCCGCTATGAAACGGAGGTTTTTAATGCTTCCTTTGGACAAGGTATTATGACGACAGCGATGCAAAATATCAAAGCACTTACCTCGATCTCCAATGATGGTATTTTATTAGAACCATATATTATCGACAAAATTGTTGATCCAACGACCGGCGAAGTCGTCTATGAAGGGAAGAAAAACGAACTAGGACGTGTCGCCAGCGAGCAAACGACAAATAAAATGAAAGAATTAATGCGTTCCGTTGTTCAAGAAGGAACCGGAACGTCTTATAAGATGGATGGTTATGATATTATTGCAAAAACTGGAACTGCACAGATTGCATCGACCGATGGAACCGGTTACTTAAAAGGAGAAAGTGATGTTATTCGTGGTTTTGCCGGTATGTATCCAGGTGACGATCCGAAAGTCATTATCTATGCAACGTTAAAAAGACCCGTTCCAAACTCTGTGGCACCACTATCGAATGCGATTAAAGAAATTATTCAAAACATTGCAAAATATATGGATATGGAACCACTCGAACAGCCAACGGAAGAAATTACGAGTTATGAAGTGCTATATTATTACAATCAAAATGTAACAGATATTGTAGACCAATTAACGAATATGCAGATTGCATCGGTAGTGATAGGTGATGGTGATCGAATTATCGACCAATTCCCAAGCCAAGGGACGACGATTACTTCAAAAGAAAAAGTGTATTTAATCACTTCGGGACCGAATAAAGTAATGCCTAATTTAATGGGTTATTCCTTAAAAGAAGCAGATACTTTATTAAGTTACTATGGTATTTCTTATACTTTCACAGGAAGTGGATATGTCACTGCCCAAAGTATTCCAGAAGGTACACCGATTACGGATGGATTAGTGCTGACCGTGACACTGGCACCAAAATATGTAATAGAAAAAGAAGAGACGAGTTCTCCTTGATTTGGAGAATTCGTTTTTTTATCTATAAGGAAAGTGCGTTTTTAATCAGTACAGAGAAAATGTTATGATAGAATATATCTTAGTATGCCAAAAAAAGTACTAAACCTATTTAAAATTTTCAACAGGAATCATAGTACCATTACAGTAAGGACATTTCATTTTAGGAGTGTCTTTCTTTTTAATAAATTTTAGAAACCCCATATGTTCTCCAATAACGAACCCTGGGACTGGATCCAGTTTATGACACTTTTTACATTTAAAAATATAAATTTTTTCATCTTTACCAAAATATGATTGGGCTTGTTCTAGAAGCTTTTTAATTTTTTTTTCTTCGTTAATCATGATATACCTCCTATGTATAGACACTATTATAGTATATCATTATATTTTTACAAACTGGACAAATTAGTGGATCAGACTTGAATGATAGCAATATTAAAGACCGCCAATTATTTAAAATTCTTTTATAATCGGCTTTTTCTTTAGGAAGTAATTTAACGACATCAATTTTTAAAATAGTTGAATTATGATAAGCACCATAAAATCTTATTTGTTTAAAATTATAATCAGGGATATGAACAATGATTCTAGAAATAAATTCATAAGCATGAATTTTTTCTATAATAATTAAATCATCCTCATGTCTTTGATACCAGAAAGTAACATACTCCCCATCATAATCAATAATTCTAGATTCAGCCATAACAGGTCGAGCTACATATCTACAAACATATTTAATTAAATCAACATAAGATTTAAATTTTGAAGGAGGAGCATAAACATAAAAACCTTCTTTATATCTAAAATATAAATCATTTTTAACTTTTCTAAATTCAGATTTACCAATATCTTCTTCTAGCATGTCAAGAAGAACTTTCATAAATCTTTTACGAAAAGAAGGATAAGAGAAAAAATCAATTTTAACAAACTCTTTACATTTATTAGAAATACCACCATCCATCAATATCATATGAATATGAGGATTAAAAATTAAACTTCTACCGAAAGTATGAAGAATTGAAATATAAGCGGGGATAATATCTTTCTTTTTATATTTTTCTTTTATCCAATAATTAACAGTAATAGAAGCGGCTTTAAAAAGATAATTTAGCCTTTTTCTATCTTTTCTAAAATATATTCTTAAATCTTCAGGTATAGTAAAAACAACATGTCTATGTTTATATTTGAATAATTTAGAAAAAATAGAAGTAGCTCTTTGAACATTATATTTATTACCACAAGAAGAACACATTCTAGATTTACATGTATGAGGAACAATTTTTTCATTACCACAGTCAGGACATTTGAAAATGGCATAACCTAAATCCCAAGTTTGACATTTAAGCATTCTTTCAACATTATTAAAAACCACATCTCTAATATTAAGATTAGGATAATTTTCTAAAAATTTATTCCACCAATCTTTAAATATTCGTTTAATAGTAAAGATAGTTTTTCTATTCTTAACTTTATCTTCATAGTTAATAAATTCTTTATCATTTTCAGTGCATAAAATCATAATTACATCACAATATTATTTTAATACAAAAGAAAACAACCACAAAGTGGTTGGCGAATGAAATTTATTTCATTCTTTTTTTATAGAAGAAAAGATCACGATCAAAGAAAAAGAGAAAAATGCGATTCTTGTCAAAAAACAAATCTTGTGATATAATATGGCCAATTAAAAAGGGGTGAGGGTATGAAATTATCATTACAACAGATTCATGATACCTTACAACAGGCACTTTGGACAACCAAAGGAAAACATCCGAATTTCGATTTGCGCTCTTTGCTATATCAATATTTAAAAACGAATGAAGTACAATGCTTTGCAAGAGAAGTTCGTAAGTCGCTACAAGTACTTGGGAGAAATCCAATTTATCAAATGTTAGTATTATTTTATTGTGAGACTATGAAAATGAATAACACGTCCGATTCACTTTATCGGAAAATCCGTCAAGAGCAATCACGATTTACCTCGCTTGACTTGGTGAAAGAAGATGAATTGAAACAACTGATTCAAAATTACATATCATTTCTAATAAATCAGAAAGAACGATACGTTATCTCTTTACTTCATCAAAAAGAGAAAACCAACGATAAGAAAATCCGAAATCTGAAATTCTATGATAAAATTACGCTGATTCAGACGTTAGGAAATGATTCTTATACGTGTCATAATTATCAGGCAGTATATGAGACAAAAGATGTGATTGTAACATTGGCGACGGATATGGGACGAAAAAGAGAAAACCAGGAAGATTCAGCGATTGCGTTAGAGCATCCGAATATTTCACAAACACGATTACTAGCTGTTGCCGATGGAGTCGGCGGAAATGCTTATGGCGAATATGCAAGCGCTTATACTTTAACGAGTTTGAAAAAATGGTTTTGTATGCTACCACAAGAGATTTTACAAGATCCCGTGAATCTCATGATCGCTTGGCAACTTGAGGTCAAACAAATAGAACAGCACTTTCAGAAGAAAAAATGTCCCGGCAGCACGACACTAGCTGCTGCCATCATATCAAAAGAATACACCCTAGCATTGAATATTGGAGATAGCCGGATCTACAAATTACAAGATAGCTCTCTTACTCAAATATCGAATGATGATTCGGTGGCATGGAGACATTATCAATTACGTCAGATGTCGAAAGAGATGCTACGCTTTTTACCATACTCCTCGATTATTTTAAATGCAATTTCAGGAACGGATAAAGCGAAATGTCGATTTCATTATTTATCGAAAAAAGAATACGATCAACTATTATTGTTTACGGATGGTGTTACGGACTGTTTAAAGGATACACAGATTCAGAAGATTTGTGCAGCTACTCTAGCTCATCAAACCGCTAGTGAAATTGTAAAAAAAGCAACCGATCAAGATTGTTTGACGATGTCAATTCAAGGACAACTACGAACCGTTGATCATGGTAAGGATAATGCAACAGCAATCGTATATACCAAAAAATAAATAGAAAAAGTACGAGAAAATCGTATTTTTTTTCTAAAAAAGAACCCATCTTCATAAGATGAGATGAGGTGGAACATGTTCTTTAAAAAAATTGATGCCCGAATAAAAGTAATATTTTTAATCATCGTTATCTTATTTATTTTTATCATTGCGCGTGTTTTTTATATTCAAATGATCGATTATAGCAAATTATCTCGTTTAGCAAATGATTTGTGGAGTCGTAATCTACCGATCGAGGCCGACCGTGGTTTGATTCTCGATCGTAATGGCGTAGTCCTTGCCGATAATTTGACGACGACATCGCTCGTCTTAATTCCAAATCAAATTCAAGATAAAGATACGACGACAAAGGAACTAGCGAAGATTTTAAATGTGACCGAAGAAGAGATGGCGAAACACGTCAATAAAAAAACAAGTATTGAACGAGTTCATCCGGAAGGGCGCCGACTTTCCTACGAGGTCGCCGATCAAATTGCCGAACTAAATTTACCAGGAGTGTATTTAGTAAAAGAAGCAAAACGGTATTATCCTTATGGAAATCTATTATCTCATGTACTTGGTTATGTTGGAATTGATAACCAAGGACTTTCTGGGTTGGAACTACAATACGATGAATATTTAACTGGCGAAGCGGGTGCCATTAAGTATTATTCGGATGCAAAAGGAAATAAGTTGGATTTATCGGAGGTGTATGTAGAACCTCAAGATGGCATGAACTTGCAATTGACGATCGATTATAAAATTCAGATTTCATTAGAACGAGAATTAGATAATGTTGTCAGCATGTTTAATCCAGATATGGCTTTGGCAGTCGTGATTGACCCTAATAATGGTGAGATCTTAGGAATGAGTTCGAGACCAAATTTTGATCCGAATAATTATCAAAATTATACAACGGAAACCCTTTCCCGTAATCTCCCGATTTGGGCTTCGTATGAACCGGGTAGTACGTTTAAAATCATGACCTTTGCATCCGCATTAGAAGAAAATTTAATCGATATGGAAAAAGATCACTTTTATGACTCTGGCTCGGTTACCATCTCCGGTAGTCGAATCGGGTGTTGGAAAGCCGGCGGTCATGGCGATCAAACGTTTTTACAAGTACTTGAAAATTCCTGTAACCCCGGATTTGTAAAATTGGGACAGATGCTTGGAAAAGAAAAACTGTTTAGTTATTTAGAAAAATTCGGTTTTGGTGAAAAAACCGGAATTGATTTAAATGGTGAAGGGAAAGGAATTATCTTTCCACTTGATCAAGTTGGAGAATTGGAACTAGTAACGACTGCTTTTGGGCAAGGTGTATCGGTGACACCAATTCAACAAGTTGTCTAATAAATGATACCCTTACTATTACTAGAGGAATAAATAGTAAATACACTAAAAAA
>CALVRU010000030.1 GCA_944358775.1 uncultured Bacilli bacterium | reverse complement strand
ACCTCCTTTCGGAGGTGTATTATACCACGCCCTTAACTCTTTTTTATTAATGTCTACTTTAAGGGGTGCATTTCATAAAAAACGGATCTTTTTTGATGGTAGATGACTAGTGTTGTCGAAATGAAGCTGTCGTGATAGAATGTTGCTAGGTGATATTATGAAAGACGTTGTAGATCTATTAGAGCAGTTTCACATCCCCTATCAAGCAGTCCATCATCCAGCAGCTTGGACAACAGATGAAGCGGATACTTATATTGAAGGAATGGAAGGCTGCCGGACGAAAACAATTTTTTTAGCAGGTAAAAAAGATCGGCATTTTTATCTTGTTATTCTCGACGATCATAAACGCCTCGATATCAAGAAATTAAATGAATTATTAGAGGACAAATTGCATTTTGCTTCCGAAGAGACCCTACAGAGAAAATTACAGATCGTTCCAGGGATGGTTTCCATTTTTAATTTGATTCATAATCAAGATCATGATGTACAAGTCGTTATTGATCGAGATCTATTGGAAGAGAAAATCGTCACTTTCCATCCGAATGATAATACAGTTACGATTTTCATTGCATTATCCGATATGTTTCGTTTTTTAGAACTTATTCACTATGATTATCAATTATTTCTATTATAGTTAAATTATTCTTCTCTATTATGTTTTCTTAAAATCGCAGTTTCCCTTTGTGAGAGATTGCGATTTTATTTATAGGTGTAAATAATTTTTTTATTTTCAAAATTCACTTGATCTAGAGTCAACTCCAAGTGTTATAATTCCTAATGGGAGGTAAATTATGACAATCGGTGAAGTGAGTAAAAGATATCATCTTAGTACGGATACTCTTCGTTACTACGAAAAAATAGGATTGCTCGATCCTATTACTCGCAAACAGGGAAAACGTAATTATCAAGAGGAAGATTGTGTGCGGCTCGATTTTATTCGTTGTATGAAAAATGCCGGCTTTTCATTAGAAGATATTCTTCATTTTATTCGGCTGGGAGACGAAACGAAGGAGAGTGTACAAAAACGGTTTGACATGTTACTGAATCAACAAGAACGATTATTAGAAGAGATGAAGCAGAAACGACAAACTTTGGATTTTCTTAATTATAAAATTGACTTATACCGGAAGAAAAAGGAGGATTGGAAAAAATGAAGCACCTTATCATTTATTATTCTTACACGAATCATACACGAGAATTAGTGAAACGGTTACAAAACAAATTTTCTTATGATGTTTTTGAAATCGAACCGGTTATTCCCTATTCTAATAATTATCAACAAGTGGTCGATGAAGCGGAAAGAGACGTTCCACGTGGTGTGCAACCAGAAATTAAACCTTTTACTCTTGATTTAGAGCAATATGATGTAATTATTCTGGCCACGCCAGTTTGGTGGTATACGTTTGCATCTCCTGTTAATACTTTTTTACATCAATATCGCTTGCAGGGAAAAATTATTATCCCACTTGTTACGAATGGTGGTTGGATCGGCCATACGATCGAAGATATCGAACGTCTAAGTGGTGGTACGATTCAAAATCCAATCAGTGTGAAATTCGATGGTGACCGATTGGTTGATGAAGCTCTATTTGAAAAATGGATGGAAAGGGTTGGTGAAAGTAAATGATTAAACAAACTGCCGGACGTGATCAACTTGGTGAATTTGCACCAAAATTCGCACAACTAAATGACGATGTTTTATTTGGAGAAGTATGGTCAAGAGAAGATAAATTGTCGTTACGTGACCGTTCGATGATCACAGTCGTTGCTTTGATGAGTAAAGGAATTTTAGATGATAGTCTACGAAGTCACTTGATCAACGCCAAAAAGAATGGGATCACGAAAGAAGAAATGGCAGAAATCATTACTCATGTAGCTTTTTATGCAGGATGGCCAAATGCCTGGGCAGTATTTCGAATGGCCAAAGAAGTGTACGAGAGTGAAAAATAAGCGAAACAAACTGTTTACTAAAAAAAATAAATTAAAGGAGAAATAAAAATGGAAAAATCAAAAGTATATTTCATAAAGGAAATTACCCCAGAAAATATTATTAAAATTTATGAAGCTGTAGGAAAAAAATTAGAAGGAAACGTCGCAGTAAAAATGCATTCTGGAGAAAAAGGAAATCAAAACTATTTAAGACCAGAATTTGTTCAAGATATTGTAAAACATGTAAATGGTACTGTTGTTGAATGTAATACGGCTTATGAAGGCGCTAGAAATACAACGGAAAAGCATCGTAAACTAATCGAAGAACACGAATGGACGAAATATTTTCCATTTGATTTACTAGATGCAGAGGGTCCTGATATGGAACTTGATATACCTAATGGAAAAATGTTAAAGAAAAACTATGTTGGAAAAAATTTAGCAAATTATGACTCATTATTAGTATTATCTCATTTTAAAGGTCATGCTATGGGAGGATACGGCGGAGCTTTAAAACAACTTTCGATTGGTTGTGCTTCTTCGGCTGGTAAAACCCTTATTCATACCGCAGGGGTTACGAATGATCAATATCAACTATTTGATAACTTGCCTGAGCAAGATAAATTTTTAGAAGCAATGGCCGATGCTGCTTCTAGCGTTGTCAAATATTTCAATGGAAATGCCGTTTATATTAACGTTATGAAAAATATTTCTCGAGATTGTGACTGCGATGGGAATGCTTCTGCCCCATGTATGAAAGATATTGGAATTCTTGCTAGCTTAGATCCAGTTGCCGTTGATCAAGCATGCTTAGATCTTGTTTATCAGTCAACCGATCCAGGAAAAGATAAATTGATCGAACGGATTGAATCTCTTCATGGCGTCCATACGGTAGAAGCAGCAGCCGATTTAGGTGTTGGATCTCGTGAATACGAGTTCATTACATTAGAATAAAATAATCGAATTAAAAACTCATAAAATCGATAATTTAATCGATTTTAGAAAAGCGTTCTTTCCTTTTGATTTAAATAGTATAGAAAAATAGAATGTTATATATTTTAGCAGAGCAGATGAAAATTATGCTGTCAGATTTCTAGAAAACGGAAAGATAGAAGTAGTGACTGATTTAGTATACTATAAAACTATTTATATCGAGCTTGTTGTGTATTGGTGAAATATACCTGAAAAGTTAGTTACAGCTTTAAAAAATATTGATTATCGGCCGTTTACCGTTCATAAAGATTCAAGATTCAAGAATATTTCAAATCAAATTGGATAGGTTTGTAAAGGAGGAAGAATAGCATGAAAGAAGAACAATTCGAAAAAGACAATATATTTGGATTAGGAAAATCAAATGATACCTATTCCCAATATTTTAGTGGAAAGAGTTATCTAAATCCGTTGACGGATCCTAAGCAAACATCTATATTTTTGGCAAATGTAACATTTGAACCTGGTTGTAGAAACAATTGGCACATTCATCATGCAAAAAGTGGTGGTGGACAAATTCTTATCTGCGTCGCTGGAGAAGGTTGGTATCAAGAAGAAGGAAAAGATGCAATATCTTTAAAACCAGGAATGGTAATTACAATTCCTGCAAATGTAAAACATTGGCACGGCGCCAAAAAGAATTCTTGGTTTAGTCACATTGCTATTGAAGTTCCTGGAGAGGAAAATGAAAATGAGTGGTGCGAAGCAGTAAGTGACGAATTTTACGATAACTTATAAATTACGAAATTTAAGTAGTCAGTAATTTACAAATAGAAACACAGAAGTATAAACTTATTTCTATCAATTAAACAAAGAAGACCAAATTCGGTCTTCTGTTTTATTTTTTCTTTTCTAACGTTTCTTGTTGACTATAAATAAATTCACTTGTTTCTAAAAGGGCAGGAAAAATACTATCATATAAACAATGCACTGCGGGAATTTCAGCATAATTAACTGGTTTTAAGTGATGCTTTTCGCGATACTCTTTTAAATTACGAAAGATTTCTCGTTGGATCGAAACTGGTACTAAGGCATCATCAGTTCCTTGAATACAAAAAATAGGAATATTTAACTCTTTTAAATGATCGAAAAAAGTAGCTGCAAAAGAAGCAACCTCACGATGTGTATTTGGCCCTTCTATTGCATTTCCTAATCGAAATTGATTTCCCTTTTTTACAGCTTCCCATTTAGTTCGCATTAATCCGGCATTTTCTGGAGAATTTAAGATAGAATAGTCAAAGGTATAAAGTGGCGAAAACAATGTTAGGGAATTAGCCATCGTCGGATGATCGAATAAATAAAGACTGGCTACGACTGTTCCCATGCATGTTCCTACAAAATCGATAGATGAAAAAGAGGGATTCGCTTTCGTAAATTGCTCTATTACCTCTTCTAGATCCTCTTTCATCTTTTGAAAAGACATATCTTTTAAGATTGGGTGATGAATCAAGTCACTCACTTTTTCATTTTGGAAATTCTGTTCTAATTCTCTTAACTTATTCTTATTATTATGCATAAGATTTCTTATGATCTGATTGCTTACTTGATCTTCTGTTTTGAGTTTCTCTAAGGCTATTTTCATTTTAGAAACATCAATATTCTTGCCACTTTGACCATGATTGCGTTGGTCAATTCGTAAAATGCAAGCATCTTGTTTTAACAAATTAGAAAGATAATCGTAATTTCCATACGCATTATAATACTCTATTTTTTTCATTCCAGAAATTTCATCTTTACTAACTTCTTTGACACCACGTTCATGGCGATCATAACCACCACTGTGTAACATTACTACAAGATGATTGGATGTTCGATTTCCTTCTATTGTACCGCGAATTAGTAGTCCGTCTGACATTAAAAATTCCAGCTCTTCTGCCATTCTACCATCCTCTCTTTCGGATTTATTATAATGAATTTAAATTACAAAAACAAGTATTTTATCCATTAAGAAAACGAGTTCGCACTCGTTTTTATTCTTCTGTATTTTTCGTCAAGGTGATTTTTGCAGTTTGTTCTTTACCATCTCTTAAGAATGTCACTTCAACCGTATCGCCAACGGCATGTTTATATAATTCGTATTTTAAATACGCTGCATTTTCTATTTTGGTGTCTTCTAATTTAATAATGACATCGCCACGTTGTAATCCCGCAGCAGCGGCGCCACTACCTTCCGTAGTGCCAATTACTACAACTCCATAATCGATATCTTCATCCAAACGAATACCATTTTGAAGAAGCGCATATGGTTCACTAACATTTACCATGGTAATACCAATCAATGGTCGTTCAATCGATTCTCCTTGTTCTAAGGCATCGACATATTGAAGAGCATCTTCAATCGGAATTGCAAAACCCATTCCTTCGATTTCATCTTTGACTAATTTCAAAGAATTGATTCCAATTACTTCGCCATTGACATTTAAAAGTGGTCCTCCACTGTTTCCTGGATTGATTGCAGCATCTACTTGAATTACTTTCATGATCCAATCATCATTATTATTTACGCTTACCGAAACCATTCTATTTTTTCCTGATAAAGTACCTTTCGTAACACTACCACGATAAGCATATCCCAAAGGAGCTCCGACTGTGAAAACAGTATCTCCTAAATTAGATGTTTCACTGTTACCAAGGGTTGCTACTTGAATTACTTCTTCTTTTGGAATTCGAACAATTGCAAGATCCAAGTAGGCATCTCCGCCTAGAACAGTTCCCTCTACTTCACGATCATTGGCCATGACCACGATTACTTTATTACCACCTTCGACAACATGTTGGTTGGTCATAATGTAACCGTAATTTTCATCGGTTTTGTATACAAAACCACTTCCCGTATCAAGTTGTGTGTTTCCTTGATAATTTTCTAACATGACAACCGCATCATAGATTTTACCGACCGCGGCGGCAATGCTATCCTCATTAATCGTAATATCGCTAGAACATTTTACAACCCCATTACTACTTTGACCAGGTGCAATTGTGCCATTCAAATTTTGATTTCCTTCCATGAGTGGACTTAAGATAACAAAATAAGTAAATACCCCACCTAGGGCAAAAGTAGCAATAATCGATAACGCTTTTAATATTTTGCTTCGCATTAATCTTCCTTCTTTCTAATTGTACTAATTTCTTTCCAATTTACTGGAAAGCCCATTCGATCTAACACTTTATTAATGGGAATTACTTTTAAATTATATTCTAGATTTTTTAACGCATGATCGATTTCTTCGGTCATATTGGTGATCTCGTTTGCTTTTAATAATTGTTTCATAATGATAATCAGTGCAAATAAATCATTTTTACCGTAGATGTACTCACCATCTGTTTTAGGAATTTCTAGCAACTGATGATAGATGGTATTATCGATTGCTCGTTGTGTTTTATTTTCATATAAAATATCTTCGTGAGCGCATAAGTTTCGATAATTCGCAAGAATCGGTAAATAATTAATAAAGGTTTCTACATCGATATGATAAATTTCAGCAATTGCTAATTGATCTTCTCTTTTTAGAATGGAAAACAATTCACTGACAATTCCAAATGACAATACTTTTACTAATACCCATAATGGAATGTACCCATAATTACTAATGTAATGCATCGTCGCCGAATGTTGCTTTCCATTTATCCGTACTTGTCGTTTCATTTTTTTAATTAAATCATTTACTTGACGTGACTTTGTCGGATCTTGAGTAAAGTTCTTCGGTCGTAGATAATCATGTTCTTTATAACCGTATTTTTTCGATAGTTGATAAGAAATGATCGACTTAATATTATTTTCGATAATTAACAAATTTTTAAAAATAATATTACGAAAACTGCGGTCAAATAGAAACAAACTATATACTTCTTCAAATGTCGTTCCTTGTTTGAAAGTTTTCTCAGTAGCTGATTTTAAAAAGAGGTGCCGATACCCATTCAAAAAGAAATAATTTTCTCTCAGCAATACTTCTTTTGCATATTTCTCATCATTGACGATAAGCCCTTTGTATTTTAAAATCTCTACTTGCTCATCTAGGTTTTTAAATTCTTTATTTGTATGATATCCCATCCGTCTCACCTAGTATAGATTATAGCACATAAATTGTGTAAAATATATGAAATTTTTGTGAAAAAATATGTTATACTTTTAAAGAAATGAAAGGAGGATTTTATCATGCCTAGTACAATTACTCATGCTTATTTTGCCATGGATGTCTACGATCGTCTTCCTCTTAAACGAAAAGAATTTTTATTTGATCATAAAAATTTTTTAAAAATTTCAGGTCAGAGCATGGATGCCTTTTTCTTCTATTATGTACTTGATTGGAAGAAAGGAAAAAAACTTCGTGAATTTGGCTCTTATTTTCATAATCATAAAGTGTATTTGTTTTTTGAAACTTTAATTAACTATATTAAATACAATCATTTTGCTGATGATCCAGAAGTGATGAGTTTTCTTTATGGGATGTTATGTCATTATATTTTAGATAGTACTACGCATCCTTATATTGTGTATCGAAGTGGAAAATTTGAAAAAGGAAAAAAAGAAACTTATCGATATAATCAAGTGCATGGGGAAATGGAAAGTATGATCGATAATTATCTTGTTGCACTCCGCGAAGGTGGCAATCCTTATAAATTTCGTTCCGATCTATTTTGCTTTGGCAGTTTACAGCCTTTTTCCAATGCTTTAAAAGAAGTGATTGATTTTACTTATAAAGAAGTATTTCATATTACCGATTTTAGCATTTATTATGAAAAAGCCCTTGCCAAAATGAAGTTTTTCTATCGTTTTGTTCGTTATGATCCAACTGGACTTAAGTATCTTGGATACCGATTTATCGATCTTATTTCACCGAAGTCGTGTTTGCGAAAAGCACCTCTTTCTTATCATATTAAAAGGAAAGAAAATCGTAAATTACTCAATTTAGATCATGAAAAATGGTGCAATCCGACTGACAAAAAAATAGTTTCACAAGAATCTTTTCGGGATCTTTATCTGAAGAGTCTATTTCATGTAGTCAAAGTAATCCAGCAAGTCGACCAATACATCTATGAAGATAAAAAAGTAAATTTAAGACGAGTGATTCGGAACTATTCTTATTTGACTGGAAGGGATTGTCAAACAGAAAGAGAGTTAAAATTCTTCGCTTTTTAACTCTCTTTTTGTATAAAGTTTTTCTTTTTTTTGCATGATATAAACAGGTGATAGCATGTTTTATGATTATCGAATTGTACACGAAGATGGCGAAGATATTTTATATTTATATTTGACATATGGATTTGAATTTGCTCAAGATTTAAGACAAGATCACACTTCGAGACAGCGTTCGATTTATGAACGAGTAATTAATTACATTAAAAATCGAGGAATCGACTTCCAAGGTAATAAGGTTTATTTAGTCGTCAATGATATTATTGTCAGTTCTTTGATTTTAGGGGGATTCCAGAAAGAAGTAGACCGGATGATTCCTGTTTATAAATACGTTGAAGTCTTACGTGACTTTTTTCCAAATGATATGCGAATAGATCTTGTTTCAAGTGATCAACTGCCTTCTTTTCCGCAGGAAAAATTTATCGATTTACGAAAAAGTAATGGTATCCTCGAACGAGTTCGGTTGGAGGAATATATTATGGGAGTATTGCAGTTCGAACTACCTTATACAACACCAATGGAAACTTTAAAAGCACAGGCTGTACTGGCGCGAACTTATGTGTATCGACAAGAAGAGCTCGGGCAAGAACTTTCTCAAAATAATGGTACTCAACTTTATCAAGACCAGACTTATTTAAAGACGATTTATAAAGATGATTATCTTGATTATTTTCATCGTGTTCAAGAAGCTGTTTTTAATACTCGAGGAGAATATCTTTCTTATCAGGGCGAGCCGATTCAGGTATATTATCATGTTATCAATCATGGTAAAACGGAAGATGCCAGTGAAATACTCGGAAAGAAGATTCCTTACTTAGTGAGTGTCGATAGTAATTTTGATCGCGATGTCAAAGGATTTTCTTTCGAATTTCATTTTACTTATGAACAGATCAGTCGTTTTTTTCATCAACCAATTACGAAACAGACAACAATTAAAGTCATCGAGGAAACACAAGGTGGTAGTATTAAAAAGATTCAAATTGGTTCTTATATCTATCGAGGAACCGATATTCAACGAGCGCTTCATTTACAATCCAATAATTTCGTGGTCACACAACATGAAGACTCTATTACCTTTACTTGTCATCGCATCGGCCAAGGCCTTGGTCTTAGTATTTATGGAGCGATTGAGATGGCAAAACATGGATATTCTTATGAACAGATTTTAAGACATTATTATCCAAATACAGAAATTTTAAAACGAGAGGATTAACTCTCGTTTTCGTTTGTAATTTTTTGATGACGAGTTTGAAAGAAATCAATCGTAGCATCGGTGATAATATCCGCTAGTTTCTGTTGATAAGTATCCGATTGGAGTAATTGTCGTTCTTGATAGTTCGATAAATATCCACATTCGATTAAAACACCTGGAACCGTTGTGTTTCTATACATATAAAGATCGGTCGTTTTTAAGACACGTTTCGTGTTTAAACTACTTTCAAAATGGTCCATTAAAATCTCACCTAGATATTTATTCTCTTTATTGATGTTATTATATAGAACTTCTGGTCCCTTAATTCCAGCTTGGGCATGCCAATTAATATGAATGGAAAGATATAGATCCGCCTGTTTTTTACGAAACATGACAATCCGACGATAGAGATCTCCTCTTTTTTTCTTGGGATCCCATTCACTTGATAAATCCTCATCACTATCTCGTGTCATATAGACAATTGCACCTTTTTCCATCAGAGTATCCTGTAGTTTTTGGGAGATCTCTAAGTTAATATCTTTCTCCATGATTTTTCCGTACATCGTTCCCGGATCACGACCCCCATGACCAGCATCGACAAAAATGATTTTTCCAAACAACGGAAGCTCTTCGACCACTTTGGCGTTTACAACGGAAAAACAAAAAAGACTAATAACAAACAAAGACACTAGTAGAGTCTTGTATTTTTCTTTTGTCATCGAACCACCTATTTCACTTTATGCCTTTTAACAAAGGAAAAGAAAGAATTTAATATATCATATCGAAATAAAGACAAATAGACTGTAATAAAAAATAGTAATGATAGAAATTCTAATATAATAGATCACATATTATTATGATTCTAAACGAAATAAACATTATAAGCAAAGACATGAAGTATAGTACGTACAGCTATCGTGGCGAAAATGCCAGTAAATCATTTGATAGAATCGACAATTATGTTATTATATTAGTATATTTCAAGTCTGTACGTAGGAAGAAGTGATAATAAAATGAACAATAATAAAACTATTCCAATCGGAATAATTTATGTGTTATGGGATTGTGAAGATGAACAATTGTTAAAAGAAGTATTTTATGAATTTTCTATTAAGGAAAAAAATGGAAGGTTAGAATTCGTAAATAAATATTATTTTTTAGAGAATAATTTATGTATAAAAAGTGAAAGTACATCTACATATAGATGTAATATAAATATACTAGAATATAGAGATAGGATTAAAATTGAATTTTGTTCTGATATACTACTTTTAACAAAAGAACAATATCAATTATTAAATTGTTTTATCACTGGTTTGCAAAGTGTATACAATTTTGAAATAAAAATTCCTAATATCGAAAAAAATCTATAAACGGGAAAGCATTTTGCTTTCCTATTTTTATTATATTTACTTTGTTAATAGGCGTTATTGGTGCCAAACATTAACAAAAATGATTTTTCCAAACAACGGAAGCTCTTCGACCACTTTGGCGTTGGCAACGGAAAAACAAAAAAGACTAATAATAAACAAAGACACTAGTAGAGTCTTGTATTTTTCTTTTGTCATCGAACCACCTATTTCACTTTATGCCTTTTGGCAAAAGAAAAGAAAGGATTTCCTTTCTAATTACTCTTTACTAACTCACCTTTTGTATAAGTCCCATCCACGTAAAGACCATATGCTAAAGATCCCGAATGACTTCCGTTTTTATATAGTTGATATATTGTATTTGTAATATCGGGAGTGCTTACAATAATTGTCTTATATGGTGCTTCACTTTGCCACGAAATAATTTCTTGTTCTTGATCGTTCCAAAGACTCATTAAAGTATTTGCCGAAATCGTTTCTGGAAGAGAAATAGTAATTGTTATTTGTTGTGAGTTAGAACTTGGATTTTCTAACATGCCCATGCCAAGTGCAACGATCGTGCCTCCATTTATAGTATAGGATCCATCGGCATCGAGTCCACTGTTGTCATTGGCTCCAGTTGCTGAAACAAATAGCGTACCACCATTAATAATGAGATCTCGATTGGAATCTATTCCGTCTCCTTTTGCATTGATATAGAGAACTCCATCATTAATCGTAATACGATCTCCTACTCCTCCCGTATTGATTCCATCATCTTTGCTCGTAATATCGTATATTCCACCATTAATTGTTATTTTCTTTCCATCGGTTGCGATTCCTTCTTCGGTATTTCCTACAACGGTTAATTTTCCCGTACCATCTAATTCTAAATCACATTTACTATAAATGGCTGCATCGTACTCACTTGTTTTATAATCAGATACTTGATTATCACTTCCGTCTACTAGGTAGAGCGTTAGCGTTTTGGCTTCTTTGGCCAGAATAGCTGGGGCATTTTGAGAACGAATCGAGATATTGTTTAAAAACAATACAATTTCTTCCTCTTTGGCATCGACTACTATTTGTCCCGTTGTAGTTCCGGTCACATAATAGCTACCACCTTTCGTAATCGTTGCACTTCCATTTTCAAAGATAACTGATTCACTTGTTGTTGTAAGGTCGGTTAAATTGATGATCGCTTCTTCCGTAGCAGATGTTATATTCGAATTCGTCTGATCTGTAGTCGAATCTTGTTTTGATTCGTCATCCCACAACAATAAGCCGATTACAATGCCTATTCCCAATAGAACTATAATAATGAAACCAATTATGATTTGCCTTCTCATATCATTCTCCTTTCTTTTTTAATTTAACAGAAAAATGTGGAAACAATGTGGAGAAAATATGAATTTTCCTAAAAAAAATAAACCATTTGGTCTATTTTAAACTTCTCTTATAATTTCCCAAATCTCTTCTGTCTGGGGATCTTGATAAATTCCTTCTTTAATTTGTACTAATTCGTAAGAAGCCGGTTGTTCTAACAACGACATTTCCTCAGTACCGTTGATCTTGATTTGTTGCGGATAAAAGGTAATCTTGAGTTTTTGATGCTCTTCTTCTAGTTCAAAGCGGCCAGCTCGATAGTTATTAAAATCCAGTTGGGTATTTAGAAATTGGTAATACTTATCATTTTCTTCTAACAGAATATGATAATCTGCTTCAATCGATTCTTGAGACGAATTTTTTAAATCCATATCTAGCCGTATATTCAATAGAATCATCGTAAGTGCCACAAAAAGAAAAATACTAATTGTAATACCTTTATTCATAACTTCACCTAATTATTATTATAATGCAATCGAAAAAAAATAGGAAGTTTTTCCTATTTTTTTAAAACGAGATTAACAATAAGAATCAGGAGGGTGCTTTTACAACTCTTTTTTTAAATACTCGATAATATCTTTTTTGGTAATTCCTAATTTTGTTAATTCTATAATTTCACCCTTAATTTTGACGAGTTCTTCCCGAATTCGATCTTTTAAAATAGCCTCTGTCTGATCAACAATAAAGGTTCCTTTTGTAGAAACTGTAGTAATAATCTTCTTATGTTCTAACTCACTATAGGCTTTTTTTACTGTATTTGGATTAATCCCAAGACTACTTGCGAGCTCCCGAATGGATGGAATCTGTTCTTTGGGTTTTAGAATACCGAGTGCAACAAAACGTTCAATTTGATCTTCAATTTGTAAATAGATTGGTGTTCTACTTTGATAATCAAGGGTGATAATACTATTCATCCACATCAACTCCACTATCTAAATTATATAATTGCTTCACCTCTTCGACAAGTTTATCTTGCAGTTCTTTTACTTCTTTTATGCGATTTGTAAAGTAATGATAATTTTTATTTTTATAAGTGATAGTGAAATCGATCATCGGTTTCGTAATATCTACCTCTTCCATATAGTAGGCTTCGATAAAATCTTGGTAAGCTTTTTGAATGTTTTGAAAACTTAGATAGCCATAATAGTCGGCAAATTTACTATCGTCATTGGTATCCACTTGAGCGTTTTCCCAGAATTGTTTTGGTTTTGCTTGATAGATTTCTTGGAATTCTTTTTGATAGTTTTTAATAATGTATTCATTCAATTCATAATCGATTCCAGATGGAATTTGAAAGCGTTTTACTTCATGATCTTGATAAGCATAAACCGTAATGATCTGATTGTAGTTATTATCGATTGGATATATTTTTTGTTCATCTATCTCACTCATTATTTTATTAAGACGATCGAGTAATCCTTTGCGTTGTTTTGGTGAATAAAGATCACTATTACTGTAAGAAATAGCAAAGATACGATTTTCTTTTAATTCATCGTAGGCATTCTTATAAACAAAGCCACTCGGCATATCTTCAACGAACGATTTTATCTGACTTTCACCGAGGACAATACTGCTGTTGTACTTCTTACCATTCATCAATTCGATTTTAATTTCCATCACACCATAAGCTTCTTGCGACAAATCCGTATTCATCCATTTTAACAGATGGGCAATACTTTCTTTCTCTTCAAACCTTCCTTGATAGAGGATAATATCTCCTTCATACGAAAGTTGGGCCTCCGGTATTTCAATTGCAGCAATTTCTTCTTGGTTTAAAACCACTTCTTGGGAGTGGAAAATAGGACGTGGAATGAGTGATAATGCGAAGGTGAAAATGACAACGCCACTAAAATATAAAAGAGAATGTTGCCATCTGATAATGCTTCTTCGCGTAATCAGATCGTAAATGAAGAAGTAAATCAAGAAGATGAATAGCACTATTATAACAAAAATAAAATCCCCATCTAATAAAGTGTCATATACAAATAAAATAAACGGAATCATGGTAAGACATTTAACGATGCTATGGACGTGAAAGTTTTCAAAAGATGTTTCGCATACTTCCATTTTTCGACGATTAAATAAATAGATTCCTAAAATGAAAGCAAATACACTTATTAAAGTCATTTTTAATAGTTGCCCACCATTATATAAAATAAGGTCGTTCCAATCCAAACGGCTACGTATTAATTGATACGGCATCGTGTAATTATTATTCTCTTGTCTTAAATCAATTGCATACTGATTATTATTTTTTCTTTCTTGACAGAGCAGATCATTCGTAGCACAGAGGTAGGTCTCCGGTTTACATGATTCAGTAGTACATTCAACATAAGACGTAAGATACTGATAACTTTCATTATTGTGAATAAATGTATCATAACAAAACGGTATCAAAAATAGAAATAGAGCCGTAACAATTAACTGAGTTATTCTATTGCCCGAGATCGTCATTGCTAAATTAGTAAGCGTAAAAACAAATGAATAAGAGATCGTCCAAATGACTAAATAGTCAAACAACATCGCTCCAGGAACAGCTGGAACCCATAAAGAAACAAGTCCCATCAACAGAATATTTAGTAATAGCATTGCAATCATCAAACCGATTCCACCAATCGTGTTGGTTACAAAAATCGTCTTTCGCTCTAATGGCATCGACATCATAAAATCGACACTTTTTCTCTTAAATACAAACCCAAACAAGGCCATTGATAAAAGAATAGGAATCGTGTATAAACCGAGAATCGCAACTGTGGAAATACGCGACAATGTACTCGCTTCCGAATTACTCAAAACGTTAATTGCAATAAAAATCAATAAATTTAATATCGGTATAATGCCAAGAATAATTGCAAGCAGTCCTTTTGATTTTTTTAAATTTTGTCTGAGATACGGCCAATTAAATAATCTCTTCAAATTCATAACCGAGGACCTCCATTTCATAAATAAAAATCTCTTCTAAAGTAAGGGGAAGATAATCTAGAATCACTGGTTTCATTTTTTCTAATATTTTTCGACTTGTCTTTTTTTCATCTTTAATAACCAACGTAATAATACTACCAACCTTTTTAAAACTTAAGATGTCAATACCTTTAAAGTCTTCTTTCTTTTTTTCTTGAGCAAACGATATTTGCACTTTGTACATATTCGTTTTTAAATTATCGATTTCACTTTCAAAAAGAATACCACCTTTGTAAAGTAGTCCTAGGCGATCACAGATATCTTCTAATTCTCTTAAATTATGGCTTGTCATAATAATCGTCGTATTTTGTTCACTCATTTTTTTGGCAATCAATTTTTTCATCGTATTACGAACTACTGGATCAAGTCCATCGAATGTCTCATCAAAAAACATATATTCTGCATTGGTCGCCAAACTAGCAATTAACGCACATTGGCGTTTCATTCCTTTGGAAAATGTACTTATTTTACGATTTTGATCTAATTTGAACATTTTAGCAAGAGAGACTGCATATTCTTCGTCGAACCTCGGATAAAGCGCTTGATAAAATTGAAACATATCTTTTAACGTATATCCAGGGTAGAAGAATAGATCGTCCGGAACAAACACTATTTTTTGTTTTAAAGTAGCATTATTGAATAGTTCCTCCCCATTCATCGTAATCGTTCCTTCTTCTTGTTTATAGATGCCATTGATTAAACGTAATAAAGTGGATTTACCAGAACCGTTCGCACCTACTAAACCATAGATGCAATTATCAGTAATGGTGCAGTTTAATTTATCCAGTATTTTTACGTTATTAAATGATTTGGAAACATCTTTTATTTGTATCATAATCTCTTTCCTTTCTATTTCATAATACGATTGTATTACTTGTAGTAGTACAATTAAATTATAACACGAATTTATTCCTTGTCAATCTATTTTTTTCTTTGCACTTCTTTCATTTTATGTTATACTAACTGTATAATAATGACAGGAGTGAGTAGTATGATCCAAATTATTACTTGTGATGATTCCAAAGAGTTGTTAGCTATCGTCAAACAAGAAATAGATAAAATAATTCCCGATCAAAAGGAGATAGAGACTTATTATTTTTCTAGTTATAACAGTGAGTTTTGGCAACTAGTAAATTATAATAATGTAAACGAAGAGGTTCAGCCATCTATTACTCGAATTTATATTCTCGATATCGTCGTTCAAAATGATTCTGGTATCGATGTGGCTAGAGAAATCCGGTCGAGGGATACCCAGGCTTACATTTTATTTTTAAGTGCTCATGAGCAAGAATATAAAGATATTATATTTGCGTCCACAATTCGTTACTATGCTTTTGTTTCAAAAGACAATGTTTCTTTATTAGAGGGTCATTTAAAAAATATTATGAAAGAAATTCGAAAAAGTCGAAAACACACTCTCGCCTATTGGGAACAAGGGCAATTGTATGTTGTCGTCTTAGAAGATCTTTTATATGTTACAACTGATAAAGCAAACAAAAAGACTCTCTTTGTCAGTGCCAACGACAGCTATCCTTATCGGGAGCCATTAAAGAAAGTGAAAAAAATACTGCCACCACAATTTGTTAAAACGCATCGCGCTTATATTGTCAATTTAGATCATGTTGTCCCGCCTTTTTCTTTTCAAAAGAAAACAATCACTTTTGATAATGGTGAAACGATTAAAGGAATTTCTTCGATGCTACGTCGTGACGAAGTAGAAAAGTTATTAAAAAAGAAGTAAGTAGTGAAATGCACCCCTTAAAGTAGACATTAATAAAAAAGAGTTAAGGGTTGTGGTATAATACACCTCCGAAAGGAGGTGTATTTATTATGGCTAAAAAAGGTCAAAAGTTCCGGAAATTTACTAATG
>CALVRU010000029.1 GCA_944358775.1 uncultured Bacilli bacterium | reverse complement strand
AAAAATAAAAAATTATAAAGTTTTGTATAGAAAATACTGTATAGAAAATACTTGACTTTATTATGAGAGGAAGAAAAATAATGTTATTAGAGTTAAAAAATATCAGTAAAAGTTATGGACCAAAAAAAGTATTAAAAAACATTAATTTGTCAATCGAAGAAGGTAAGATTGTCGGTCTTTTAGGCCCGAACGGCAGTGGTAAATCAACCATGATCAAACTGATAAATGATCTATTAGTTCCAGATTCTGGAGAAATTTTGATAAAAGGGGAAAAACCGGGGATGGCGAGTAAGAAAATAATCGCTTATCTACCGGAACGTACTTATCTGAATCAGAATTGGACCGTTCGTGAGACGCTTTCCTTTTTTCAAGATTTTTATGATAATTTCGATCGTGAGAAAGCGAAAAAATTGTTGAAGAAACTTGGCATCAAAGAAACCGATGCATTAAAAACTATGTCGAAGGGGACCAAGGAAAAAGTACAGTTGATTTTAGTAATGAGTCGCAATGCGGATCTTTACATTTTGGATGAACCGATTGGTGGCGTGGATCCGGCTGCCCGTGATTATATTTTAGATACGATTCTTACAAATTTTAAAGATGGTGCAAGTATCTTGATCTCGACCCATTTGATTTCGGATGTCGAACGTATTTTGGATGATGTTGTTTTCTTATCAGACGGGACAATTCGCGAACATCAAAGTGCCGATCAGTTAAGGCAGAAATATGATGCTTCGATTGATCAAATTTTTAGGGAGGAATTTAAATGCTAGGAAAAGTATTAAAATACGATATGAAATCCTTGGGTAAAAAATTAGGCTTTCTCTATTTGGCAGTGATATTTATCGCTTTGTTAAGTCGAGGAATCGGTCTTCTCGGAAAGGTTAGTAGTATTTTCCAAATTGCAATGGCCATTACCCAATTTGTAGGAGTTATCTTTGTAATAGGCATGGTATTGTTTACTTATTATTGCCTGATTCAATATTTTTATCAGAACTTTGTAGAGGATAATGCTTATCTAATCAATACGTTACCGGTCAAGAAGAGCACCTTAATTTTATCGAAAGCGATCAGTGCGGTATCTTATTGGATTTGTAGTTTTGCTTGTGCGCTCGTAGCTCTATTCATTCTATTTTATCAGGAAGGAGCATTGACGATCATACAAGGAGCTATTTCTAGTATGGCATCTAGCTTACAGGTTAGTAATACGATATTATTAATTGGAATAATTATCTATGTTTTAGTGGCATCGTTAAGTCAAATCTTTACTTTTTATTTTGCAATTAGTATCGGTCAAATTCGAAACACTGGTAAGTTAATTGGTGCATTTGTTGCGTGGTTATGTATTTATTTTGCTTATGAGATGATTGCGTTATTGGTACTTGGAATAATGGCTTTCTGTAATCAGGACATATTCTTTACATTAGAAACTACGACATTGCCAGTGACTATGATTTATATGATTCTAGGTGTCGGTTTCTTGATTCAAATAGTCTATTTGTTTATTTCATGGATCGGTACAAATTACATGTTAAAAAACAAATTGAACTTGGAATAGACAGTAAAAACTTCCTTATCGGAAGTTTTTTTCATCGATCTATGTTAAAATAAAATTGGGTGACCAAAATGGATAAGAAAAAAAGAATGGATCCACATATCGATCGTAAGCTAGAGGAAGGATCGTATCATGACGCAAGGTTGACGGAAAATTTCGAGCATTTTGTATTTCAAAATGAAGTGATCACCGATACGTTTTCTTATGGCGATTTTAAAAACTGTAAATTTGTATCTTGCGATTTTTCACAAGCCCATTTTTCGAGGATCGATTTGACGGATGTTGTATTGGAACACTGTGATTTATCTAATTTGGATTTTTCAGATTGTGGTATTCATCGTGTTATTTTTGATCATTGTAAGACCGTAGGTACAGATTTTTCTGGTTCGATTCTAGCGGATGTCTTGTTTCAAGATTGTAATATGAGATATGCCAATTTTTCTTATGCCAAAATAAAATCATCGGAATTTCAAGATGTGAATCTACTCGAGAGTACAATGAATAATACCGAACTGGCGCATACTTCGTTTTTACAAAGTGATCTTAGTAGAATGGAATTATTGAAAACACCATTAAAAGGAGTCGATTTGCGTACTTGTACGATCGAAGGAATCCGCTTATCCGGTGAAGAGTTAAGAGGTTGTATCGTAACGGAAAGTCAGGCAATTCAACTGGCTCGCTTTTTAGGACTCGTGATCGAATAATCTCTTTTCTTTTTGGTATCTTTATGATATGATGAAAAAAAATAGAAAGGTTGTGACAGTGTGAGCGAGAAAAAAGGAAGTCCGAAAATAGACGGTGTGGTAGTGCTTTGCGTTTTAATAATTATTTTGTTGGTTCTTGTCTGTGTATTACCGCCTGTATTTCGATTGATTCAGAGTAACGAATCAAATCCAGTGCCAACTCAAACTCCTGAGAATAAATTCAATGGGACATTAATGTGTCAAAAAGAAGAAGACCGCCAAGGAATTATGGAAACCACCCAAGAAGTTTATCAGTATCAGGATGACCAACTGACAACCTTAACACATCGCACGGTTTATACAAATAGTGATGCTAGTCTATCAAAGGAACAGTTATTAAATACGTTATACGAAAGCTGCAATGAGAAAAAAATCCAATATCAAAACACACTCGGTTTAAATTTCACTTGTGAGAAACAAATCGAAAATAATGTGGTATTAGGACTTACTACTGAGAAAAAAGTAATCTATCATGATCTGACGCTGAATGATACAGAAAGTATTATTCCGTTTACGAAAGATACACAAATGGAATTCATTAAAGAAACAAGAGAAGCAAGTAGCTATACTTGTACAATCCAGTAAAAACTAGCCGCTTTCATTACTTCGAATTGGAAAACGAGAATATATAATATTAGGTGATGAAAAATTCTACTGATCCTAACTTTATCTCTTTCCCACAAGATAAGATAATTTGTTCATAATAAAAAGAAGCAGAAGTTTGATTGAAAAGTATTCATCACTTTGGAAATAAACAAACCGTTTAATTACAAGAAAAGTCACGATTTTTATCGTGACTTTTTGGTGTTTTGAAAAAAAATACAAATTCCGAAAATAGCCGGTAATACGAGAACTAAAAATAAATATATGTTACGATAATAAATATCGATGTGGGGAATATAGATACTACCAAAAAGGAGGAAGATGCAAACGATGAAAAGAAACCAATTCTTTTTCTTTTCGGTTTTTATTTTGATAATTTCACGTCCTCCCTCTTTTAGAGCATAGAGTAGGAAAGAAAGCAGTAAAACAAGATCGAATAACCAATGAATGGATAAAACGGCTTCTAAACGTTCGATTATTTTTAAAAAAGTTACTTTTTTTAAAATAATTGTTTCCGGATGTCGATAAAGAAGGGTAAGATCGATTCCTAAAATACTAAGTGATAGAAAGAGAAAGAGAAAAATAAGGAAAGAAGAAGCAAGATAGCCGATGATAATTCTTTTTTTTAGGTGAGTTTGTTCGACGATTTCTTTTTTTGGTAGGAACAGAAGTAAAAATACCGGTCCTGCCGAAAGAACACCATAGCAAATTGCTGATTTAAGATACGCAAATGGACCACTGATCAATAATGGACGAATATAATCAAGCTGAATAAAAGAGAAAAGGCCCAATCCGGAAATCATTACAAATAAAATAGTTAAAAAGAGAAAAATCTCACTTGTTCGAGCCATCGTTTCAATTCCTTTGATTGCCAAATAGAAACAAAGAAGAAGAAAGGTAGCGGCTAACACAAATAAAGAGAAATTGTGAGCTAAACTATAATTAAGATAATTGGTAATATGGTAAAGAAGATAACTCCCTAAAAAGAAGAGAAAGACAAATAAAATAATTTGTAGAGTAAGAGAGATTACTCGCGGAAATAAAATCCGAATTTTTTGATATAATCCTTCGTTTGGTTGATAATCAAAGATAAGAAAAAAAAGTCCCAATAAAAGTAATCCAAATACACTTCCTAAAATAGGTACTAGAATCGTATCGTTTTGAGTAAGTGGAAATAAGAAAGAAAAGCCAAACAAGAGAAACAATGATCGCATAAAGAAAAATACCATTGTTCCTACTTGCATCGATGAAATGGTATGTTTTTTCACATTGCACCTCCTTGTAATTTTTGATGATCCGTTAATTTGGCTGATATCTCGATTTTATAGTTTGCGTTTTGAAATTTTGGCTGTTGTTTTTTAAAATAGAAAGGATTATTCTTTTCGAACCGTGGGGTAAAATGCATGAGATCGACATCGTTTTCTTTTGTATATTGTAACAAATCTTCGATTTTGCTATGGATCGCATCTTGATAAAGAGCAACTAAATCACAGTTGGTTTCCATATTTTCTAATTGACTTGTTACTTTGATCGAAATCGTATCTTTCTCTGTTTGAATAGTAGTCATACTTTCTTTGACTTCTAATTGCATCGTTTCGTTTTCACATTGTATTGGAATATTCATTTTTTGAATTTGATTATGTAATAAGAGATAAGTATTACTAAGCGTATCATCGAGCTTTCCCATTGCTTTAAAATCGCGAAAGACAATATAACCATCTGTTTGTAAATGTTCTTTTTTGATGATGTGTGGAACGACCGTTACGCCATTCTCGTACAATTGTCTTGCAATATCTTCTAAAGTAGGAGAGGAGATACTACCGTATTCTTGTTGATTGATGTATAACAGTTTTTCGCAATCAGAAACAGTTTGAGAATCGCTTAAAAAAGCTGAGACATCATCGGTAATGATTACTGGAAAATTATTTCTGGATTCTTCATTTTGAATGAAGAAGGATAGAATATCTTTCATCTTATCCGTAGCAACTTCTTTACTTAAGACGACTAATTGTAAATGAGAAAGATAGATTTTTTTGCTCGATTGTAAGTAAAGGTTATGAAAAGCTTCTTCGATTGAAGAACCTGTCGATTGATAAGTTGTAACTTCTTCGGTTACTTCTTGTTCTTCTTTTTTCGCGTTGACAAAACTACTTGTCAAAGAAAAGGAATCTTCTTGATAAGTGATACCAAGGGCATTGATGATTCCTAATTCATTTAATTCGGTATAACTGTCACACCCAGTTAGAAAAAGAAGTGGTAGAAATAAAAACAGTAGTTTTTTCATGACTGTCGCCCCCGTATTATATTTTTACTTGCTAAATAGGGATTTCTTTTCTTGATTCCAGCATTCTCTGATTTGATTAAAGCATCTTTTTGTTGCCCTTTTAAGAATGGTGCAAAGGGTGCAAGATACGGTTTACCAAATGACTTAATACTAGATAGTTGAATAATTAAAAAGATCGTTCCAAGAAAAATTCCGTAAATGCCGAAAATAGTCGCAAATCCTAAAAAGAAAAAGCGCCACCATCGAATAGCCGAAATCATCTCGATCGATGAGAATAGTAATCCCGAAATTGCGGAGATTGCGACGACGATGATCATAATCGGTGAGACGATTCCCGCACTGACCGCAGCATCGCCTAAAACGAGACCGCCTAAGATAGAAACTGCCGTTCCCATAGTAGAAGGCATGCGCGCATCACTTTCTCTTAAAATTTCGAAGGTAATGCTCATCAGTAGTACTTCGACTAAGGCTGGAAAAGGAACGGTTTCCCTTTGCGCAGTGAAGTTTACGACTAGGTCGAGGGATAACGCATCGTGATTATGAGTTGTGACAGCAATGTAGTAAGCAGGGACAAAAATAGCTATTAGAAAAGCTAGTAAACGAATGATTCGAATAAAAGTAATATTGATCGGTTTTTGATAATAATCATCGGCCGTATGAAAAAAATCGACGAAAAAACAAGGCAGAATCAAGATGTAAGGACTATTATCGACGATAATAATTATTTTTCCTTCCAGAAGTGCCATACTAGCTAGATCAGGTCGCTCGGTAGCCATGATCGTCGGAAAGAATTGTTGACCGCGGGAAGTGAGACTTTCTTTAATGTAACCACTATCGATAATGCCGTCGATCGAGATATCCTTTAACTTCTTTTTTACATCTTTGATCGTTTTTTCTTCGGCAATATTTTTCATATAACATAATCCAACCTTGGTTTTTGTCTGTTGCCCGACGAGAAAGGTATCGAACCATAACTTAGAACTCTTGATTCGTTTCCTCACGAGTCCTAAATTGATATTAAAATTTTCGGTAAAGGCATCTTTTGGGCCCAATAAGGTCTGCTCACTGGAAGCTTCGGATATTCCACGATCCAATCTTGCTTTCGTCTCGATTGCAAATATTTCTGTCGGGGAAGTAATGATAATGGTATAACTGTTAAAAATTCGATTCAATAAGTCGGGATAGTCTTTTACTTTGGCGATATTATGACCAGGTAATGAATTATAAAAGAAATCGTAAAGATTCGTCGTTATATTGACCTTTTCATCGATGACCTGTGCGATATTTTTTAAAATAAAGTTATTGATATCATCGCTACTTGTTAATACTTCGTTATAAACTAAATAGAGTGGTTTCTGGTCGATGATCATTTTACGAAAGATCATGTCGGTCGTATTACCAGTATCACTTTTAATTTTTTCGATTAACTCTTCCATTTCCATAAAATCCCTTCTTTTCTTTTTTTAGTATGGACTTAACTGCAATAAAATATTTCCTATCTCTCGAAAAGTTGTTATAATAAAAAGCAAGAGGTAATAAAGATTGGTCCAATTGGAAAAAGGGTAAAAAAGAAAAGAGTAATCAGGTAGTAAAAAGTAGTAGAGAGGAAGAAGAAAAATGGAAACAGTAAAAGCAATCCGACAGGATGATTATGGACGTGGCTTAGTCGATCAAGAGGATAAGATTTGTTTTGTCGAAGGATTATTGCCAGATGAAGAAGCGATCATCCAAGTCGACCAAGAAAAAAAGAATTATCGTCTTGCTCATGTTGTAAAGTTGCTTCGAGAAAGTGATCAAAGAGTGATGCCTAATTGTCCTTATGCATCTACTTGTGGTGGATGTCAATTGTTACACCAAGATTATGTATCGCAATTACGGTTTAAAAAGAATAAAGTAGAGCATATTTTATCAAAGTTTGCTAAAATCGATTTATTGCCTGATCAAATTTCAATTATTTCTTCTTCGCCATTTCATTATCGTAATAAAATTACCCTTCATGGAAAAGATGGGAAGCTGGGTTTAAAAGAAGCGAAGAGTAATCAAATTGTTCCGATTCAAAAATGCGCCATTTGTGAAGATGCAATCAATCGAATGATTCCAAGTTTACAAAAATTACAAGAGCACACCAAAGGAATTACTTCTATTATGATTCGGACGTTTGAAAATCAAGTGATGATCGCACTTTCTGGAAATATAAAGGAAGATATCTTACAAGAGTTTTATCAAGCCAACAAAGTAACTTCTTTTTATTACAATGGCCTAAAATTGTTTGGCGAAGACACGATTTCGGTCCCACTTCACCAGCTGGTGTTTCGTTGTTCGGCCAAATCTTTTTTTCAAGTGAATACTCAAAATCAACAAAAACTCTATGATTTAGTTTTAGATGTGATCGAAAAGAAAAAACCGACGAGACTACTTGATTTATATTGTGGTACTGGAACGATGACCTTATTAGCTAGTATCTATGCCAAAGAGGTAATCGGAATCGAAGTCGTTCCCGAAGCGATCCAAGATGCCAAAAAAAATCAGCAAATAAACAAGATTCAAAATGTGTCTTTTATCTGTGGACGAGTAGAGGACTTTATCAAACAGTTCCAACAAGTAGATCTAGTGATTGTCGATCCCCCAAGAAGTGGTTTGGATCATTTAACCCGGCAAAGTCTTCTTTCGATAAAGCCAGATACAATTTGCTATGTATCGTGTGATCCAATTACATTAGCACGCGATCTTGCCGAGTTAAAAGAGCAATATGAAATAGAAAAATTTACTTTAGTAGATATGTTTCCAAATACGTATCATGTAGAGTGTGTGGCGTTGCTATGTCTGAAGAACACCTTGAAAGCCTTTGAAAAATAAGAAAAAAACGACTTTTTCAAAAAAATTAGAAATCACTTAAAATTGATAAAAATGAGCAAAAAAGTGAAAAAATCAAAAATTATAATGAAAGGTTGATGGAGGAGTGTATGTTTCCTTATACTAGTTTAGTTATAATATGAAATAATTATAAGGAGAGTTATATGGATAATAAATTAATAGGTAATGAAAATAATATAGTTTTTTATGAAGATGAAAATAATAATATAAAAATTGAAGTAAAACTACAAGATGAAGATGTATGGCTAAATGTTAATGCAATTGCAAGTTTATTTAATGTACAAAGACCAGCTATAACAAAACATATTAATAATATATATAATGACGAAGAACTTGAAAAGAATTCAAGGGGCTGTTGAATAATTAAGCCAATAAATAATTCAACGGCTTTTTTCATGCAAGCAAATAAAAAATCCCTGAAAACCTAAGGAAATCAGGGAAATTTGTGATACAATAATCTTGTCTAAGGAGTTGTATCACATGAAATATTTTAGCATAAAAAGGACTTTTTTCATAGCACCTTCACAAAAATGTAATGAAGAATTCAAAAAAATTGATAAATTTATGAATTTATTAGAAAATTCTGGAGTTGGAAAAATTATTGAAAGTGTAAAGTTAAAAAATAATAACTGTCAAGGTAGAATTGGTTATAATCCATTTAATTTATTTGCTATGATCATATATTGTTTTTCTAAGTTTAAGGCAAGTTTAAGAGATATAGAAGATAAATGCCTTTTTGATATAAGAGTTAGTTATATTATGGAAGGTGAAATTCCAAATTTTTCTACTATTTGTTTATTTATTAATCAATATATAGTGCCTTATCAATATGAAATATTCACTTGTATTACAAAACAAATAATAAAAGAATTTAATTTGAATACATCTGATATCTATATTGATGGTACTAAAATACAAGCAAATGCCAATAAATATAACTTTGTGTGGAAACCTGTAAAATTTCATAAAAAACTTGATGTTAAAATTAAAACATTATTAAATAAAATGGGATATAATGACTTATATACTAAAGAATTAATAAAATCTTATGATTTCAATCAGATACTTAAACAATATGCACACTTTAATGAAATTGATATAAATAATATTCCAAGTGGTCGAGGTAAAAGATTAACAGTAGAACAAAGAAATTATAAAACAGGATATGAATATTTAGTTAAATTAGTTGAATACGAAGAAAAAGAAAAGATTTGTGGAAATAATAGAAATTCATATTTTAAAACAGACCATGATGCAACTGCAATGGTTTTAAAGGAAGATTATTATTCAAAATCAAGTCATGATTTTCATGCGGGATATAACGTTCAAGTGTTAGTGTCATCCTTGCTAATATTGATGTATGGAGTTTTTCAAGATAGATCGGATTTTAGCACATTTATCCCAATGAATGACTTGTATAATAAATACTATGGAGAATATCCAATAAATGAATGTGATGATGCTGGTTATGGTAACTATAAAAATTACAAATATATGAAAGAACACAATATTAATAACTATGTTAAATTTCAATCTTGGGGTGGTGAATCTAGTGGTAAATCACCTCAATTATTTTATGTATTTGATGATGGAGTTATGTGTTTAAATACATGTATTGGAGAAGAAATAGAGTTTGATAACTACCATCGAAAAAGAAATAAAAATAGTAAACTCTATAAATTTGTTGGCTGTAACAGTTGCAATTATTCTTATAAATGCAAAGCAAAACTTAAAAATAAAGATGAAGATTATAGATATATAGAATTAATTCCAGAGTATGAGTTATTAAAAGAAGAAGCAAGAAATAATTTGCAAAGTCCGAAGGGTATAGAAATAAGAATAAATAGAAGTATTCAAGTCGAAGGAACATTCGGACAAATTAAAAATAATATGAACTATGATAGAATCAGAAGACGAGGCTTGAATAAGGTATCATGTGAAATCATGCTGATGTGTTTAGGAGTAAATGTTAGAAGGTATTTTTCTTCGTCAATAGAAAATAAATTTAAAAGCAATTGTTGGAATACTCCATTCACTTTACAAAAAGAAAAATTTCCTTATGTAAAGCCAAAAGAAAAGAGACTGTCAAATAATTAATTACTTAATTATTCAACAGCCCCTTCAACTTGAAGGTAATAGGAGAGTTACTAGAAAAAGAGAATATTATAATCTTGATATGATTATTTCTATCGGGTTTAGAGTTAATTCAAAAACAGCAATTAAATTTAGGACTTGGGCAAATAAACTAATAAAAGAATATATTGTTAAAGGATTTAATTTAAATGATGATAGATTTATTAAGGGTAATAAATTTGATAAAAAATATTTTGATGAATTATTAGAACGTATTAAAACAATTAGAGTTAGTGAAAGAATGTCTTATCAAAAAAGTACTGACTTATTTATTGCAACATCAACTGATTATAATCCTAAATCAGAAGGAGCTTATACTTTTTTTAAAATTGTTCAAAATAAGATGCATTATGCAGTTACCGGAAAAACAGCTGCAGAACTTATTTATGAAAGAGTAGATTCAAAAAAAGAACATTTAGGTTTAACTAATTGGAAAAACTCCCCAGATGGTCTTATTTATAAATATGATGTGAGTATTGCTAAAAACTATTTAAATGAAAGTGAATTAAAGAAATTAAATAATTTAACTAATTTGTTCTTAGACTATGCGGAAGATATGGCAGAAGAAGAAAAAGTAATGACTATGCAACCGATACTAATACAAGGTTTAGCCAACTATTCTTGATATCAATACAACTCATGTGGAATGTGTATGCATTTTGAAAATACGATAATTATTTATTAAAAACGATTGAAAAGGAGGTAAGAATAAAAAATGGAACACTTTTATTTAGAAATACCTTCCCATAAAAGAAAAATGGAAATAATTGATTATATTAACGAACTGATTTTTTATAATTCCGATATTAACGGTATTGAAATCTTGGCTAAAATATTAGATGGTTATTCTTTCGAAGAGGTATTAGAACACTGTTTAAATCTTGAAAAGAAAGAATATGCGAAAAAGTTGGGAAAAGCACAAGTGAAAACCTTTTTGTTAATCAGAAAAGAAGACAATAAAGTAATAGGAGCATTAAATATTCGGTGGAATATCCCGGAAAATGCAAAACATTTTAGTGGAAATATAGGATATGGCATACGTCCTACCGAAAGAGGAAAAGGATATAACAAAATCAATTTATATCTAGGATTAATGGAAGCGCAAAAGATTGGGTTAGATAAAGTTAAGTTGGTGTGCGAAACGAGTAATTTAGGATCTGTTAAAACAATCGAATCTTTAGGTGGCGCATTAGAGAAAACAGAAATCGATCCTTATGATGGAGTGCTAACTAGTACATATAGTTTTAATATTGATGAAACGATTCATAAACGAAAAGAAACATTTAAAAATAATATTTAGAAAAATCGAGAAAGAAGGTGAGAACATGAGAATGGTAGAGTTGAAATAAGTCTGGGCGT
Source organism: uncultured Bacilli bacterium (assembly GCA_944358775.1). Lineage (GTDB taxonomy): Bacteria > Bacillota_I > Bacilli_A > RF39 > UBA660 > Faecenecus. The sequence goes on along the minus strand of CALVRU010000029.1, from coordinate 5,823 downwards.
AAACTTTGATTATGCCCACGAAGGAGGCATAATATGTTTGAAGTAAACAATTTAAGTATTATTGTCGATAACAAATATCTCGTTCATAATTTATCGTTTCATTTAAATAAAAACGATAAATTGGCAATTATTGGCGAGGAAGGAAACGGCAAAACGACCTTGTTGAAAGTACTCGCAGGAAGATGTGATTATGCAACCGTAACTGGTACCATCCAATCGCATCAAAACCGAATTTCTTATCTTCCTCAAAATATGCCAGAGGATGTCTTGGAAGAGAAAGGATATCAATATTTGTTTCATACCGACGATGATTATTATCATAAAGTAAACCAATTATATCGTTATTTACGAGAGTTAAAGATAAAAGATTCTCTATTAGAAGAGACAATAAAAAATATGTCTGGTGGCGAAAAAATAAAGATAGGTCTTCTAAAAATTCTATTAGAAGAGGCCGATATTTTGTTGTTGGACGAGCCGACCAATGATTTAGATCTCGATGCATTAAATTGGCTAGAAGATTTTATTTGTTATACCGATCGGCCGATTATCTATGTTTCCCATGATGAAACTTTGTTGGAGAAAACAGCCAATCGGATTTTACATCTAGAACAAGTAAAAAGAAAACAAGAATGTAGACATACCTTGTTAAAAACAGATTATCGTACTTATGTGGAGCAACGATTACAGGAACTTCAGAAACAGACGCAACAGGCCCATCTTGAAAAAAGAGAATATGAAAAAAAGCGACAAAAATTATTACAAGTCATGCAAAAAGTGGAGTATCAACAAAATACGATTTCGCGGAGTGATCCACATGGAGCACGTTTGTTAAAAAAGAAAATGCATGCTCTAAAGGCCCAAGAACAGAAAATAGAAAAACAAGAAATAACCGAAGTGCCAAGTGTCGAAGAACAGATTTCATTTCATTTTGAAGAAGTGAATTTGCCTCGATCAAAAGTTATTTTACAACTATCATTACCGATCTTAAAAGTGGCGAATCACGTTCTTGCCCGAAATTTGGAATTGACAGTGAGAGGACCGGAACATATTTGTATTATTGGTAAAAATGGGGCAGGTAAAACAACATTATTACATGTTATTTTAGAAGAGTTAAAGAAACGAAATGATTTAAAGGTTGGCTATATGCCACAAAATTATGAAGAAGTGATTCAGGAAGAAGAGTCAGTGATCGACTTTGCATCGCCCTCATCTTCTAAAGAAGATCGAACGAAAACGAGAATGTATTTAGGAAACGTAAATATTACTACTGCCGAGATGGAAGGCAAAATGAAAGACTTAAGTAATGGAAGTAAGGCGAAAGTGTTTTTGATTCATCTCGTTTTGTTACAGTGCGATGTTTTGTTGTTAGATGAACCGACTCGTAATGTTAGTCCATTATCAAATCCGATGATTCGAAAAGTATTAAAAGAGTATAAAGGTGCAATTATCAGTGTTTCTCACGATCGGAAGTATATCGATGAAGTGACTACGAAGCAATATTTACTACAAGAAGATGGATTGATAGAAATGGATAAAAGGAGTGATTAGATGTTAGAATCAATTCAAATATTAGAGAAATTAAAGTTGCCATATGATTATTATGAGCATGAGCCTATTTTAAATTATGATACGGCAAAAAAAGTAGATGAAAGATATCATTTAACAGGAGTGGAAAGTAAAAATCTCTTTATTAAAACGAAATCTTCAAGGTATTACGTATTAGTAACTATGGAAGGGGTACGCTTAAACAGTAAGTTTATGAAAGAATTGCTCGGTGAGAAGGTGAGTATCGCTTCTAGTCAAGAGTTAATGGATTTATGTGGTTATGAAGCAGGATGTGCCGCCTCTTTTCCATATGCCAAAGAAATCGGGTATTTAGTAGACAATGCTCTCTTTACACATGATAAAATTATTTGTTCAGCTGGTATTCCAACCGCTAGTTTTGAAATGCCGACGGAAAATCTGAAAGTTGTCTATCAAAATGTGGAAAACGAAGTACGTTACATCGATTTGCCAAAAGACATTTAAAAGTTCATGGGATCATCATTATTTTAAGGAAAAGTCGACGCTTTTCCTTTTTTGTGGTATAATACAGAAGTTTTCAAGAGGGGGTTAAATAGTGATTACTTATTTTGAAACAGAAAAAGATCAAGAAATGTTTAAAAAGGCTTTGATGTACAATTTATATTTGACAGTAGGAACGAAACATCCATTTGAAATAGAACAATTATATCAAAAAATTGCTTCCAAATTGATCCGCGTACAAACACAAAGCGATATAACTAGTACTCAATTAGGAAAATGTATTGATTTGGCAAGTGGAAATCAGTCGTTGATTTTAAAAAGCGAGAAAGATGTACCTAGTTTTCAGCGTAATACGATTCAAATGGCCTATCTGCGTGAAATAAGTCATGCGATTTCCAATATTTTAGCTACTACAACACAAAGAAATGGCTGTCTAAAAGAACATCACGGTTGTTATGTAAAAGTGCTTGCACCAAACAGTGGTGAATTAAAAGAAAATTATGGAACAGCTTTGAATTTTATGATGCATCCTATTTATGCGGCTGTCAGTGCATATTTCTTTGAACGAGATTTATTGAACATACACTTATCACTCGAAGATATTTTATATCATAGTGAAAAATTATTTGATTCGCACAAAGAAGGTTATCGTTTACTGGCAACGATGACTAGTTTGTTAATTGCCTCTTTCGATAATGATACGACAATTGATTATCATATGGTAGTTCAAAATGGCGATAGCCCGTTGCAGGTGCAAAAAAAATGTGCAAACGGAAAGAAACTTTATAAAAACGATTTATTAGTTCATGGACGGATGAATCACGATGAGTTAGAAAGACATTTTGATGAGATGTGTGGTCAACCAGGAAGTTATCGTCATATGTGTAGGATCATGGATCAAATTGCATCTGATGTCATGTACTATCAATTCTCATATCAAAAGAATGCTTCTCAAATTGTAGAATTTATGCAAATGGCATTAAGATTTTTTCAATCAAAATTATCCATTTATTTAAATGAAGGATATTTTACTTTACAACAACGAAACCAACTTTGTTCTCATTTTAATCGCATTTATTCTGCTTTGGAAGATAAGATTGCTCCATATACTTCTGTTTATGAATCGTCTACTTCCGAAATATCTGGAAAACAATATCAAAAAATAGCATCATCGAAGAAATATTAGTTCAGAACTTTCTGAACTTTTTTTATGCCATTAATTTGATTTTACAAATTTTAAACTTTATGGTTTAATAAAGTAGAAGGAAGGAACGCATTATGAAGGATTTAGAAAAAAACCGAAAGAAAATATGGTGGAGTAGTGTTACCAGCTCGATTATTCTTTTTATTTTAGGATTGTTACTTTTTTTGAAACCGGATACGGTAATTCATGTCGTAGCTCTTATTTTAGGGATTTTTATTATTGTCGTCGGTATTTTTGCATTACTAAAATATTTTCGGGCAGAACAAAAAAATGGAATGATTCGTTTTAATATCATCTATGGTGGAGTTTGTATTGTTTCTGGTTTGATTTTAGCCTTAACGCCTAGTGCGATCGCTTCGATTTTACCGATCGTATTGGGCATTTGGATGATTATCAGCAGTCTTCTAAAGATACAGTATGCTCTAAATATGAAAGAAGCAGGAAGTACTTCTTGGATTCCAACATTTACATTAGCGATGATTACTCTAGTGGTCGGTATTTTATTGGTGATTAATCCATGGCGAGGAGCACAAGTGATATTACAAATTGTCGGTGGCTTTTTAATGGCATATGCACTTCTTGATGTGATTGCCTCGTTTTTGTTAAATAAAGAGACGAAAACACTAATGAAAGTAATCGATGCCGATATTCCAGATGCCGAGATAAAAGAGGAAAAATAAGATGATTCTCTTGTTGATTTATGTGATTGTCATAAATCTTTTTTCTTTTCTATTATATGGATGGGATAAACAATTATCTCGTAAAGAAAAAAGACGAATTCCAGAAAAAATACTCATTCTAGTGAGTTTGTTTGGTGGTGCAATCGGTTCCCTTTTGGGAATGTTTTTCTGGCACCATAAGACACGAAAATGGTATTTTTGGATTTGGCAAATTGTTGGTATATTGGTCTTATGCATACTAGGATATTGTCTTTTTACTTATGAGAAAAATAATCATTATTACACAGCTGAAGACTTTGGAATTACCATAATTTATAGTGATCATGATGAAAACCAAAACGGGATCGATGATTATACCGATATTCTATTAGGGGCTCGAATGGAAGCAGAATCTCATCCGCGCTATCATAGTGCTTATTATGCAGGTGGGTATCCGCCAGAAACAGAGGGTGTTTGCACCGATACCGTTTGGCGTGCGTTCCAAAATGCGGGATATTCTTTAAAAGATATGGTCGATGAAGATATCACAAATCATATCGAACTCTATCCACGAGTGGCCGGAAAACAAGATAAGAATATCGACTTTCGACGCGTGAAAAACTTAAAAGTATTTTTTGATCGGCACAGTGAAATATTGACGAATGATATTACCGATATTTCAGAATGGATGCCAGGCGATATCGTAATTTTCGGTAAGGATTACTCCCATATTGCAATCATTTCTGATCGCCGTAATAAAAAGGGAATTCCATTTTTGATTCACAATGCCGGACAACTTTATCGTGAAGAGGATGCACTAGAAAAATGGGATCGAAATAGTGGAGTAGTAGCCCATTATCGATTCGTTCGATAGAAAGGAGAAAACATGAAATATTTATTGATCGAATATCCAAAATGTAGTACTTGTAAGAAAGCCAAAAAGTTTTTAGAGGAACATCATATTGATTATCAGGATCGTCATATTGTCCAAGACAATCCGACGAAGGAGGAATTAAAACATTGGATCAAAGAATCGCATCGTGAAATAAAGACATTCTTTAATACGAGTGGCAACTTATATAAGGAATTGCATTTAAAAGATAAGCTGCCATTGTTATCGGATGAAGAAAAAATCGATTTGTTAGCAAGTGATGGAATGTTAGTAAAGCGCCCATTGTTAATTGGCGAGAATCTCATTTTAAGCGGCTTTAAGGAAGCAGAATGGCAAAAAATCATCAAATAGAAACGGTAATACATACCTTTCCGCCATTTTATCAAAAAGATTCTAAAATCTTGTTGCTCGGTAGTATGCCTAGTCGCAAATCACGAGAACAAAGTTTTTACTATATGCATCCCCAAAATCGATTTTGGCGTGTATTAAGTGCAGTCTATCAAGAAGAACTACCGGCCACAATAGAAGAAAAGAAGAAGTTTCTCATTCGGCATCGGATCGCTCTTTGGGATTGTATTTTAAAGTGTGATATCGTCGGTTCAAGCGATGCGAGCATCAAAAATGTGATTCCGACGGATATTCCTAGTATTCTGGACAAAACAAACATCAAAAAAATCTTTACGACCGGTAAAAAAGCACAAAGTCTTTATGAAAAATGTATTTACCCAAAGACGAAGATAGAAGCGATCTCTTTACCATCGACAAGTCCTGCTAATGCTGCAAATTATTCACTGGAAGATCTCGTGGAAATCTATAAGAATAACTTAAAATAAAAATATCTGTCGAGAAATGGAAATAGCTTCCAGAAAAAGAGATCCCTTTCATTATGCTAAAATGGAAAGAAAATAGAACCTCTTTTTCCATTTTTTCGCTTGCCAAAATGCTATGGGGGGGGGGGTATAATGGTTTATAGGATAATAAAGAGGTGTACCATGAAGAAGAAACGAATGATTTTAGTAGGAAGTATTTTGATCGCGCTTTTA
>CALVRU010000028.1 GCA_944358775.1 uncultured Bacilli bacterium | reverse complement strand
TAAACTATTTGACCCCTATTCAATATAAAAATACCTATTATGTGAAATAATTGTCCACTTTTTCTTGACCTATGCAGGCTATTTTACAACGAAAAATGGAAAGAGATTCTATTCTCTTTCCATTTTATCATAGATCAATTGCGCCCTTTGCTGGAAGTTATTTCCATTTTTCGACTTGTTTAGAATTATCAAAACAACTTACACTTCTAAAAAAAGATGACCGTTTATCGATTGATTAAAATACTTAATCCAATTCTTTTAAATAATGGAATAAATTCTCAGCTACGTCTTTATTTAAGACCGCTTCTAATTCCTCAAGAGAGGCTTCTTTTAGTTTTTTTAAAGATCCGAATTTCTTCAGCAACTCTTTTCTTCGCACCTCACCAATTCCTGGTACAACATCGAGTAAACTTGCCAAACTTCCTTTTTGTTTAATTGTTCGATGATACGTAATCGCATAACGGTGTACTTCTTCTTGAATCTTGGATAAAAACAAGAATAAATTGGAATGACTATCACACGGAAGGACTCGACCATATTCATCGATTAAAGTATTTGTCTTGTGATGATCGTCCTTCTTTAACCCAATAATCGTAATATCCAAATGCAAACTATCGATAATTTCCTTGGCGACTGCTACTTGGTTTTCGCCACCATCGATCACAATTAAATCCGGTTTTTGTAAGTTTTCCATTAACACACGATAATAGCGTCGATATAAAACTTCGCGCATCGCTCCTAAATCGTCTTTTACTTCTGTCGAGATTTTAAATTTCCGATACTCCTCTTTTAATGGTAAAAAATCTTCATAAACGACCATTCCGCCGACATAGAAAGTGCCAAACAAGTGCGAATTATCAAAGGCTTCCATCCGCGAAACATTTTTCTTTTTTAACACTCTTCTTAATTCTTCTAAGGCTTCCATCCGCGCCTGTTCATCTTTATTCAAAGTCTCTTCTTTTTCGTGTAATGCAATCTTACAGTTATCTTCGGCTAGTAAAATAAGTTTTTTAATATCCCCTCGTGAAGGACTATTCACTTTTACTTTTAAATATTCCTGTAATAACGATGCATTGATATCATTCGGAACGACAATTTCTTTTGGTAGAACACTATTCTTCTGATAAAACTTAATAATATACTCAATTAATGCTTCTTTCGGATCCTCAACCGTCGTCAAAATATCACCATGACGTCCAAATAATAGACCTTCCCGAATAAAGAAACATTGCACTGAAAAATAATTTTTATCTTGATAATAGGCAAACAAATCGAAGTTGTAGTTTCGGTTTAAGTCGATTTTTTGGTGACGTAATGTAATATCGATATCCTCCAACATCTTCTTACAGTCCAAGGCCTTCTCGTAGTTCATAGCTTCGCTTGCGGCTTTCATTTCACGTTCAATTTTTTTCGTAATAATCGAACTATCTCCCTTTAAAAAAGCGGCAATTTCATCGACCATTGGCTGGATAATTGCTTGATCGATCTTCTTTGCACAATAACCGAGACATTCGCCTAAATGATAATAAAGACAGACTTCTTTTTTCAACCGTTCACATTTGCGAAGTGGATACATTCGATTGATAATTTCGACTGTTCTTCTAGCACTTGTCACATTCGGATACGGGCCAAACAGTCTACTTTTATGCTTTTTACGATTCACATTACGAACGACTCGTACTCGTGGATATGTTTCGTTTGTAAGCTCGATATATGGATAACTCTTATCATCTTTTAATAGAATATTATACTTGGGATCATACTTTTTAATTAACGTAATTTCTAAAATCAACGACTCTAATTCACTCGATGTCACGATGTATTCAAAGTCGTCAATATCCGCGACTAACATAGCTGTCTTACCAGTAACCGTCCCAGTAAAATAACTTTTTAAGCGATTTTTTAAATTTTTCGCTTTACCAACATAGATGATGATACCATCTTTATTCTTCATCTGATAACTACCCGGTTTGTTTGGAACAAGCGCTAATTTTTCTTTAATTCGTTTTTTTACTTCTTCTGACATGGTATCACCTCCATTCTTTATTTACGATACTCTAGTACTTTTACTTTGCCCTGTACCAATGTTTTTAAATCTTTAAATGTGTCTAAATCGACGATCGGCATATCATAACCGTGCTCGTGTAAAAGATTTGCAAAATAAGTCATTTCGTCTTTAAACCAATCTGGAGCATCGCCTTCTTCAAAAAAACGAGTATACGGATAGGCAAAAGCGATGACTCGAGTAAGTGGGATTTCTTGATCTGTTTGAAATTCATCATAAAATTTCGAATAACGAAGTACTTGATCTTGATTTTCTTTTCCTCTTTTTATATCCCGATGCCGGTCTTTTGTCTCTTCTTCCCCCAGTTCCTCTTCTAGAGGCATAATCGTAGGAATCACCGGGAAATCATCTTCCAAAACAAAACTCCAATTGCTGCGAACAAACGCATCATATGCAAATAATTTTTCCAATTTCGTCTGATATGTCATCGCCGCTAACGACTTTAAAATCGTTTTACGTAGGGAACTACGCGGTGCTTTTGCTAACAATAAGAAATCAGCGTCGTTACCATCCCCTAAAAAATAAGGCGGATTCTGTAATAATTGTGGCCATAGACGCCGTTGCGAAATCAATTTTCCTTCGGAAATCATCTTCTCGATCATCTCAATATAATCCATTCGGTCGGAACGAAAAGAGCATAAATAATAAAAATAGTAATTTGTATTCGTATTTCTTCTCTCCATTTCTTTTACATACACTTTAAGTGTAACATAAATCAACAATTAAAAAAAGTCGATCTTTTTGTGATATAATATGCAAAGGTGATATTATGTTTCGTGTTTTTGAAAAAACTACAGCTATAAATCTGATAAAAAATTCGAAATTTATTGCAGTTGTCGTCCCGGTGTTCCAAAAAGAAGAGATTCCTAACCTTTTAAAACAAATAAAAGAAGAGTATCCGAATGCCAATCATTACTGTTATAGTTACATTATCGATCAAGAAGTCCGGGCAAACGATGACAGAGAACCAAACAAGACTGCTGGAATTCCCATTTTAAACGTTTTAAGACATTATGAACTCAATCATACCTTAGCCGTCGTTATTCGTTATTTTGGGGGAATTAAACTAGGTCCTGGAGGACTGATGCGAGCATACAGTAAAACCGTCGATGATGCTCTTAAAAATACTACTCTCGTGAAAGATGAGGCGCTTTACTCTGTTTTAATTAAAGTTCCAAAAGAAAAGCAAAAATGGGTTGATGAGTTACTTCAAAACACAAACATTAGAAAATCTTATCAAGAATCGTTACTTTATCAAACTGTCATTACCGAAACTCAAAAAGAGCTATTAGATCAAAATCAAGTCACCTACCAAATAGAAAAATCTCAACCGTTTTCCGACGATTGAGATTTTTTTATTTATCTCTTTTAAAGATATAAGGATGACTCCACCCTATTTTTTGAAGCATTTTGGGTTTTGTTACTTCTTTTAATCGCCCCTTGTCATAGTACGAATAAATTTCATCGATGGCACCTCGTGTCACCTTAAAATTCTCTTTTTGTAAATGATCAACTAATCGATCGAACAAATGTAAATCGAGTGCTTTTTCTCTCATATAATCCGGAATCGTCTGATAAAAATAGCCGACTTCTTTTTGATAAGCAGGATTGTCTTCATCACATATAAGGGGTCTCGTATAAATCCGTTGAAAAATACGACTTGTTGTCGTCGGTGCCGAGGCTCCTCTGATAAGACCACGATATGTACCTAGAAGATACGCCACTTCCGTCATGTCCAAGTTACTAAGACTATCTAATTCCAAAAAATGGAGTCCACGTACTACCTCTGGATTAATCAAAAGTTTTCCTAAGGCTGTCACGAACTGAATTTGTAAATTTAGTTCAGCTGCATATCCATTGATCAATAAAGCATCTAGATATTCAAATGGATTTCTTTCTTTTTGAATAATAAACGATTTTCTTAGTTTGCGCAAACTACCTGGTACTTTTCGTTTAAATTGTTCGAGTGAAAGTCCTGACTCGATAAATTGATCAAATAATCGTTTTGAATCCTCTAGTTCTTCATCAGTCAATCGATCAATCTGAATAAATTTTTCTTTTTGTTGCATTATTACACCTCTTCTTGTAGATGAATATTATAATCACTTTTGTTCTTTTTGTCAAAAGAAAAGTCACATAAGTGACTATTTTATCCATTCTAATAAAGCATCTTTTGGCATAAATCCAGACATCTGCTTAACTGGTCGTCCGTCTTTATAAAGAACAAGCGTCGGTACGGACATAATTCCAAATTGTTGTGCTAATGATTCATGTTGATCGACATCAACCTTTACAATTTTAAGATCAGTTTGTTCTTTGGCAATCTCCTCAAGAACTGGTCCTAGCATTTTACATGGACCACACCAAGTTGCAAAAAAATCTACTAACACGACCCCTTCTTTTACTTCTTCATTAAATTCTTCATTTTCTAAATGTAATAACATAATAATCTCCTTATCTATATTTATTTAAAACAGAATCGATCCCTGTAATCTTTAATTTTCCTTTATCGATTAACTTCTCAATATAATCTGTCTTGACAATATGATGTTTTAACATCGTATCGACCGTTTCCAAATTAAATTGATTTGGATCTTTATTCGTTTCAAACTTCTTTCCTAACTCATAAATATCATTCATAGTTTGATTCAAATCTCCGACAATATTCGATAGACCCGGCGTCGAATTTAAAATCTTCGGAGTTAATGTCGATTGATTGATAATCGTAATATTGAATGCCGGTTGACTGAGAAAAAACAAGGCGACAAAAACGATAATATATCCTTCGATAAACCCGACGATCATACCTAAAATCTTAGATGGAATTCCTAAAATAATGGTAAATTTTAGGATCTTTTCGAATACTCCCGTCACGGCAATCACAACATTCAAAATCGCCAGTAGAATAATCAATAAAACAATGAATGCGATTAATTGATACAATACGATATTCAAAGCAGTTAGCCCTTCAAAGGCTCCTTTGAACTGAAAGAATGGTAGGTTGAGCGACAAAAAATTCGCAAGTGGATCTTTCAAGTAGAATGCTAAAATAAATACGAGTACTACGCCAACCGATATCGCAACTTCTTTAAAGAAACCGCGTTTTAAACCGATCACGCCAAACATCAAAATCAATAATACGATAACGACATCGACAATATTGATAATCTGACTTACTTCACCCATAACAATACTCCTTTCTATCTATTCTTATTATATCCTATTTTATCGAGTTACACAAAAAGAAATTACACGAAGTGGATCGAATCTTGTTATTTTGACAAAAATATGGTAAAATAGCTGACCAAAAGAAGGGGTAATATGAAAATCAACGATTCCGTTCTCTTAACTTACAATAAGAAAGAACCAGAAGTGTTATATTTATCAAAAAAGGAAATTGCAAAGTTACCGATTGTATCAAAAGAAGGGACTTCGGCGATCATTCGTTCTTATCATGATTTTTTATTAAAAGAATTCTTCGATATTACAACGACTCCCGATGCCTTTGACTTATTAGGGTACTCTTCACCATGTTTTATGACTCCCCAAGTCGTAGTTATCGATCACGATCACATTAATGCTTATCTAATGAAACCTGCAAAAGGACATTGTCTTACGAGAAAACATCCCATCTTAAATTCTAACTGGATTCGTGCTCTTGTGATTTATGATCAGGAATTACAAAAACTAAGTCACGAGCATTATCTATTATCCGATACCAAATTGGAACATTTCTTTTATTCTGAAAAGGATAGAATTCTTGCTACGATCGATACAGATGAATGGACGAAAATTCCCACAAGCGAAAAGCGTTTATTACAAGAAAATCGGAAACAAGTAGCAGAAGCTCTTATGCAACTAGAATATCCAACCAATTTCTTCGATAAAAGAATACAAGAAAAGCGCCAGCAAGTACAAGTGGGTATGTGTCCTTATCATGAATATCTCGAATTAAAAGAAGCTCATGAATTTCTCAAGACATATCAAAAGAAACAGATAAAGTAATTGCTTTTTCTATCCATTATTCGTTATAATAAAAGAAGAAAGTAGGAAGATATTATGAACGTAGTCATTCGTGTCAGTGATGAAACAAAAGCGAAAATGATCGATTATTATAAAGACAAACGACGTGACAAAGAAATACCTTATGTCGTCTTTCAAGCCGTTGAAGAGGATACCGTCATTACTATGTATACGTCAGGAAAAGTCATGTTTCAAGGAACCAGTGCCGATGTCGATGCCGATATGTGGCGTTCGATCGATGGTCAAAGTGCCAATCAAGAAATTGCCCAGAAAGAGAAAGATGCAAAGAGTGGAAAATATCACAATTGTTCTTCCGTCGGTAGTGACGAGGTTGGAACCGGCGATTACTTTGGGCCGATTGTCGTCACGGCTACTTATGTTCCTCAAGAAGAAGTTCCTTACCTCGAACAACTAGGAATTCGTGACTCAAAAAAATTAACGGACGAAAAAATATTAAGTATTACCAAAGAAATTGCCAAAAAAATAAAATATCGTAGTATCATTTTAAACAATACGGAATACAACGAAAAATACGGCAAAGACAACAACATGAACAAAATCAAAGCCATTCTCCATAATAAAGTATTATACCAACTAATGGAAGAAGAAAAACCCAAAATCGATTATATCATTGTCGATGAATTTGCGAAAGAAAATCGTTATTACGACTATATCAAAGATAGCACTCATATTCAACGAGGAATTACTTTTATGCCAAAAGCCGAAGATCAAAATTTAGCAGTTGCATGTGCTTCTATTATCAGTCGTTACATTTTTCTAAAAGAAATGGATAAGCTCAGCGATACGTTACACATCCCGCTTCCCAAAGGAGCAGGACCTATCGTAGATCAAGTCGGTGAAGAAATTGTCGAAAAATACGGGAGTGAAAAATTAAAAGAAGTAGCCAAATTGAACTTTTTAAATACTGGCCGCATTTTAAAAACTTTAATTATATAAAAATTCCTAGCCAAATGCTAGGAATTTTTTTCTTCCATAACAGAATTCTTATCGAATTTCATCGAGTATGGACCGATTTCCATTTTTAAAATTTTTCCACGATCATCCGTATACGTATTAATCTTATAGAAAATGCCATAGCATTCATAAGACCCGCCATCCCAATACTCTTTTAGACGACGACAAAATACAGGATGCTTCATCCGTTTTACTTGTACAAAATCGACTATAAAAAAGCAAAGAAGGATAGCAACCACACTACCAATGATAATCAAAGCTATCTTTATCCACTCTTTCACTGTTCCCTCCTACTATTTTTCACTATAACATAAAATTCATCCAAAAAAAAGATGGCTTAGCCATCTTTTTCTTATCTACTTAAAACTACTTCTGGATCATAACAATGATTATCTTTATGAAATGCCGTAATCCATTTCTCTACGGTCTTAAGTGGCACATTGTTCTCTTCTGCCGTTTTTTTCGTAGAATGCTTTTCTACGACAATAAGTTCACAAATTTTCTTTTTAAACTCTCGTTTATATGTTCTTGGCATAAGACACATCCTTTCTAATAGAACAATAGCGATTGCTCTCTTTCCTTACATCTCTATTATAACAAGAAACCCTCCAATTCATTATTGGTAATATATGCCAAATTCCGACAAAAAAAGCGTTTTATAACGCTTTATAAGTTTAATAAAAACATCTCAAAATTAAGATTTCCATAGCTTTTTCCGGATTTAATTTGATAATCGATCTCAGCTAGCTTTTTTAAATTATTTCGTAAATCTGCAAACGAGTAAGAGTAACTTTTCTCTTTTGCTAACTTCACCCGATAAGGATGAATTTCTAAAAAACTGGCAATCTCTTTTTCACTCATTCCATCTTGCGATAACACCTTCACTTGATACATAATGCGAAACTGATTGGCAACCAAAATCATGATTTTCATCGGTTCCTCATTTTGCAATAACAAATGTTGATAAATCTGATATGCCTTTTGTTTTTGCTTGGCAATAATGCAATCGACAAAATCAAATATATTATCATCGAATTCTTTTTCGACAATTCGATTAATATCTTCGATCGTAATCACTTTTTCATCGAGTTTATACAGTTTTAACTTTTCTAGTTCGTGCATAATTTTTTCATTACGATAGGAACAGTACTCCAACAGATAACGAAGCGTTTTCGCATCCATTTGAAAATCATCTAAATGCCGTCGCACCAAAGTCTCGATCGATTCATCAACGGACAGAGTCGCCGATTTTTCTTTCACTAATTTTACAAGTTTCTTGCGTTCATCTAACTTATCGACGACAATAACTAAAGTATTTTCTAAATTAGGGTTTTCCAAATAATGTGAGAAAGAAGTCGTATCTTGGACAAGCTCATTTTTCGAATGATTGGAAGACAGAAATTTACAATTTTTTAAAACGATCATCTTATGCGCCGTAAAGAAATTATACGTATCTAAATCCTCGATTGCACGCGTCAATAAGTCTTCCTGCAAATCATAATAGACCACTTCATAACCGCTTGCTTTGGCAATGAGTTCCTTTACTTTTTGTTCCGCTAAAAATGTATCTTCGGAAACAATTAAATAAATTCCTTTCATACGACCTCTTTACGAATATCTTCAAAAATAGCATCGATAAATTCTATCGTTTTACCGCCACCTTGAGCAAATGTTGGACTACCTCCACCATTTCCAAGAGAACGAATACTTGCTTCTTTTACAACATAACCTGCATTCAGTGAAATATTACTGCGCGCAATAAAATTGACGTTTGTACCATTTATATTGGCAAACAAGATAAATCCTTTACCCATCCGATTTAACACTTCATCCGCAATTTCTTTCAATAAAGCAACCTCTTTTTTCTCGGTTTTCATAAGTAATAACTGATTGCCATTCACTTCTTCGATTTGGTTCATATAGATATCGAGACTTTGTAGTGCATGTTGTTTTTTGGCATCTTGGTACGTTTTTTCTAATGTGTGCACTTCACTACGAACATATTCTAATTCATTTTGTCCACCGACAAGATCATGATAGCATTTCGGCGGATCATTATTAATCATCACGTCGAAGGTCAAAGAAATTCCATCTTTATTAGCAGTATGAATCATCTCTTTGGCTTTCATCAAAAGTTTCACCATCTCATCGTTATAAGGACGAATGACATCAAACAATTTCCGCTCTACTTCATCACCAGTTACAGCTTCGATTCGATACAAATTACTTCCTTTCGATTCGACATTATAAATAGCAAAGCGGCCGATTTCACGAGTATTCTTAACATGCGTACCACCGCATAGTTCCTTCGAATCACCGATTGATACGACACGTACTTCTTTTCCGTATTTTTCATTAAATAATGCCATCGCCCCAGTTTTTTTTGCCTCTTCCAAAGTCATAATATCCGTTCTCGTCTCGTATTGACCTTGAATCATATCGTTTACCATATTTTCGACATCGGTAATTTGTTCGTCTAATAATTTTCCGGAATAATTGAAGTCAAATCGCAATCCTTCTTCATCGACATAACTACCTGCCTGTTTAATCCGAAGTGATACGATCTGTTGTAAGGCATATTGCAACAAATGAACGGAACTGTGATTGTGTTCGATTTTTCGACGACGATCCGTATCGATTAATAAATCTAACTCATCACCGATTCGAACGATGCCATCCAATACTTTGATCCGATGTAAATGTTGTCCGTTTGGAGCCTTACGTACATCCAATACGCGAGCTTTGAAATGTTTGCCAACAATCATTCCAGTATCGGCCACTTGGCCGCCGGATTCCGCATAAAAACATGTTTGATCAAATACTACATAGCCATCTTTCGATAGTTCTTGTTGTTTCTTTTCACCATCGAATAAGAAAATTACTTTTCCTTTACATTTATCTTGTTGATACAAAAAGCGAGACGCTTCTTTTAGTTCCAATAAATCCTCTTGTTGTAGATTCATCGAGGAATCATTCTTCCGCGAACTCCGGGCTAGTTTTTTGGCTTCTTCCATGTATCGATCAAATTCTTCTTTATCGGTCGTGAAATTTTGTTCTTCTAAATATTCTAATGTCAGCTCATACGGGAAACCATACGTATCGTATAATTTGAAAACATCGTACCCACTGATTGTTTTATCCTTTGCATGTTCCATTAATTCTTCTACCCTACGTTCTCCTGCAGCTAAGGTCGTATGGAACAATTTTTCTTCTTCGTAGATGAGTGCTTTGACATATCCTTGGTTTTCTAGTAATTCTTTATAACTTTCACTCATTGTGGCAATTACCGTTTCGACCAACTCGTACAAAAATGGTTGATTCATTCCGAGTTTACGGCCCATTCGCACACTTCTTCTTAATAAACGGCGCAATACATAACCACGGCCGACATTTTCAAAGACAGCACCATCCGATAATGCCACAGTAACTGCCCGAAGATGATCAGCAATCACCTTAAATTCACGCTGTCCATCGTATAAGATACCCGTAATATCCTCCAATTTATTCAAAATCGGCACAAATAGATCCGTATCGAAATTACTATCTACTTCTTGGAAGATACATGCCCACCGTTCTAAACCGGCACCGGTATCGATATTCTTGTGGGGAAGTTCTTGATACTCTTCCCGTTTTAATCCTTTTTTCGCATTGTATTGACTGAACACGTTGTTCCAAATTTCTACATAACGATCTTGCTCTTCATCTTTCTGAAACTTTTCAAAAGCATCGTGATTCGGATCATATTTTTCACCACGATCGTAGAAGATTTCGCTATCTGGTCCACATGGTCCTTCTCCGATTTCCCAGAAGTTTCCCTCAAGCCGCACAATATGATTTTTATCCATTCCTACTTCGATCCATCGTTGATACGCTTCATCATCGTTGATATAGATGGTCACATATAATTTTTCTTTCGGAATGGCAAACCATTTTTCACTTGTCAATAACTCGAAGGCAAATCCGATCGCTTCGTTTTTAAAATAATCACCAATCGAAAAATTTCCCATCATTTCAAAAAAAGTCTGATGTCTCGTCGTCACGCCGACATTTTCAATATCATTCGTTCGAAGACATTTTTGGACACTGACAATTCGTTTATTTTCTGGTACAACCGATCCGTCGAAATACTTCTTCAAAGGTGTTACACCAGCATTAATCCAAAGTAAACTATCATCGTCAATCGGAACAAGTGGCGCACTTTCTAATTTCATATGCCCATGTTCGGTAAAAAACTGATACCACATATTTCGAATTTCCGTACTAGTCATTTTTTTCATCTTTTACTTCCTCTTTTCTAACAATTTCTTCTATTTCTTTTTGTAACTGCTCTAATGTATCATTATATACATAATAATCAAACGCTTGATAATCATCGAGGGCAACTTCCGTCTCATGATTTTGTTCACTTAAAGAAAGATTTGGATTCTTAAAGTTTCGCCGATAGATATGAATACTACAAGTATGAGGAAAGCGTTTTTTTAACTCTTCGATCTCATAAGGAAGACGTACGTCCGTAATGATAAAGCAATCAAAAAAATGCGATAAAATCTCAATATCTTCTGTAATTCGATCGACGAAGAAAGATTGTTTTCCTAATTGCTTGCGAATGATTTCACTACCCAAACGTTGCATTAATTCACGGGGTTTATCTTCTTCTTTACCATCCCACCCGAAGTATTTTAAACAATACTCTTTGATCGGATTCGATAGATGCATAATACAACTTTTTTTACCCATTTCAAGGTATTTCTCTTTGATGAATTTTCCTGTTGTATCTTTTCCATGCTTTGCTTTTCCACTTACTAAATATACCTTCATAAATCCTCCTTTTAAACAAAAGAAAGACCTAAATAGGAGCACAATTTCTGTACGGTACCATCCTAAATAGATCTTAATTTCGATAACGGACTATGTCCGGAATAACTCACTCCAAAGGTAGCGTTCGCAGAGGTTTTAAGATAGGCTTCCACCATTTCCTACTCTCTTTTCATAAAACTCTCTGTTACTCCTCTTTATCATCGTTTTCAATGGCGATCATATTATCGCCTACTAATCTTTTTCGCAATTGCAACTTTTCATCGATAAATTGAAATACTACTTTACCAGTAGAAATTACCGGTGTTGCCACAATCATTCCAATTATACCAAAATAATATCCAAATAGCAATAGTCCAACCATAATCGTTACAGGATGTAATTTCATCGTCTTACCCATCACTACTGGTTGTAAGAAATAACTCTCGATCGCTTGACAGACAAGGACCGAAATAAGAGCAAAGATACCAGTTGATGGGCCCATCGAGAAGGCAACGATTACTACTGGAACACCTCCGATATAAGGTCCTAAATACGGAATAATATTCGTAATCGCACAGAATAAACCAAACAACATCGGAGCCTTCATGCCCGCAAGCCAAAGTCCGATCGATTGACAGACGAATAAGATTCCGGCAATCGACAAAGTTCCTTGGACAAAATTACGAAGTACTTGATTTAAACGATTCATCAAATCGATCGTCGGTTTATGATATTCTTTTGGAACCAAACTCAAGAAGTGTTTCCGCACATTATGGAAATCAAACAACATGTAAAAACCAATGATTAAGCCGAATGCAAACGTTACACTACCGCTGACAAAAGAGCTGATAATATTCACACTCATCGTCGGTAACTTCGTCGCAATACCAACCCCGATCTGATTGATTGCATCGAACAATTGCAATTTCGTAGACTCTAAATCATATCCTGTCACTTTGGAAATATTATCAAAAATACCATCGATTCCATCTTTCACATAATTAATAACATTCGGAATACTCGATACAATATCGTTGACCTGGGAAGTAAACGATGGTAATACCAAATAGATTAACAATGCAAAGATTCCTAAAAATAAAACAAAGACAATTACCGTTGCTAAAATTCGATGAACGCCCTTTTTATTCAACCAGGTGACCACCGGATCAAATAACCAAGCGATCACCAGGCCGATAAATAACGGCGATAAAATCGATAAAATATTTTTCAAAAACGGCAAAACATTCCACTGTCTCAATAGTAACGTAACTAAATAGACCAGCAAAAATAAAATAAGTACAAATACAATCTTCAAAATGTCCCGAGAAATCTTGATTACTTCATTTAAACGATGCGTATCAATTTCTTCACGTTCCTTGTTTTTTCGGCTGAACATTCTTCTCACCTCTTCTTTTATACTATATCATATATTAATGTTTTACTCAAAAAAAATATGTAAAATATGACAAAAGTGTCAGAAAAGAAAAAGACGAATCCTCGTCTTTTCCTTACATCATATCTTCCATACTTTTTTCTACGTCTTTACTCATTTTCTGGATCGATTTCTTTAACTCTCGTGCCGATTTTGGATTTGTTTTTGCATACATATACCATGCACCATATCCAAGGGCACCAGCTAAAGCGATACCTGCACCAATTTGGGCAGCTTTCTTCATTTCCATTTTTTTCACCTCTCGAATCGAAAATATGATTGGTATTAATACCATTTATATTATGAGAGATTTTTTTTAACTTATACGTACAATCATATCTTTTAAAGTCGTTCTGCGCATATTATCTTGATGATTGTGAACAGCATAGAAAAAGGCATCCATTTCACCTAACAAATACAACTCTTTTTTGGAACGTGTGACACCAGTATAAATCAATTTTCGATAAAGCATTTTATGATAACTTTTTAAAATCGGCATAATGACTGTATCGAATTCACTTCCTTGCGATTTATGAATAGAAATAACAAATGCATGTTTAAAGTTATGAAATTGCGAAGGTGTATATTTTACCAAATTGCCATCAAAGTCAATTACGATTTCTTTTTTAGTTCCGTTTGTAATTTGTTGAATGATTCCAATATCACCGTTGAAAACGTTATCATCTGGCATGTTAGTAAGCTGAATTACTTTATCTTCCTCCCGATACAACACGCCATTGACTGTGATTTCCTTTTTCATAAGACTTTTCGGATTTAAAATTTTTTGCAATACGACATTTAATTCATCGATTCCATTCATTGTTTTATACATCGGTGCTAAAATTTGAAATTTTTTATAATTGGTGTCTTTATATTTCATACATAGATCAATGAGTCGTTCTTTTAAAACCATCGAGTCACATCTCTCAAAAGAAAGGTCTTTTTTGCCTTCGAACATGCTCTTGTCTACCCGATCTTCCATCATATCGTGTGCTAATGTAATGATGCTTGAGTCTTTTCCTTGACGATATAAATGTTTCAAAAAAACGACGGAAGCTGGACATGCTGCGATCAGATCTTTTAAAACTTCTCCTGGCCCAACGCTTGGAAGCTGATTATCATCGCCAATTAAAATAATCTTCGTATTAAATGACAATCCTTTTAACAAATGATCCATCAAATACGTATCGACCATACTCGCTTCATCGACAACGACCCATTCGACTTCACTTTTATTATACTCATTAATCGCAAATCGATCCAAATCTTTATTCCATTTTAAAAAGCGATGAATCGTAAGAGCCGGAAATAACGTGGATTCATTAATTCGTTTCGCCGCACGGCCAGTCGGTGCTAGTAAAGCGATTTTGTCGGATGCTTGTTCATGAGAATAACCATAAAACATTTGAAATAACTCGACGATCGCTTTCACAATTGTCGTCTTACCAGTTCCTGGTCCGCCGGTAATAATTAAAAAATGTTTTTGAAAACAAGATTGAATAGCAATCTTTTGATCTTCATTATAATTAATTTCCATTTTCTCTTCTAAGTTTTTCAATAAAGTTGATAGTTTACGTGGTTTTTCTTCGGCCAAATGGGAAAGATAACGGACCCGCGCCGCAATATTTTTTTCGGCTTCGTACATCTCCTTTAAATAGTATTTCTCTTCTCTTACGACAATCAAAGTATCGGTCTGTAAAAAAGAAAGAGCATTTAAATATTCTTCTTCCGTAATTCGAACTCCCAATACTTTCATCAAATAGACGGCAATCTCTTCTTGCAACAAATAACTGTGTCCATATAAATTGCAAAGTTCATTCATCACATAAAGAATCGCTGCTTGAATCCGTCGCGGATCATCTTTCGCGATTTCTTTTCGTAAAGCAATTGCATCCACTCGCCGAAAAGAGAAATCATGGATGTCGAGAACAATTTGATAAATATTTTCTTCTAACTTCGACAATGCACTCTCTTGATAATGATGATAGATCGACATACTTTCTTTCGTCGTAAAACCATATTCACTCAAAGCCAACAAGGTCCGATAAGAAGATTGATAATCTAATAATTGCGTATGTAGCGAATCGATTAATTTATTCGTAATTCCTGGAATTAAAAGGAGATTTTCGGGATTTTCTAAAATAATATTCAACGTATCTTTACCAAGGACATCGACAATTTTTTGAGCCGTCTTTTTTCCAATTCCTTTGAAAAGTCCACCTGCTAAAAACTCGACAATACTATCTTTTTCTTCCGGCATCACTCGTTCGTATTTCGTCACTTGAAATTGTTCCCCATATTTTTCGTGTTGCACAATATTTCCATAAAAAAGATACGTATCTTCTTCATTTAATTCATGAAAATAACCGGTAAATGTGATCGTCCGGTCAATATAATCAATCAACTCTTCATCGTTCGTCTCTTTTACTTTAAAAATACCAATATAGTAACCAGACTCACTTTGAAAAATACTTTTCCTAAAATTCCCTTTAATATACGTCTCCATAACTACACCTCGTACTATTCATTATATCAAAATATCAGTAAAAGGACTATAAAAATAATAATCAAACTAGTATACAAAAAAAGCACTATTTTTTGTGCTTAACTCTTATCTGTCGTTCACTTAAAAACAGGCTATTTTTATCAAAACGTATTTTTACGCAGAAATTAACACGATTCGAGTAGTGCGATTAATTCCTGACCCACCGCCATTATAGTGTGTAGAAAATATTCCTGCACCTCTCTGATCAACATAATATCCACCTCTAGGAAACCACGGTGATGTATCAAAAACATAATTATAAAAGTCATTATACCAGCCTGTAATCGAACTACTGGTTCCTACTTCACTTAATGCATGCCCGTAACATATGCCTTTTTTACATCCCGTTTTCGATAGATCGCCGTTATGATTAGTTGAATCATCGTTTTCATATAAATCGTAATATTTACTTTCCGGGAAATTAATCCCATTTGTATATTGACTTCCATCATTCAACATTCCATTAAATCCAGAATTATATGTCTCGGTATGCCCACTTCTTGGTGCTCCGCTTGAATCAGCAAGTACTCCCATCATATATTCCCATGTTCCGCCGGACATATCATAAACTCCTGTTATATTTCCAGCAGTACTCGCGGCTTGGCCTTTGGCTGTTTCATAGGTGTTCGTTGTACATGTTGTATTAGACGACGGCGCACTCACCGTATCTCCACCGATTCCCGTAATATAATTACTACAATTGTTAATTGCTACTTCTTTATCGGCACCAGTATAATTAGGATTTCCATACTTTCCATATTTACTCTGTGATAGATAAGCAACGGCCCCCCATTCACTATTCTTACTCATATGAATGTCATAACTAGTATCATTCGCAAATCCATACGTGGCATACTTGCTTATCTGCATTCCTCGAATACTTTGGAAGAAAGTAGATATTCGTGCTCCTCGCCAACTCGTGACGCTTGGTTTGATTTGAGGTGTAAAACTGGTTAAATCACAATTAGCATTAATAGCATTATCTTTTGGTATGCATTGTTCCAACAGACTTGTCTCAAATTTTGCATACCATAATCCGGTTAATTGATCTGTGCCAAACGTGAAAGCTGGATGTACTTTGTAATTGGTAGCGTCACTTGGTGTTGTGCTTGTTCCGCTTAAGAAGTTTATTTTGATTTCTCCAGGAAGATCCTGAGTACCTCCTGCATATTGATCTCCTAAATTCGTATATTGATATTCATATCTTGGAATCCATACCCACATTGTATTGATATCTTCCATTGAGATTTCAGTTCCTGCAGGAGCACTCATATAAGTTGCTCGATTCTCCTCCGTTACTGTCACGGCATTCGCCCAGATTTGATCTTGATAAGCATAACTCTTATCGAGATCTTGTTTCACCCAACTACTTTTCTCTTCATCATATACTACTGGAATCATTCCTTCTACTAATTCTGGTGCATTTGCTCCCGATGTATCCGTATAACTTGGTGTTGTAATCGTAACGCCTTCGCCATTGGCCACAACATTGATACGGATTGTAAATGTCTTATTGTTATAATCCCAACTTCCATTTGTAGTTGTACTTGCCTCTTCACTCAACCACATTCTTAAACGAAAGTTCTTTTGATATCCAGTTTGATTTAGTGGTATCACTTCTTGATATAGTGTCTTACCGGTCTGATCTTCGATTTGGGTATCACTTAATTCATCATAAGTGGTCACCACTCCATCTTTTACCGTCGTTGCTACTTCACTTTCCTCACTTCCACTTAAGGTTGTCAAATAAATCTTTGTTACATTTTCCGGAAGCGTAGATGCGTCATCTTTCTTTCCGATTACTTCATAAGCAATACTTTCTCCTTTCGTACTTGCTAGTACTTGAAAGTCAAAAACATTATTACTTCCACTTAATTGTTTCCCTTCGTCATCACTCATCGGAAATGCATTATTTAACGTAATTCCATTTCCTTCGGCTTTTTGTTCATCATACACAAACGTTAAGGATCCTGTCGTAATCGTATTTTCTTTACTTCCTTGTCTACTATAAGTAAAGAATGCAAAAGAAACTCCAATTACTACTAAAATCAAACATACAAGTAACACACTTGTTATGACGATTCCTTGTTTTTTCTTTTCCATTCTCCCACTCCTTCTACTCTATAAATCATTATCCCCCCCCCCATAGCTTTTTTGCAAGCCGGGAGTTTATAATTTTTTTAGACACTTTTTATAGAGGGTATATAATAAAAGAAAGGTTGTG
>CALVRU010000027.1 GCA_944358775.1 uncultured Bacilli bacterium | reverse complement strand
ACACCTCCTTTCGGAGGTGTATTATACCACGCCCTTAACTCTTTTTTATTAATGTCTACTTTAAGGGGTGCATTTCACTAAGAATCTCTTTTTATTTTTCTGTAATGGTAACCCGAATCTTCTTTACTTTTGGCTCATACGTAAGTTTCAAGTCAGAACCTGTAACTACGACATCCACTTCATGAGTACCTGGTCCAAGATTTGCTAAATCAATCGTAACTTTAATCGTACTAGGATCAAGATTATCGATTACTTCCTGGCTACCTCGAACAATGGCTGTTACATATCGATCGGCCTCCGAATATGCCTGTACGGTATATTTCGTATCATCAAGATTACGCCATTCAACTCCTAAGTTTTCAAATTCACGAGTAATTACATCATCTAGTGTTAAATGAACAACCAATGTTTTCACACTAACTTCGCGAATACCCGATGGTTTCTGAATATTAATATTATAATCTTTATCTTTATCCAAATTATCGATACTAATCTCAACCGGGAATGACGTCATCTGATCAAGCACTTCTTGATCACCATAAACGATAATACTACTGACATTTGAAGTCAATGATTTAATTGCTTTTCCGAATGCAAGTTCACCCGTCGGCACAATTTCAACTGGAAGTTCCTTACTTGGAGAAGCAATCGAAACAGTTGCTGTCACGGTAGAAGGAACGATTTCCACATCGACGATATTACCAGAAGAATCGTACGCTACAAGCGGTACATCTTTTAACGTAATATCACCAACTTCCGGATTACTAATGTTATCAATATCGACAAGAGCTTTTACAGTGGCTACTTGTTTTAATTTATATTCGGCACCTTTGATAATAACATCATTACGATCTAACGTAACATTTGAAACCGTTAATTTTGAATCAAGTGACTCTCGATGCAAAACATCATAAGTTAACTCTCTTGTCTCCGAGACTTTTTCATAAACGACAATCGTCGCTGTCGACGGATCCAATTTATAATCGATTGATGCTAAATTTTGTTTATATTTTAAAGTTACTTTATGACTTCCTGGTTTTAACTCACGTAAATCAACAGAAACTTCATGAGTTGGATATTGTTTTGCAAGATAAATATCAGAACTACGACCGATTAGGGTAATATCCACCGTCTCCGGAAGTCCTTCGATAACATATGCTTCTTCATTATATTCAGCCGTAACTGGTTGATTGTAAAGCACTTCCGCAGACTGATATAAAATCGCATTGGAATTTTGGTCAACCACAAAGAAGACGGCTAATGCAAAAATCAAGGACAACACAATTAATGTCTGCTTATTGTTTACGAACTTTTCTAACCCTCGACTATTATCTTTAATAAAATCAGTGATTTTCAAGATACCTTTCGTAATCGGAGTAATTAACCACTTATCAAAAAACGAAAAGATACCATTAAAAATTTTTCCAACTGACCGATTTACTTTATTTGTTTTCTTCATAGATCTCTTCCTCTTCTGTTTCTTCATATTCACTGTCTTGCTTTGGACGCAATTCATCAATTAACATCATTCGTACATCATCTAGTGATAAATTATAGAAAAGCTCTCCCTTGACAGCAACAGAAATACGGCCCGTTTCTTCCGAAACTACCAAGCTAATTGCATCTGTCTCTTCGGCAATCCCAAGGGCCGCCCGATGTCTTGTCCCAAGTCTTTTATTCGCTTTCGCATTATTGGAAGTAGGAAACACTGCGCCTGCACAAGTAATTCGATCCCCTTGAATAATAACTCCTCCGTCATGAAGCGGATTATTCGGGAAAAAGATTGCCTCTAACAAGTCACTCGATAAATCTGCATAAATCTTTTTCGCTTTTTCAATATAATTCGCAAGACTAACATCACGCTCTAACACGATTAAAGCGCCAATTCTCGATTTGCGCAAATAATCCATCGCTTGAATGATCTCATACACTAAATGTTCCCGTTCATCAACCGTCAAAACCTTATGTCTTCCTAACAGATGCGTTCTCCCAAGTTGTTCCAAAACATTACGAATCTCTGGTTGAAATACGATAATAAGCGCAAGTGGACCCCACATAAGAACATATTGCAACAAAAGCCCTACCGTATTTAAGCCAAGCCAATCACTTACTAATTTCAAAATTAAGACAAACGCAACTCCTTTAAAAAGAAGCGTTAATTTCACATTATTACGAATATTTTTTAAAATAAAATAAAAAATCAACCAAACAAAAGAAATATCAATAATCTTTTTCACTAAGTCGAATATACTTTCTAAAGTCATATCTTGTTTCATCCCTCAATTCTTTTTGATACTATTTTATTATAACAAAAAAAGACCAAAATAGTAAAGGTCTATTGTTCTTTTTCTAAATCACATCATGAGAGGAATTCTGCGAAGAATCTGTAAAATCAATGGTTTGAGAGGCTTTTAGAGCATCTTTTTCAGATGTGTTCGTAGCCGTAAAATCAATCACTTCGCTCGGCTTTGCTTGCAATGGGTTTTCAAGATTCGTATTCGAAACCGGGATAGTAGGTTTTTCTACCGGTATCTCTTCTAAACGTTGGACTAATTCTTTTTCTTGCTTGATCCGATTACGTTCCATTAAAAAACCAATAATTGCCATAATAACAATCAAAGAAACGATAACGACGATATAATAAAGTGGCCCATCTAATACATTTGCAAAAAAATCAAATACTACGTTCATTGATCTCACCCTATTCTATATTTAGAATAACATTTTTGCCCAAAAATAACAATCATTATCTTTGAAATCAATTCAAAATATCATATAATGAAAACAAAGGAAGGAATCCGTATGGAAAAGAATTTAGAACACACTCTAAAAAAGAAAAATCAATGGAAAGGAATCATTTCACTTATTTTGTGTATTTTACTCATCACTTTATTCATCATGCAAAACGAAGATCAACGATTCTTTGACGTTTTGAAACCACGATGCATCATTAATTCCTATGAAGATATTCAAAAATGCAAAAAAGAAAATCACTATGTAACGGTAAACACTGATACCGTCTACACAACCAATTACGTATATGAAGAAAATGGCATCACCACCGCTTATTTTGTCGATGTTGATATCGATGGTATGAGTTTAATCACAATCGTCGGAAAAAAAGAAGCCGAAACAACCCTAAATGGAGATGGACCATATCACATAAACGGAAAATTAGAAAAGTTTCAAGATCAAGGAATGATCGATGGTTACTACGGTATCATCGAAGATTATCTCGATTCAGCCGACGAAGAGATCAGCGAAAATGATATCTTAAATACTGTTTTACCGATCCAACTAAATAATTACACCGGTCATAGAAGCAGTGAATTTTTAGCAATCTTTTTATACACAATCTTAATTGGGGGCAGTGCATATTTTACTTTCAAATATTTCTACCTATCAAAAAATATTCGTAAATCAAAAAATTTAAAATATCTTACGGACCAAGAAATAGAAAAAGCAAATCAAGAGTATCAAGGATCTAAATTCACCCTAAAAAATAAAAGCGTAAAAGTCACGGACCATTTTATCTTTCAAACCTCCGCGACCAATATTCAAGTAATCAAAATAGAAGATATTATCTGGATTTATGAAAGAAGTATTCGTCAATACGGATTCGAAATAAACCGTCCTCTCATAGTCACAAGCATTCATAAAAAAGAATATGTTCTACCGCTTGATCAACTTGGAAAAGAAAAATTATTAGACACAATATTAGATAAAAATAACGATGTTTTAGTAGGATATACAATCGAAAACCGGAAAGAATATAAAAAACGAATTACCCAAAAGAAAGCACTCTAAAGAGTGCTTTTCTTTTTTGCATACTTAATATTTTATCTAATTTCTTGCTTCCAAAGTCCATGTTTATTGCAATAAGAATAAATCGTTGCGCCTTCTACATAAGGAAATTCGGCAGTTGCTTCGCTACCCGGCTGAAATGATACCATCATTTCGAATTGTTCTGATACAAGCATAACCCATTCAATAAAATGATCTTCTTCCATCACATGAGGAACCATTACTACAATTTTATCACCTTTTTTTTCATAAAGAGGAATATGCTTCTCTACTGCACAATCAACAGAATTTGCTTTTACTGGCACCATTTCCTGACCGCAACATTGGATCACACAATGATCCTTCTCACAATCCTGAAATACTCTTACCATTTTATTACATTCTGGACATTTTTTTAATACTAAATCTTTCATATCATCTATCCTTTCTATGAACACTATCATTATAGCAAAAAAACAAGAAAACAGCTAGTTCTTTTTCATCTGCTCTACTGCTTTCATCACTGCAATCTTACCGTAAGAATAAGTGAGACTACCTTGAAAATATGCGACATATGGATCTCGTAATGGTCCATCACAACTAACTTCAATAGACGATCCTTGTGTAAAACTTCCCGATGCCATAATAATTTGACTCGTATATCCCGGCATATCGTCCGGAATCGGTAAAGCATCTGCATCGATCGCCGCAGAAGCTTGAATGCTTTGGACAAAATGAATTAAGCGATCCGGATTGCCAAGTTCGATCTGCTCGACGATATCACTTCTTTTCTCATTCCAACGCGGCCGTACTATATAACCAAGTGACTCCATTACTTTACTCATTAAGACAGCTGTTTTTAAGCTAGCCGCCACCACACTAGGGGCAAGATATAATCCCTGTAAAATAGACCGATTTGCTCCTAAACTAGGACCGACATCTTTCCCTTCACCCGGTGCAGTCAACCGCTCTGCTACCAAATGAACCAAATCTTTTCGACCGGTTACATAAGCTCCGTTGGATGCAATACCGCCACCAAGGTTTTTAATCAACGAGCCAACGACAATATCGGCTCCTACCTGGATCGGTTCCATCGTTCCTACAAATTCACAATAACAATTATCGATCATGATAATCGTCTCTGGCGAAACTTGTTTAATCAACTGACATACTTTTTGAACCTGTTCGATCGAAATAGCCGTTCTCGTAGAATAACCGATGGAACGCTGAATTTCAATTACTTTTACTTTTTCCTGTTGCAAAAATTTTGCAATCTGCTCGTAATCAAAATCACCATCGACAAGATCAATCTGCTGATAACGAACTCCAAAAGACTTTAAAGAACTTGCATTTTCTGTAATTCCGATCACTTCATCTAACGTATCATACGGTTTGCCAGAAATACTTAACAACACATCACCCGGTCTTAATAATCCAAACAAAGTCACCGTCAAAGCATGTGTCCCAGAAATAAATTGATTCCGAACTAAACTATCTTCGCTTCCAAAAATATCACTGAAAATCTGCTCAATCTTATCACGGCCCACATCATTATAACCATACCCAGTCGTCCCCGCAAAATCACTTTCACTGACTCGATTTTTTTGAAAAGCGGTCAACACTTTCATACTATTGTAGTTACAAACATGATCGATCTCACACAATACTTGTTGAATTTCCTGTTCTTGTTGATTCACAAATTGTTCTGTTTTCGGACTGATTCCTAATTGTTCTAACATATTAATATCCTCCATCTACACGAATAATTTCACCATCGATATAACTTGCATCATCACTCGCTAAAAACGCAATTACTTTAGCAATTTCCTCTGGCTCCGCAAAACGTCCTAAAAAAATCTTTTTCAACTCTTCGAAAGTGAATTCAGGATCTAATTCACGATTCATATCCGTTTTAACCCATCCTGGCGCTACTGCATTCACATTGACATACGGTGCAAATTGTTTCGCAAGATTATGAGTAAGTGAGATCAATCCTGCTTTCGAAGCGTCATAATCCGTACTCATCGGATAAAATGTATCAATGCCATTAGTCGATGAAACATTGATAATTTTTCCACTCTGTTGCTGATACATTCGTTGCCCCATCTCTTTTGCAAGCAAAAAAGGAGCCACTAAGTTAACTTCTAATGTTTTTCGAAAATTTTCTGTAGTCTTATCTTCAAAAAGCGTATCAAGCGCGATCGCTGCATTATTTACCAATACATCAATATGGCCAAGTCGTTGATACAAATAAGAAATCATTCGCTTTACTTCCATCTCTTTTTCTAAATCTGCTTGATACACCATGCAATCTTGATGACATTGATTTATAATTTCTTGTTTCACACTTTTAGCAGACTGTTCATTACTTTTATAGTGAATAATAACATAATAACCACGCTTCGCAAATTCCAATGCTGTAGCTCTACCAATTCCCCGACTCGCTCCGGTAATTAAAGCAATTTTTTCTTCTTTCATTCGACTGCTCCCTCATTTCATGCTATATTATATCACAGGAAACAGAAAACTTCGGAAAAACTATTTACTTTTTCGAATTTTTCGGGTACACTATATTTGCAAATCGCCGGAGTAGCTCAATGTTAGAGCACTCATGTTGTTTATGAGAGGTTAGGGGTTTAAGTCCTTTCTCCGGCACCATATGTTCTGTTAGCTCAGTCGGTAGAGCATCTGACTTTTAATCAGAGGGTCTGGAGTTCGAATCTCCAACAGGACACCATTGAAGTAATTCGCTGCAAAGCTTTTTTGCCGACTTGGCTCAGCTGGTAGAGCAACGCACTCGTAACGCGTAGGTCGTAGGTTCGAATCCTATAGTCGGCACCATAGGGAAATTAGTCGAACTAATCGACTTAAATATATGAAAGGTTAATTTCGGTTAACCTTTTTTATATGCTTGAAAGGAGTTGATTAGTTATGCAAATAATAAAGGGAAAACTAGATATTGATGAGGTATTAGAAAAACGAATTAAAAACACCCTTAAATTTCTTAATATTAAATCTAAAATTATTAAAGGCAATATTATTCACATTCCTAAAACTAACATCGCATATATAGAGCCACATAAGTTAGAAATAAACGAGATAACATATCTTTTCTTTAATGAATGTGAGAATATTTATATTAATACATTAGAAAAATTTATACCTTTTAATGAATTAGAAACTTATATTAAAAAGCATAAAAACTAACCCTATTGACAAAGAAAAAATAATA
The DNA here is from genome assembly GCA_944358775.1 of uncultured Bacilli bacterium. Taxonomy (GTDB): domain Bacteria; phylum Bacillota_I; class Bacilli_A; order RF39; family UBA660; genus Faecenecus. Next base: position 11,857 of record CALVRU010000027.1, on the reverse strand, counting down.
ATGACATTATCTAGTTTTACAAAGGAGGAAATAAATGAAAAATAATGTAGAGATTAATGTTTATGCTGATGAAAGCTGTCATCTTGAATATGATAATGTTGAATTTATGGTTTTAGGATGTGTTTATTGTTTAAAAAAAGATGTTAATTATATTTCTAATAAAATTAAGAAAATTAAAATAAAATATGGACTTAATCCTAATACAGAAATAAAATGGACTAAAGTTTCTGATAATAAAATTGATATGTACAAAGAATTGATAGATTTATTGTATAATGAAAATTTATCATTTAGAGGATGGATTGCTCATGATAAAAAATCCTTGGATCATGAATTATTTCATCAGACTTATGATGATTGGTATTATAAAATGTATTACTATTTACTTAATTATATTGTTTCTGAAAGTATAATTGATTATAACATTTATCTTGACATTAAAGATTCACGCTCTGCAATGAAGAATAGAAAATTAGCAGAAATATTAAGCAAATACAATATATATAATGTTAAAAAGGTTCAGGCCATTAGGTCTAACGAAGTGCAGTTAATACAATTGGCAGATTTGGTAATTGGAGCTATCGGTTATGATATTCGAGAATTAAAAAGTAGTAAATCTAAACTTGAATTAGTAAATTATATTGAAAAGAAATTTAATATTTCATTTATGCTAAATTCTTCAAGTAGCAATAAAAAATTTAATATATTTCATTGGAGAAGTCAAAAATAATGAGCTGTGAAATAGATTTTAAAACTTTAGATAGAAAAAAAAGATGAAACACTAAAGGATTATCACAATAGAGCATATTTAGTTTTTAAAAATGATTTAATAAAACAAGAAATTAAATTTAATGGTATACCTGTTAAGGTTAGAGAAATTCCTATTGAAGATAATAAAGTTCAAGGTTTCTTTCACGTTATATCCGAACAAGATAAAAGAAGTAAAATTAGATTATATAAAGAAGAAAGAGTAAAATATATTCCGTTTATTTCTAAGATGATAATGGAATTTGAAAAATGCAAACATTGTACAGAAGATTGCCCTAAAATAAAAATATGGACTGCACCATATTTAGGAAAAAATTCAATCCTCCGAACAAAAATATTTTTTGAAAAATATGATTATATCGTTATCTTAGAAAAAAGAAATAATTATTATCAATTAGTTACTGCCTATGTAGTTGATAGAAAAGATAGACGAGAAGATTTATTAAAAGAATATACAAAATATAGTTCATAAAACGGAAAAAGGATTGATCTAAAATCAATCCTTTTTCTGATGCTCCTTCTGATACTAGTCAGATGAGTAATTAAAATATATCATAAAACTATGATTTTGTCAAATATCTGACATTATTATTGTATGTTATAATTTACATTATATGTATATAAATTTTATTGATTCCAATAGAGTAACACACTACGCTATTGGCAAAGCCAATAACGGTGTGAAAAAGGAAATATTCCCTTTTTAAACACTAAAAAGCATAATTTTATCAAGGCATAAAGACAAGCTAGAATCATGTTTTTATTTATACAAAGGAATTCACCATCTTAATTTAAAAATATAATGTCACTATTTTATCTTGAACCATAAGAAGATTTTTTTGCTTCTTCATATACTGGTTTCATTGTAGTTAAATAGTCCAGTCCTTGAACTAAAAGCGAAATATCCTCAGGAGTTTTGTCAGGTTTACTTACTAACTCTTTTACCAAAGAATACGTTTGCAAATAGTATAATTCCTCTTTTGACATATTTTTGTTAAAATTATCAAATGCTATACTTAATTCATGATCTGGATTCATAATATTCCTCCTTTACATAATTATACTATAAATATTTTAAAAATCAAAATATTTTAAATTTAAATGAAATTGTAATAAAAAGACAAATAACTATATTGGCCTATCAAACTATTAAAAATCACCAAATACAACACTTAAGTTCTACCCAAGACAGCAAAAAATTTTTAGAAATAAAAGAGGCCTATAGAAAACTTCAGGCTCTATTACAAACAGACAGCAACAAAATATATCTAGCTGGTGGTACTGTTCCCTATTTTTTATTAAATCAAGATTCGCAAAGATTACATAATGATATTGATACTATTTGTAACAAATCGGACATTTCAGATCTACGTACTCGTTTAAAACAAACACCATATTATATTTCAGAATGGGATAGCTTAAACTTTACTACCGACGGTCGTGACTACGGACTTGAAATACTAATAGATAACGTTCCTGTCGGTATTTATCCCTACACTTATCAAAACAATCAATTAATACAATATAGTTGGGATCCGTATACAAAATCTGGAAAAATAAAAGAATTTCCTCTCACGCAAATCACAGATTATGTGCTTCCTTATCGCGGTAAAGATGGTCAAATTTATCATACGATGAGTCTCGAATATATTTTTTTAACCAAAGCAGTCGCGCAAAGACCAAAAGATATACAAGATATACAAAAGATAAAAGAAATTGGTATTCGCCAACAAGTGATGTCAAGAATTTCTATGTATCAACAAACCCAAAAACAATCATTCAGCAATTCCACTGTGACAAATAAACAAACAACGCAACAATATACACAAGGAAAAAATAAAATTCTAGTAAAACAATCCACAAAATCCAATCATGGTTTTATCACCACTTTTCATATTTCCTTAGCAATCAGCATCATAAGTATTCTTTTAACTACTATTCTATTCATAATAATACAATAAAACAATATTCAAAAGTAATCGTTTATCGATTATTTTTTTTAATAATGCTAAAAAATGTCAAACACGCTATATTTAAAAAAAATGAAATAAAAAATTATGATATAATGTTAAAGAATAGCAGGTGATAATTTGATTCAATTTAATAAAGTATCGAAAAATTACAAAGAGAAAAAAATTCTTCAAGATGTCTCGTTAACAATAGAAGATAACGCCATTACATGTTTAATTGGAGAAAGTGGTTGTGGCAAAACAACTACTTTAAAAATGATCAATCGTCTCATCGAACCGACTGTTGGAACAATTACAATCGATGGCGAAGATATCAAGAAGAAAAATGTCATCGAATTACGAAGATCGATGGGATACGTCATTCAACAAACAGGTCTATTCCCTCACATGACAATCCGTGAAAATATCGAACTTATTTCGCGCCTCGAAAAAAAAGATCCGAAAATCATTGCGCAAAGAACCCTAGAAATGATGGAGATGATCGGACTAAAAGCCGAAGATTATTTAGACCGCTATCCATCTGAACTATCTGGTGGCCAGCAACAAAGAATCGGTATTGCAAGAGCTTTCGCAACCGATCCAAAAATTATTTTAATGGATGAACCTTTTAGTGCACTCGATCCAATGACGCGAATCAATTTACAAGACGAACTAATTCGATTACAAGAAAAATTACATAAAACGATCGTATTCGTCACTCATGATATGGACGAAGCAATCAAATTATCAGATAAAATTGCCATTATGGATAATGGTAAAGTAATTCAGTTCGACACGCCAGAAATGATTCTAAAACATCCAAAAAATGATTTTGTACGTAATTTCGTCGGCAAAAAAAGAATTTGGACTTCGCCAAATCTAATTAAAGTAGAAGATATCATGATCGAACATCCCGTCACTTGTAAACCTCACTTCTCTGTTTTCTATTGTCTAAACAAAATGAAAATGGCAAAAGTAGATAGTCTCATGGTCGTAGATGATAACCGAAAATTACAAGGAATTCTTTATGCAAGCGCCCTATCCGATACCAACTATGAAAATAAAAAGGCACGTGACTTTATTGAGAACGATTTTATTGCTGCTCATATCGGTGATTCCATTATCGATCTACTAAAATCGATCGATGAAAACAAAGTGACAATCGTTCCCGTCTTAGATAAAAAAGGGATCCTAAAAGGACTTGTCACGAGAAGTAGCCTACTTACTTCTTTAAGTCAACAATTTCTAGAAGAGGAGGCAAACTAATGGAATTTATCAATTATATAATCGAAAATCAGGGTCAAATAATTTCTCTTACCATCGAACACATCAAGTTAGTAACTATTGCCGTCGCTTTAGCAATCGTCATCGGAGTACCGATCGGAATTTTAATCAGTTATGTAAAAAAATTAAATAAACCGGTTTTAGGACTTGCCAACATTGTTCAAGCAATTCCATCTATGGCATTGCTAGGATTTACCATCCCTCTTTTAGGAATCGGTACACTTCCAGCCATTGTCATGGTCGTATTATATTCTCTTTTACCAATTATTAAAAACACCTATATTGGAATTCAAAATATTAGTTCTCAAACCCTAGAAGCAGCTACTGGTATCGGTCTTACCAAGTGGCAAATACTTACCAAAATTCAAATCCCACTTGCACTACCTGTAATCATGGGTGGAATTCGTATCTCTGCTGTTAGTGCAGTTGGGCTTATGACTCTCGCTGCTTTCGTCGGCGCAAGTGGTCTCGGATACTTAATCTATGCAGGCATTCGTTCCGTTAATAATATGCAGATTCTAGCAGGTGCCATTCCTGCCTGTATTCTAGCTCTTCTTATGGATTGGATCATCGGTATGATCGAAAATTTAGTAACTCCTAAAAATATGCGAAATCAAGAAAAAATTTCATTTTTCAAAAAACCACTCATTCAGAAAATAATTCTCGGCTTTTTCGCTCTCGTGATGATTGCACTTTTAATAAGTAATTTCTTTTTAAATCAAAAAGCAGAACGCCAAATAACAATTGGTAGTATGGATTTTTCGGAACAAGAAGTACTTTCTTATATGGTCAAAGAACTCATTGAAGATAGAACAGATATTACAGTAAAACAAAAATTATCCCTTGGCTCTTCTTCCATCGTTCTAGGTGCAATTCAGGAAAATCACATTGATATGTACATCGACTATACTGGAACAATCTATGGTAGTGTTCTAAAACACGATCCGAATAGTAATGCAGATGAAGTATATGAGACATCAAAAAAAGAACTAAAAGAAAAATACGACTTAAATATATTAACACCCCTAGGATTTAACAACACCTACACCCTGGCCGTGAAAAAAGAACTATGTGATCAATATCAACTAAAAACAATCAGTGATCTTTCTCTGATTGCAAATCAATTAACCTTTTCTCCAACCATTACTTGTATGGAACGAAAAGATTGTTGGCTCGGTCTCCAAAATGCTTACTCGCTTGATTTTCAAAATATCGTCCCAATCGATGGCGCTCCACGTTATACAGCTCTTATCAATGGCGATAGTGATGTCATTGACGCATATTCAACAGACGGATTATTACAAAAATTTGATTTAGTGATTTTAGAAGACGATCAAAACTTTTTTCTTCCTTATCACGCTATTCCAGTTGTAAATAACAATGTGCTCAATCATTACAGTGATATCATTCCTATTTTAGAAGAATTAGGAGAACATTTGGATGATGAAACCATGCGCAACCTAAATTATCAAGTAGATGAAATGCGAAGAAGTCCAAGTGAAGTAGCCAAAACATTTTTAAAAGAAGAAGGCCTTATATAAAAATTTATGTAATATAAAACCACTTTTTAAAACAAATTTATGATGAAATGATAACAAAAAAAGAAAGCATTTCCATACATTAAGATATTAGATCACTAATATCTTTTTTATTGGATTCTTTAAAGTTCGCATAACCCTTTTTATTTCATCCATACTATATAAAGAAAAAGGAAGTGAACGGATGGATCATCAAATGAGAAGATGTCTTCGCTTTACGGGACTCTGCTTTCTTCTGTCAGCTACTTTATTAATTACAAATCGAATCAATCAACAAAATCAAACAAAACAATTGACTCAGCAATTACAAGAAGTGGCAAATCAAACAAAAAAAGAAGAAGGAACACCACTTTATATCAATCCCCCACAAAACTTAGAAGATCCTTATTGGGATTATATTGCTATTCCATTTCTGGAAGTTGATTTCACCGAACTACAAAGACAAAATTCCGATACTGTCGCCTGGATTCAAGTACCGAATACCAACATCGACTATCCAGTCGTTCAAACATCTAATAACACTTACTATCTAAATCACGCATTCGATCACGCAATCAATGATGCCGGTTGGATTTTCTCAGACTTTCGCAATAATCTTCAATATCCAAATAACAACACCGTTATCTATGGACACGGCCGAATCGAAGGAACTATGTTTGGAAGTTTAAAAAACACCTTGACGAAGGATTGGTATGACAATCAAAATAATCACATTATTCAATTATCCACACCAACTGCCAATACCCTATGGCAAATATTCAGCATCTATACTATTGATGCAGAAAGTTACTATATTACGACCCATTTTAAAAATGACGAAGAGTACAATACTTTTTTAAAAACGATTACAAATCGAAGTCAATATAAGTTTAACACCTCAATTAACACGATGGACAAAATCATCACCTTATCAACCTGTCAAAACGATTATGGAAAACGAATTGTTGTCCACGCCAAATTAATCAAAAAAGAAACTCGTTCCTAGAGTTTCTTTTATTCGTAAATCTTCTTCCGAAACGATCCAAAGATACTAAACGCACCCAAGAATCCTAATATTACAGGAAGCCAATAAAGATCACCGGTCGATGGATTATCCTGTGGCAAAAATAATTCTGTAATTTCCGTTAAAGTTAATTCTTCATCCGGATTAACAATCTGTTGCGCACCATCTTTTTCCACAATCGCTGGATCTGAATCATCCGGTACCCAAAGAGTTGGTTTATCGCTTGTTTCCGTCGTATTGACAAGGGTAGCATTTTCGCCCAATACTAAATGCGCCGTTTGATCGACACCGCTTCCTTGAGCAAGTTCGATTCCGCCAAAGCCATTACCAGAAACATCGATCGTTCCTACCAAAGTAACTTTCGACCCGTTGACCAATAAACCTGCATTTCCACCAGTAAGTTTAATATTTTTTATGGTAGCAGTTGTTTTATATACTTGCAAAACATAGATTCCGCCCCACACGGTATTATCCTTACTACCAGAACTACCAAAAGTACCAACATACTTCATCGTATGTCCTGCACCGTCGATGGTAACAGGTCGCATAATATTGATTTTTTCAGTCGTTTCAATATCGTTTGCTAACGTAATCGTTGCAACATTCGAATCTTGCAATGCACTTTTTAATTCATCTTGATTATGAACCGTTTTTGATGTTTGTGCAGAAACACAAAAAGTAGGAATCAATATCATTACAAGTAGTAATATTCCTGTCTTAAGCGTTTTTTGAAACATACTATCCTCCTTTCCATTATTATTCTGCTTTTCACTTTTCGAAACTATACTTGGTATTTATAGGCATCAAAAAAACAAGTAATTTTTTTTAATAACATTACTTGTTTTTTGATTATTTTTTTATTTTTACAAAACCACTCGCTACTGGACTTTCATGTACTTCAAAATTACATTCCATCGTTTTAAAATAGTTCATAACTTTTTCTTCATAGTCCGTTCTAACATAATACTTTTCAGCATCTTCTCGACTGATATCGCGAACCATTAGTGCTATTGGAAAATGAGATTCAAGTTCTACACCTGTTAAACTTTCTCTTACGCCATCCTCCGTTTCAACAGCAATTAAGTATTCTGGAACTCTCATTCGATCAAATAACTTCATGGTCTCATACGCATAAGTAATATATCTTCTACGCATAAAGTCTGACATCGAATGAACCGAATGAACAGAACGTAAAATTTCCAATCTGTGTTCTTCACGTTGGAAAAGTTCCGGATAACTTTCTTTCAAAATATTCTTTAATGATTTATCACCACAATAAATATTTTGATCGCCAACCGGAATTAAATAAATTTTTTTCATGTATATTTCCTCCATGGGATCCTTATTATAACACATTTTTCTAACAAGTACATAATAAATACCCTTAATATGCATTTTAATGCCTTTTTTGGCAATGAATTGATTCGAAATTATTATGACTCAAAAAAAGCATAATATTTTAAAAATATTATGCTTTTCTATATAAATTTAATGATTATCTAATATTGGTGCCGTTGAGGAAGTTATCTACAACTTTTACCGAGATAATTGATATATAAATCAATCACTATTAATAGTGTAATACCTTTATTTTCATTTTATATAATTAAAATTTATGTCATATCTTTACCAATAAAAACATTATAAATTTCATTATATCTATAAGCTAATTTTGCATAATTAGAGTCTGGCACTAATATATCAAGTTCTACTAATTTATCAATTAATGTTGATACGGTATTTCTTGATACTCCTGATTCTTCTTCTATTTCTTTTTTGGTAAAAACTATTTGTCGCATTATTGCGGGCATAATTCTGTAAACAGCATTACTATTTAAAATTTTTAATTTTTCCATATCCTTTGTGTATATCTGTTTTATTCTATTTATTTTTGCAATATAATTATTACACTGCTCTATTATACACTGTAAAAAGAATTTAATAAAACCAATCATATTTCCCTTTCTACTTTCATTTAAAAATTTATGATAGCTAGGTTTATATAATTCTATTATTTCTGATAAAAATAAGATAGGTTCTTCTTCCGTTAATAAAGCCAACTGAATAGGAATCAATGCTCTACCTAATCTTCCATTTCCATCTCTATATGCGTGTATCGTTTCAAACTGTGAATGAGAAATTGCTAAATTTATAAATAAAGGATCAATATATGCATTGTTCATATAATCAAATAAGTTTTCTAATAGAATAGGGACATCTTCTGGTGCAGGAGGCACAAAAATAGCTTCTTCTATAGTACATCCCTTAGGACCTATCCAGTTTTGTATATTTCTAATTTTTCCTGGTTCTTTTTCGTTTCCTCTAACACTATCAAGTAATATTTTATGAATATTATTTATAAACTTAATATTTATTTTATCATTTTCTTTCAAATAATTCTTAGCATAATCAATCACTTTTTTTAAATTTTGAATTTCTAAATTATCATCTGTTTTAGGCATGTATTTTAAATAATACATGTCATCCTGAGATATTTGTGTTCCTTCGATCTGGGTTGATTTTAAACTCTCGCTTAAAATTATAGAATCTAAAAAAAATCTTGAATCAAACTGACTATTTTTTAAATTCGATTTATATTCTCCATATTTTAAATTAGCTTCCGAAATTAAAACTATTAATTCTTTATCAAGATTGTATTGAATTGGTAACTTTTCAACTTTAAATGGTTTCATATTGTTTCACCTCAATAAAACTTTATCATATTAAATTGCAAAAGTAAACAAAAACGCACAATATTTTTAAAATGTTGTGCGTTTTTTCGCTTTTTAGACAATTTATGCACAAACTAAGTGCATTTTAGTATATTAACTCGTAATTTTGAGTAACTATTAATCTGGTGCCATTGGGGAAGTTATCTACAACTTTTTACCAAAGGCAATTGATGTATGAATCAATCGCTACATACATTATAATCCATTTTTGGGTATTAATTATTTAGAATTAATTATTTAATACATTTACATTTTTTTCACAGAAGTTTCATTATAGTCATTATTTTTTTGTTCCTGCATAAGTTCTTCAACTCTATGTACTACTGATTTTGATATTGCCTTGCGATTTATGGTAAAATTATTTTTTCTTTCAACATCAAGTTTGTAATCAATCATCATATCTACATCATCTTTTATAATCCTTGCATCATATCTATCTTTTGGACGTGAATTCTTTTTTGAATTGTAAATACTTTCTAAACTCATCATTTTATAAGGGATACCATTATGATATCTTATTAAATTAGAAAATGACATATCTGTATAATCTTTAGAAAAATGATGTTCATCAACAAATAGTTGTTTACTACCATTTTGATTTTCAAAATAATATTCTTTTGTAGTTATACTATTATCTGGTTGTCGTTCAAACAAAAATAAACCGATACTCATAGGAGTTCCTTTATATACGATTTTATATTCATGACCATTAACTTCTTTATGAGCCATATTACTAATAAATTCAAAATCTGCACTGGAATCTATTAAGTCTTTTAATGTTATTAATTGTTGTTCATTTATAAATAAGTCTAAATCTCCATGATATCTTTCTAACACATGATTAGTTGCTAAATAGCCCATAAGTCCACCTGTATAATAGCAATCAAATCTTCCTTCAATTAAAGCGTTGAATTCATCGAAAGCATCAATAACTAACTGATGATTTTCTGTTAAAGGCATATTTGGATGTTCCATATTCATACCTTTAATCCAATTTAGTCTGGCAATCAAATCATTAACAGATGTATACTGTTCAGGGTTTAATTTTATAATAGATTCAACATTTGCAAAAATATCTTCTTCGGTTATCATATTTCTATTTAGTAAATCATTTAATGAAACCAAAATAGCATCAATAGAGTCACTTATATTCATTGAACACAATTTGTTAATAGTATCATATATTTGATCTTGATTCGTAATATTTGCCCGCTGTGCAAAAGTATAAACTAGTTTAGTTACAGTTTCTTTTTGAAATTCATTCATACAGCACCTCATACTTTCCATTCAATTATATCATTAATTTTGGTAATTTACTATATTTCCAAATCAAAGTCATCGTGATCTTTATGTTTGTCAATTTTTCGTAAATCTTTTACACTCTGAATTGCATTGTTTGTTCAAGAAAGTGTACTATAATAACCGCTTTTTTCTATATTTTATGATAACAGATTTCTGTTTTTATATAACAGGAAAGTAATACAATACCCCACGATTTATGATTGACAAACAGTGTTCGTGTTATATAATCTTGTTAACCAAAGAGGTGATGCAACATATGAAAATTACAAAAGCTTATCAGTTTCGACTTTATCCAACGAAAGAACAGGAAATACTCATTCATAAAACATTTGGCTGTACAAGATTTCTATATAATCAAATGTTAAAGGAGAAAAAGAAAGCTATCAAACCAATTGTAATAGAAGTAGTTATAAAGGAAAAGAGTATGCTAGTATTGAAGTAGATATGAAAGAAAAAACAATTACTTTACCTAAATTAAAGAAAGTAAGAATAAGAGGATATCGAAAGTTACAAAAGTTACCAGGAAGAATTTTAAATGCAACGATAAAACAAGTAGGATATAAATACTATGTAAGTGTTTGTGTAGAAGAAGAACTAGAAATTCCTGTTATGAGTGAGAAACGAGCTATCGGGATTGATGTTGGAGTCAAAAACATGGTTGTAACTAGTAATGGAGAATATTATAAGAATGCTGATTTTCTAAAGAAATATGAAAGAAGAATAAAGGGATATCAACAAGAGTTATCCAGAAGAAAAAAAGGAAGCAAAAACTATAATAAAACTTTAAAAAAAATAGAAGAACTTTATCGGAAACTCAAAAATGCAAGAAAGAAATATTTAGAAGAAGTTGTATCTAAGATATTAAAAGGAAAAGAAATTATATTAGTCGAAAGATTAAAAGTAAAAGAGATGCTATCCAAAGAAAATAATCCAAAAAGTGTAAGAAAGAGTATTAGCAATGTTAGTTTTCAAACAATCTTACAAACAATAGAGTACAAATGTAAATGGAGTGGGAAGACATTTCATCAAATATCTACCTACTATCCAAGTAGTCAAATTTGTAGTGAATGTGGATATAAAGATGCCACCATGAAAGATTATGGAAAAAGAGAATACATTTGTCCAGTTTGTAAGACAAAGATAGAAAGGGATTACAATGCGAGTAGAAATATTTTACAAGAGGGATTAAGAGAGTTAAAGATAGCTGCATAGGTCAAGAAAAAGTGGACAATTATTTCACATAATAGGTATTTTTATATTGAATAGGGGTCAAATAGTTTA